>JAJZZP010000003.1 GCA_021797515.1 Bacillota bacterium | reverse complement strand
TTCCTTGGTACATCGCGGGGTCTGTATGCATAAGGTCACGATAGCAGATCCTCTAGAAAAAGTCCATCCTAAATTTCAACGTTATGCGCTATTTGATTAGGGAGGACTTTGACGGGGCCTTGGGGGAAAGTTCATATGTCGAATTAGGGTATAATGGAATCTACTGGCTATGACAACCAAATGATACGGATTAGGAGAAAGGAGCAGATATGACCGTAGATTCGCAGGAAGTTTCGACGATCGTCATTATTGGTGCTACAGGAGACTTGACCCGAAGACTATTGTTCCCCGCCATATTCCGCCTTTACGCGTTAAAACAGTGGCCCAATACCCGTATTATCGGTTATGCGGTAGAAGACTTCACCCAAGCACAGTTTCTGCAGCACCTGGAACAGAACCTGCAGCAATTTGAGCATGATTATGATGGCGCGGTATGGGAGAGTTTGAAAGGACAAATCGAATACGTTTCCGGAGATTTGACTGCCGCGTCGTTGAGCCGGCTTCAAAGCAAAATTTCCGCAAACGCCCTATTCTATCTTGCGCTGCCACCGCAGCTCTTTGGTGATGCCGCGGAAGGATTGGGAGAGGCCGGGCTATCGTCAACTGGCAATGGGTGGCGGCGACTGGTGGTGGAAAAACCCTTTGGTTGGGACTTTGACTCAGCTAAAGCTTTACGCGAACGGATCCATAAATTTTGGCAAGAAAATCAGGTTTACCGCATTGACCATTTTCTGGGCAAAGAAACCACCCAAAATCTTTTGGTATTTCGATTTGCTAACCGATTTTTGGAGCCGGTATGGAATTCGGACCATGTACGACAGGTGCAAATTACGGTAGCGGAAACATTGGGAGTGGAAGGTCGATGGCAATATTACGACCGGGCTGGCGCACTGAGAGACATGATCCAAAATCACTTAATGCAGTTGTTTACGCTAACCGCGTTAGACCCGCCATCCACATGGGATGCGGACGTGCTTCGCGAGCATAAGGTGGAGGTACTCAGAGCAGTGCGTACCATTCCTGACGATCAAGTGGATGCTTTTGCCTTGCGGGGACAGTATCAGGCCGGATTAGTAGGTACTCAACAAGTGAAAGGATACCATGATGAAACCGGCATCCCTACAAGTTCAACAACGGATACTTTCGCCGCTCTCAAGCTTTATGTTGACAATTGGCGGTGGCATGGCACACCGTTTTATCTTCGCAGTGGCAAACGTTTAGCTGCCAGGTTTTCCGAAATCGCGTTGGAGTTACGTGATGTGCCGCCTGGGCTGTTTGGTAAACCCTTAAGCAACTGGCTAATATTCCGCATGTGGCCAGATCAGTGCATTGATGTGGTTGCTTGGGCCAAGGAACCCGGATTGGCGCTCGAGACACGACAGATCATTTTGGCCACTCCCTATCAAAAAATTGATGAACCCGACTATTCGGCTTACGAACAATTGTTATTGGAGGCATTGCATGGAGATCGCGCCTATTTTCTGCGCTTTGACGAGGTTGAGGAGTCATGGCGAATTTTGACGCCGGTATTGGATGCGTGGAGGTCAGGGGCACCAGAACTTTATGATGCGGGGTCTCAAGGGCCCAAGGGACAGGAACGGCTGATGATTGCGGGACATCATTGGCGAACTATTGCGGTGCCGCAATAACTCCTGAACCGGGATAGCTTAACCCACCCCCAGCAGGCTTAGATGAGATTGTCCTGATGTTAAGGCGGCATGTTTGGGCAAATTGTCCCCTCAAAGGATCAAGACGAGGCATCCTACCAGCCTCAATCGCTGATGGGATGATCTGCAGTATAATGAGAGAAGACACAATAAGGCACTCACAGAAAGAAGATGACTAAAATGTGGTGGAGGCGACGATATCGTCGGCCCTGGTGGCTGTTGTTGTTGGCGTTTTTAGGTCTTAAGTCCTTATGGCGTGGTGGGTATCGGATAACCTGGAGCGATGACGATGATCGGGATCGCCGCCGACGGTTTCGCCAAAAGCTGCGGGAGGCATTTGATATCTGGAAAGAACCTAAAGAGGGCACCGAAGCCGAAGACAAACCTGAGGATGTCGTATAGGTGACTTTGAGAAAGCAGCAAGCGGTACCAAAAAATCCTCTGGTTAGAACTTATGCCATTTTTGCTTTGGCACTCAGTTATTGGCGGGATGCCCGGGCAATTGCCCGGGCTAAGCGCCGTTTGCCCGAGATCGAAGCCAAAGCCAAAGAAGCTCGTATCTATGAATTAGGCGGTGAACGTTTCCGACGCGAAGCCCTACGCTTGGGTGGCTTAATAATTAAAGTGGGACAATTTTTGAGTGCTCGTACCGATGTGTTGCCTTTGGAGTTTACCCGTCAATTGGCGGGTTTGCAGGATCAGGTTCCTGCGGCGCCGTATGCTGAAGTCCAAGAGTTGTTGGAATCGGTTTATCAAAAACCTATTATTGAGGTGTTTCGTGATTTCGGCCAAGAACCGGTGGCAGCCGCCTCGCTAGGCCAGGTTCATCGTGCCTTTTTGCGCGACGAGGGTCATGAAATGGCGGTTAAGGTGAGACGGCCCGGCATTAAAGAATTGGCATCTATAGATTTAAGAGCGTTGGCACAAGTGATGGCAGCATTAAAGCGTTGGACGCGTGTTGGACGCCGCTTAGATACAGTTCGCTTGTTTCGTGAGTTTCGCGATATGGTCAATCGCGAATTAGACTACCTTCAAGAACGAAAAAATTTGGAGGCATTCGCCAAAAATTTTGCGGACAACCCCTCGGTGAAGATCCCCCGGGTGTATCCGGCATATTCATCCAAAACGGTATTGGTGATGGAATACATATCGGGATATAAACTGACCGATCATGACGCCCTCGTCGGGGCTGGATTGGATCCCAAAATATTGGCTCACACCTTGGTCAACACTTTTTTGCAACAAATTGTGGTGGATGGAGTGGTTCAAATCGATCCGCACCCAGGAAACTTTTTTGCGGGCTATGATGGGACGTTGATCTTTTTAGATTTTGGGATGATCGGCCGCATTCCCCCAGAACATCTGACTTATGCTGCTCAACTGGTCGAAGGAGTGTTGGCCCAGGATGCCGGCCGGGTCGTCGATGCTATTGATGGGTTGGGGTTCTTAGCGCCGCATGCACAAAAACAATTGCTGCAGCGGGCCATGACGGTTCTTTTAAAACGTGGTGCCGGGACGCGCTTGAGTCCCAGTCCGCAACTCACACGGGTAGTGAGCGATTTTCAAGATTTTCTGTATGAAGAGCCATTGCTGTTTCCCGCTCAGTACATGTTTTTAGGCCGGGCTATTGGGATGTTGTTCGGGCTAGTTTCGGCATTGGACCCAGAGTTGGATTGGCTGCAGTTGCTACGTCAGGAAGCTTTGCCTTTAATCAATGCCAGGCGCCAGGCGGCGGGTCCTTCTTGGTTGGGATCTATCCGTAGAACAGTCGCGGACGTGTTCGGTGCCGAAGCAGCTACTCTGGTGGATACGGTGGGTCAACGAGTGTGGGAGACAGTGCTTATGGTAGGGCGATTGCCAGGGGCTGTGGATGGGGTCGTGGCCACCGCTGCTGCAGGTGAATTGGTTACACGGCCGGAACTTACCCAGATGATGCGTCGGGTAGATCGAGTGGGAGACTTAATTGAAAGTTTAGTGTTTTTGGTAGGGTTTTTTGGGGTGACTGCCAGTGGCTTTCTCTTTATGAATTACCACTGGATGGTCTTACGAGATATCGCGTGGGCTTTTAGTGTCACCTTGTTGATATGGTTTGTGCGCCTAAAACGGCGCGCCAATCGTCGATTGCGCCGACGTGACATTGGGTCGGAACAATTAGATGATCCGTTGTAAAGGCGACTCGTATATTGTGCATCCAAAAATTCCGATGAAGCAGGAGGTGTGGTTTGCCAATCTCCGAATATCTGCGAAATCTTCGGAAGTTGATCGGTCCCCAACTGATCTTGAGTCCTGGGGCGGCTGCCATAATTCGCAATCAGGATGGGAGTATTTTGGTGCTGTGGCGTAGTGATACCCTAGAGGGGGGGTTGCCAGCAGGAGCTGTGGATCCGGGAGAAACACCGAGTGAAGCAATAGTTCGTGAGGTACGTGAAGAAACCGGGCTTGGCGTGACCCCAATTAAGGTTTCGGGAGTATTTGGTGGCCCGAATTTTAGGACCCAATATCCAAACCAAGATCTGGTGGAATATTTGGTTGTGGTCGTTGCATGCGAAATCACCGGGGGTCAGGTGTCTCCAGTGGATGGGGAGGTTGAAACTGCTTACAACAAATATATGAATATCCCTGACAATATTGCATAATGTTGCTGAGGTGATCGATCCATGGACGAACAGTTTGTCAGCATCGGCAAGGCCGCCAAGATGCTCGGCATGAGCATTGACGGACTCCGGAAGTGGGAACGCGAAGGACGCCTGATTCCGGTGCGTACCGTGACGAATCATCGGCGCTATCGGGTCGCGGACTTACGTGCCCTGATGCATGAGGATGCGCCTGATGTGGGTAGGGATACGCGTTGTCTCCTCTACGCGCGAGTCTCCACGAAAAAACAACAAGAGGCGGGGAATTTAGACCGCCAGCTCGGTCGGCTGACGGCCTTCGCAGCCGAACACCGCTGGACCGTCGTCGCTGCCTTCACCGATGTTGCCAGCGGGCTGAATGAAAAGCGCCGCGGCTTGCATCAACTGCTAGATCTGGTGCGTGAACAGCAGGCCGGTGTGGTCGTGGTCGAATATTGGGACCGATTAACGCGGTTTGGGTTAGGCTATCTGGAAACCTTTCTACACGCCTTTGGCGTACGTCTTGTGATGATGGATGAGACCGTCAAGAATGATCAGCAAGAGCTGGTGGACGATCTGATTGCCATCACCACATCATTCTCGGCCCGAATTTACGGCACACGCGGCGGAAAACAGATGGGGGCGGCCGTACGGCATACGATGGCCGCCTTAGCGCAGGAAGGAGTGCCGGAATGAAAACCACGATTTTTGGGGTCTTGCTCGATGTCACGCCGGGACAGGACACGATCCTGCGCCGCCTGATGCGTAAATACGGCTTTATGCTGCGGGTTGCGTTCAATTGCGTACTCGGCGGTCTGTCCAACCTCGGAGCCTTGGAGCGCCATCAAGCGATGAAAGACGGGTTGACGCTATGAACACAACGGGTGCAAAAACCCAGGAGCGACTGCGAACCCTGCAAACCGCCCCTCACCCCAATGCTCGGTGGATCGCTGGGCAAAAGAGGAAGCTGGCATCGTAAACAGCTCAGCAGGCCTTCTATCAGCAGCACGTGGACGCGCACACGTTTCCTCTCGTGGTATTTGGTACCCAAAAACGGTGGGGGAACCGGTTCAAAACCCTCGATGACCCGGTCGCCGAACCGGCTCGTGTGCAAGCGTGGCAGGCCTGGTGGTGCAAGACTTGCGGTTCATCCATGACCGTAATGTGAGCGCCCAGGTTTAATCGCGTGACCCACCAGTTTAACTATCGGGCGTTGCTGACAGCCATCGAACGCGAGGCGGTGCGATAAGGTGTGGACATACGTCACGTGAAACCAGCCTATACCTCCATTATCGGGCGGTTTAAGTATCATCCGCAATACGGCATCAGCGTCCATTACGCCGCGGCTCTGATCATCGGACGGCGGGGCGGAATGAAAGTTCTCCGGGAGAATGTGCCCAAAGCCTTGCGACAGTGGATTCAAGCCCAGCATCAATGGCACGATCCGTCTTATCGGGAAGATGATTGAAGTACGTGGGCGCGGATTAAACGCATCATCACGAAGACATTGGCATCCCATCATCAGTATTTAGACGGCTGGTTAGCGTACGCAAGGTCCTATTCTCTGAATAACCGGGATATCCCCCCGTCGCCACCACGTGGCGACGGGGCATCGTGATGAGGGCCCAGTAACACTGGGGCTCAATGCACCACCGACGGAACACCGATGGGAGTTTCCTGCCATTCTTCTTCTACCGGGATCTTGAGCGGGGAGCATGGGAAACGCGTCCACGCTCCATGGGGCGGAAGCCACCCCCGAGCAGACGAATCCTGTGAGGGGCCGAGAAAAGCCGATAGAGATTATCGTAGGTTTTTTTAACCAGGCAATCGGATTCCGCTACGTGCCAGAGGATCAGATCGGTGCATTAGGGTTACCTTATCCGGTCGCCTTGTTTGGTGCCAGTACCAAAGGTTGTTGGAATTAACCATAGTCGCAACATCAATTCTCCCGACCTGGCCATGGATGAAATTGCTCTAAAGCGCCGATAACGCGCTGCGTGTGAGCGTCCCAAATCGGGAATATTGTAGTTAACGCATTTTTTCGGCGCCCATCTGCTCCACGGAAAGACACCAGGTGGGGGCCCTCGATGCGTCTTCGAGCCATACCCCATACCAACGGACACGTTCTAAAACAAATCGCATGACCTTCGGGATTTTGGTGCAGCAAGGTACCGCCAAAACACTTTTGTCCCGTGAGCGATTCGTACCCAATGAGAGCAACTGCCGCGGGGTTCCATGCTACAATGGTGCGCCGCCGATCAACAATATACGAAGGAATTGAGGAGGAGAAAATAGCCGCACGGTAAAAATCAAAGGGATGGAGCCCTTTTGGATGCGTCAGGTTCGTTGCAGAAGCAAATTCTTGAGTTATCCCAAGGTCGAAGTGGGAAAGAGATGGCGTGGGTGACGGGCGTGCCAACCAATATCCTTGTCCAAAGTCCACTTGAAGTTCTTTAAGCATGCGATACTCGGATTCCGTTTCTATTCCTTCCCCGATAATTTTGATGCCGAGATCAGCTGTGTAGTCTCGCACTGACGACACAATACTCTGTTTTGCGCGATCTTGGTCAAGATTCGCTACCAGTAGGCGGTCCAGTTTAATAATATCGGGTGCCAGAGCTAGCACTGTTGCTGCGCTAGCATATCCGCTACCGTAATCGTCGAGCACGATAGTATAGCCATGTTGTCGCCACTGTTGCACTATCTGCAACAACTCTTGGTTGCCCAGTATCGGCTCGGCCTCAGAAATTTCAATAGCTAAACGTTCAGGATGGGTATCTAGGGATTCGGGAACGTTGAGCGGCAATTGCGACAGATGGTTGGAAATATTGATGAAGACACGCTGGGATGTTGGGATATGTTGCATTGCTCCCAAAAAAGCCAGACGGCGGCAGGTTATCTCGAGTTCGGTGGCGATGCCTTGTGCTGTTGCCGCAGGAAATATTTGGGCGGGCATAGCAAATGGAGAACCTGCAGTTCCTCGGATAAGTGCCTCGTGCCCATAAATTTCGCCAGATTTTAAATCGACGATTGGTTGCCAGGCAACCCACAAGTCTGATAGAGCAAGTACAGAATCATCCATTTGCATATTCCCCTCGGTACCGAAATTGGGTTGCGGGTTAAGAATGTTGCTGACTGCCGCCTTGTCGTTGTACCAACACGAGGCTGTCGTGGATATAGTATGGGAGAAATGGGATTCTTGCGTCTAAATTCAAGAAAGGTTAGAAGCTAAACTTTGAAGAATGTGGTAAAATTCGACACTGTTTTTGAGGGGTACCAAACAGGTGTTCCGAGTGGCATGATGTCGGTAGTGAGTACCAAAATTTACCACTCGAAGGTTCTTTTATTATGGCATCACACGAATCTTGATGCAACCCCTTCCGAGTTTTTAGGAGGTATGTGGTGATGGAGATGTGGCGGACGTTGTTGGTGAGCCTATTTTTGTCCGCGGTGACCGCTCCCCGTATGGGCAATGAGCGCAGGATTGCAGTGTGCGGACCCGGTATCCGGGTCGGCATGTCGCGCATGCAGGATATTGGCGCGATGCAGTGCGGTCAACGGAGGCGCAAATGGTGAAAGCGTGGGGACTGAATGTCGTCTTGTGTATCTGCGCGCGGATCAAATTTAACGTTTTAGGCGGCGGACTTAAACCGTTGAACTTGCGGGTCAGCAAGGTATCGAGACGTGATTGATGTGCTGTTGACGTGTTGGACAACCAGGTGGAGATCGCGTTGCCAAACTCAGGGAACTTCTTGTAATAGTGGGAGTGGAGGCACTCCGCTTTGACGAATTTCCAGAGACGTTCGATGAAGTTTAGATTGGACGAGTAGGGGGGCAAAAAGAGCAGTGTCATTCCGAGGGCGGCGGTTTTTTTCCCATAGGCGCTAACTTATGACGCGACATCACACTGAAGACGCCGTTTTCGAGATCGTTCATGCAGATGACGTTTCCAGTTCTGTCCTGGGGTACACCAGTCCCGCAGATCGGAGAATCCTTGGACGATCCGACAGAGGTCATTCCACACCATTTGGGTATACCGCCAAACGGCGCTGCGCATCGGTTTTGAGGGGAAATCCGTAGGGGGAAAAAGACCGGTCAGGATTCCGGATCGCATCGATGAGGAGTGCACCCAGGACTTTGGCTAAAAGATATGTCTGGGCGAGATCCGGATCAAACGCCCGT
>JAJZZP010000008.1 GCA_021797515.1 Bacillota bacterium | reverse complement strand
CTCCGTTTTTGGTTGATTTGGCATGCACCTTAATTATACCAAAAACCCAGTATTCATGCGGGTTTTGCGTCCTTTTCCCCCATTAGATTTGTTGTGATTTCGAGGTGCGAAAGTCAAGTTATTATATTCGAAGTCAGGCGCTTCCTCAAATTCAATAGGATCCTCCGCACGGTGAATTACGCCAAAGCAGAAGGCTACCCGGTAACCGAAATTTTTGCGGTCATGATCATGTTGCCTTGGATGTTGCACCACAGCGTCAATGGTTTTTATCCCCGTCAATGTCAGTAGGTCACGCCGATGAAAAAAGATGCCATTTATCGCCGAAAAAACCATCCGATGATGCTGTGGAGAGCGATTGTGGATGGAGGCACCAAGCGATTCCAAACGCTCACCCATCCCGCCACGGACGTGGCGGACACGACGGCGTTCAACATTAATGTTTCGGCCGGCGCGCGCGTCGGTCGGCGCATCGAAAACGTGTGTACATCGTCGACCAGGTCGTGAGAAAAACGATGTGAGGGGTCAAAGACCTGGTCCGGGCTTTTGTGATGGAATCCGCTGCCTCCCGCTGGATTTTCGCATTCATTCGGAAAAGCGGTGGCGCGGCAAGCCGCGCAAGCAGCAGTACAAGAAAACCGCGGTGCCGGGGCCGCCTGGTAACAGACGACGACAGGAGTGCCCCGTGGATTAAATCCCGCAATCGATCACGATCATCTAGCGCGTCATCCAACACGGATTGCGGGCGCAATGCGTGCTGACGGATAGTGGGTTTAGCAATAAAGGCTCTATCCAGGCGATACGGCAGATCAAAAGCCAAGCGTTGCACGTCGTGTGTGGGGTCCGCAAGGACAAGCGTCAATATCTCTACCAGGGGAAAAAGTTCGACGTGAAGGCCCTGTACGCGACGGTGAAAAAAGAAGGCCACGCAGTGTGGCCGAACACTCAACACCCGCTATTTTGCAGGCGTCGGCGACATCAAACTGTACCTGTGCCGATTCCCGTATCGGAAACAATGGTGCGCGTTTTTGTCCACGGACACGTCGCTGACCTTTTTGACCATGATGGAAACCTACGCGACGCGTTGGACGATTGCAGTGATTTTTTAAAGAGAACAGGCAGCACTTGGGACTGGGTCAGTGCCTAGCGCGAGATTTCGATGCCACAAGTTGCGTCTGTTCTGTCACGGTGTGCGGTATCCTCTACACCTTGGTGGCGTATTTCCGGAGAGAGTCGATGCCTACCAATCGTAAGCGTGCTGTGTGAAGACCTTGTCGCCGAGTGGGGCGACAAGAACTTGGCGCGACGCCTGTGGACCTCGCGCAATGTCAACGGGTGCCAGAATATGCCACCCTCAAAGCCCTGTTTGCAGAATCCTTCCTGGGTGATCAATTATAAGTATTCAATCAGTCCGCCTAAATGGTCAAAGTGGAAACCGGAACAACCGGCGGATTTCAAGGGCTTGCGGATAATGCGCGCCTAAAAACGGTGTATTGTGGGGGTGCGAAACTCCAGTAAGACAGAAAAAGCGCGGGTAAGGGTGGGAGTGACGAGTTGGCTCTAGATCTGCATCTATCCGTGCTCCTTCTGCACTTGGGAAACTACCGAAGCTATTGTATCAGAACTGCGGTACAATCGAGATGGGAAGTAGGGATAGGGGAGGGCTCAATGTGATAGCTAGGGAAATCATGACTCATGACGTAATAAAAATTTCTTCCACAGCGACGATAGGTCAGGCAGTGGCCTTATTGAAAGAGCATACCATTAGCGGGCTGCCGGTTGTTGATTCCAAGGATCATTTGGTGGGTGTCATCACCGGAGGTGATGTGTTGCGGGCTGTTCAGCAGAAAGCGCAGAAAGTATATCACACCCTATTAGGTCCTACGCATGTGGTGATTGACGAAAATGTGTGGCGGGAGGACCGTGACCACCTCCTTAAACAATCCGTCGAGAAAATGATGAGTCGATCGCCGGTGACGGTAGCACCCGCAACTCCCGTCGGCGAAATTGCCGATTTGATGTTGCGGCAAAGTATTCGCCGAGTGTTTGTCATTGAGCATGGTCGCTTATTGGGAGTAGTCACTCGCAATGACATTGTGCGCTGGCTAGTCCGACGGGTGGATTCCCCAACTCCTTAGCGAAGGAGTTGGGGAAGGGCCCGACCGATTCGTCGCAGTACCGGAGCCAAAGTGTCATGCGGGGCACCTTCGCTCATGAGAGCGGCCACGTAGGCTAACCCGTCATGGGAATACACGATGCCGACATCGTGATTGGCGTTGGAAAGCGACCCGGTTTTGTGGGCTACAGTGACAGTCGGGGGTTGGCCACAAAACAATGAGCGTGCTTCGAGGGCAGTAATGCTTACGGGGCCTTGGCATTGTTTTAGTAAGCTTACCATGCGTTCGCTCACGGACAAGGAGACGCATTCACCCTTGGCTAACTGTTCCATCAGGAGAGTTAGATCATAAGGGGTGGTACGATTTACTGAGGGACGCTCTACCGGCACACGCTGTAAACGGCGTTCTAACACGGTATCATTGGCACCCAGCCGCCGCATGGTGGCGTTGACCGCATCGACCCCGAGATAGTCTATTAATAGATTGGTTGCCGTGTTGTCGGATACGGTAATCATTAAGGTGGTTAAATCGCGGAGCGAATATGCCGAGTTGGGGGTCAAATCAAAGAGAATCCCAGAACCGCCGACCTGATCTTCGGCACGAAGAGTGAGCAAGCTATCTAGTGATAAATGGTCCTCTTCCACTCGGCGAAATACCTCGATCATAATAGGCACTTTGATTGTGCTGGCGGAGGGGAAAATATCTTTTTCGTGGTAGCTCACGGATTTTCCGTTGGCCAAATTTAATGCAAAAACCCCGTAACGGCCGGGTGCCGCGTCAAGCCATGTGGCAAATTCCATGTTGTCCCTCTTTTACAATAGTATTATGCGATCGATGATATCATCTTTGAGGTTAGAGATTGAGCCAGAGAGGAAATTTGTCTCTGAAAGGCGAATTACTTAAGCTAAAATAAACTACGTTGTCAGACGGTGGGGTGAGGGAAGTGCGGAAAACACTCGGGTCCAAATGAGTGTCGTCGTATTAGGGAGCATTAACCTGGATCTGGTGGCTCGCACTGATAAAATACCGGTTCCGGGAGAGACGCGCATGGCCCGCGGGATGTTAGCACTGCCTGGCGGTAAAGGCGCGAATCAGGCGTTGGCAGCATGCAGGATGGGTGCTCGCACCATTATGTTGGGGATGGTGGGCGAAGACGCTTTTGCCATGCAAGCGTTAAAATTTTTACGGCAAGATGGAGTCGATCTGAGCCATATTGGGGTCAGCAAAACCTCGGCTACGGGCTTGGCCTTTATTGTCGTCGAAGATGGCGGGCAAAATGCGATCACGGTGATCCCCGGTGCCAATGGGGAAGTGGGGACCGACGCTCTAACGGATTTGCAGCAAATATTGGGACCTAGAGATGTATTGGTGGTGCAGTGTGAAATTCCCATTGACTTAGTGGAACGAGCAATATTGACAGCGAAAAAGGTGGGGGCCCGGGTCATTTGGGATCCCGCGCCTGCTTCGAAAAATTTTCCCAAATCGTTATTTAAAGCAGATGTTGTGGCACCTAACCAAGGGGAAGCGGAGATTTTGGTCGGCGGAGCGGTGACCGATGTGCGCACGGCTAAAATTGCGGCGCGTCATTTACGGGCCCGTGGGGCCGAGGTGGGAATTGTGAAATTGGGGTCCCAAGGCGTGGTATGGGCCACGGCTCGGGGCCTATTCTACTTGCCGGCTGAGGAAGTTTCGGCCATTGATGCGGTAGGTGCCGGCGATGCTTTTGCAGGGGCTTTGGCAGCAGGGCTGGATAGGGGAGAGGCGTTAAGCGATGCGATTCGCGTGGCCAATCGGGCGGCTGCGCTATCCACCACCAAAGAAGGGGCTCAAAGTTCTTTTCCCTGGCTAAAAGAGGTGGTCGACTAGGAGGGTTTAAACAGGTTCCTTAAATGGTGTATATACTTATCCAATCATGTAAAATTTGGATATGGACCGTCAATTGGTGAGTATTCGCGAAGCGGCTCGATTTTTGGGTGTCACCCCGACCACACTGCCGAGATCGTCGCTATGATCTGAGTCGCTTGGGGGTCACGGCTCGAAGACCCCCGATCGCAAAACCGTGGCCTATGCGCGGGTGTCTCGCCATGACCAAAAAGAGGATCTGGAACGGCAAAAGCCGGTGCTGGAACTCCATTGTGCCTGCCAAGGCTGCACGTTTGAGGTCGTGGCCGATCTCGGGTCGGGAATGAATTATCACACGAAAGATCTTAAACGACTGTTGAATGATAGCCTGGCCGACCGCATCGGTCGGCTGATCATCACCCACAAGGGCCGTCTCTCACGCTTTGGCGCCGACTGGGTCTTTGCGGTTTGCGAAGCCAAGCAGGTGGAGGTGGCGATTCTCAATCAAGGCAGGGACACGCCCTTTGAGACTCCCATGGCCTGGCGGCCGCAATAGAGGATGAAACGCCCCATAGAGGAAAAGGCCAAGGCCATCACGATAACCAGGTGCGTCTGCACCTCTTGCCCGCCAGCGGGAGGCATTAGGCATCGGATCCTAGAGGATCTGGTCGTCTAGGCAGACGTTACTGACATAAAATACCACACCGTGCGGCGTTTGCGTCGGGCTTGGATAGGTTTACCCAGGCCGCAATTTAGGGAAGTTTCAGGGTAGGAAGAGCTGGCTAAGGATGTCCTCGAAATCACCAAAAACTGGGAAATAATAAGTGGAAATTTGAGGGCTCCTAATGGCAGACCTGCTCGGTGACGGCCTGAGGAGCGCCCTCCGGTGGACGACCGATCAAGAAACCGTGAGGCGATGAGACAGGAAGATGGCGACGGATTTGGTCAGCAATGATCAGTCCATCATAACGGGTACCCAACATAGGTTCTCACCAAGAGATCAGGCAAACCCGGCCAACGTTTTAAGCGGGAGGCTCCGTGGACGTTTCATACCATCGGGAATATTTTTTGATCAGCGTGCGTAACCTTTTAAATGCCATGGCGTTATTTATGCAAAAGGGAATTGCACAAGGAGGCCGGAAGTTATGAAGCCGCCAGTCAAAGATCAAAAGCGTGCCGATTATTATCTCTATACGTGGCAAATTCGTGAGGTGCAACGGATTTCCCGGGAGACACACACTCCTCCTTCAGAGGTAATGCGTGAGCTTTTGAGCCGTGCCCTAGAAGAGACCCGGCACTCGCCGATGGCTAAGTGAAATGCACGGTTGAGTATCGCTGTGCTAATGTGCCATGCTGGGTTTTGACAAGTGGCTAAGGCCCTTTAAAAAAACGTAACTACTCAGTACCATCATAAAATTCTTCCACGGATGTTCTATGGGAAGTTCATTCGTTAAAAAAAGAGGCTGGGGATGGATCCTCGGAAACCGACTCACGAGATGCGGGTTGCCGCCTGCAATCAGGCACCGCATGAGATCGGGATGACCTCGGCTCTGTGCGTAGCCGATTTGGAAGCACAGGCGAAAGAATCGACGCGTCAACTCCATCAAAAATAGTCGGAATAGTATTAAGCCCCCGTCTAGTGATGGCTACGAGAAACCGGCGTTCAAAAGTCGGCGGGAGCTGGATGGTTGATTTTCCTGCCGCTTGGCTAAGATGCGCACTCATTTTTGCGGGGCATCGTGAGAAGGGCGACGGGAACCGGCTTTACGGCCACAAGCCCCGCCAGTACTGCCTGTTGTTGCCATGTTACAGGCACAGCGCACATATAGTCCAATACGGTTCGCAAGCCGTCATAGGTCATCGCGCCATCTTCTCGAGGGACCCCTACTGTCCTCCGCAGCAGGGACTAGCGTAGGTTTCGGTCATGTAGGGCCCGCGCAAGACTCCGTGGATGAATGGTGATGGCATATTGGTCCTGGATCCATGCGGCGAGGTCCCGGTAATGCCAATCGGGATGCGCAGCCAGAGTCGCATATGCGGCATTCATCACGGTAGCGGACAGCTTATGCGGTCCCCGAGGTCCTGGACGATTTGGTACGAATCCGATGAGCCCGTGCGTGACCCACAGTCCCTGGGCTTGGTAAAAGGCGGTGCGGGTAAAGCCAAACGCAGGCGCCGTCTGGGTGACCGTCTGCCCCCCGAGATGCACCCGCCGCAGCATTTCATATTTGACCTGAACCAAGTCGCGGGCATCAAAAAACTCTGGATGCTCCAGAAACAACGGATCGTGCACCTGGTTCGCGCGCGTATTCCACGTGTGCGTGTGTCGTAGCCAGGTTTCCTTTTCATCTTCCAATGTCATCCCGTCTAGCCACTCCTTTGATTACGAATACTGTATCGTTAATTATAGATCAATGGTGACTTGTTTCCCAACACTAAGACAACACCAAACGGCAATCGAACGAATGTAACAGCGCTCCCGACACATAATGAATTTTACACGACTTCATAATTAGCCTTACACGCTCTGCGAGGAGGAGTCACATCGAGCCAACGGTACCCCGAGACTAGATTCGAGTGCGCGCGCGAATCGGGATAAGCGGCGGCATCGCTTTGCGTGTCAACAATGCCATTATCGGTCGAACGATGATCGGATTGGCGCGATGAACCTGCACCGTCGGGGAATTGAGTACCGGGTGGGCGACGGCGGCAAGCCCACCGTCGTGAGGGCGTCGTCAACCGCCCTACGATGCGACCCCACCTTAAGGAAGGAGACGGCTTCGGGCCTCGTCCGCACTTGCGGGGAGTCGCAAGCCCCGACCTTCAGGCCGGGGTCGTTGAGAAATGCCTGGGCTATTGCGAATTCTTGCTTGCTTAAAGGCTAGTGAGCTCTAGTTTTGGTTCACTAGACTGATTCAGGTCCGCAATAAGGAGTAAAATAATAGGACAAAGGTTTGGGACATCATATTAACATAAAGGGAGTCGACAACAAGTGAGTGAAGAATTTCGCATCAGCAAAGATTCATTAGGCGAAGTCAAAGTGCCATCAGCGGCTTATTGGGGAGCCCAGACCCAACGAGCCATACATAATTTTCCAATTAGCGGGCTACGACTGCCCCGAAGGTTTATCCGGGCTCAGGGGATCATTAAGTGGGCTGCAGCTAAGGCTAATCGTGAAGCGGGTGCCTTGGAGGCATCGGTTGCCAGTGCCATTATGAAGGCGGCCGACGAAGTGATTGACGGAAGTTGGGATAGTCAGTTTGTCGTTGATGTGTATCAGGCTGGGGCGGGCACTTCGCAGAACATGAACGCCAACGAGGTGATTGCCAGCCGAGCCCAAGAGTTGTTGGGGGGCAAGCGAGGCGACGTCGGGGTGGTTCATCCGAATGATCAGGTGAACATGGCACAGTCGACTAACGATACTATCCACGTGGCGATTCACATTGCTGGTGCCGAAGCGGTGGTGCATGACTTGTTGCCGACAATCGACGAGGCAATTGCAGTTTTGGACCTCAAGGCAGGGCAATGGATGCCCGTGGTCAAGTCAGGACGCACGCATTTGCAGGATGCGGTGCCAATGCGATTAGGCCAAGAGATTGGTGGTTATGCCGGCGCGCTGCGATATTGGCGGCAAAGTCTAGCTAATCGTTGTGAACGGCTTTATGCCATTGGTCTTGGAGGAAATGCGGTGGGCACTGGCATTAATGCACATCCACGATATAAGGCACTGGCCACCCTGGCGGTAGCGGAAAAAACCGGTCTTCCGTTTAAACAGCCTGATAATATGTTTACGTTTATTCAAAATTTGGATGCTGTTTTAGAAGTTTCTGGCACACTGAGGGGATTGGCCACAGCTGTTGGCAAAATTGCCAACGATTTGAGATTGCTAAGTTCGGGCCCAAGAACCGGAATTGCTGAATTGCGACTGCCTGCTGTGCAACCGGGGTCGTCGATAATGCCGGGTAAAGTCAATCCGGTAATGGCTGAGATGATGAACATGATTTGTTACCAAGTGATTGGCAATGATGCCACCATTCAAAGTGCAGTCGCGGGCGCTCAGCTGGAACTTAACGTGATGATGCCGGTGGCGGCCTTTAATTTTTTGCACGAGATCAATATTCTTGCCAACGGCCTAAAGGCATTCACGGAATTTGCCCTCGTCGGGTTGGAAGCGGATGTGGAGCGAGTAACGGGATTTGTTGAGATGAACACGGCGCTGGCTACCGCTTTGAATCCTTATATCGGATACGATAAAGCAGCTGTGGTCGCTAAGGCTGCTTTTGCCGAAGGGAAGACAGTCCGTCAAATTGTTCGCGAACAAAACTTATTAGATGAAAATCGCTTAAATGAAGCTTTAAATTTAGAGAAGATGACGGAACCTAAAGATTAAATTTTTTTGTCGAATCGGCTTGCATTGTTTGTCAGAGCGTGATAGGATATGTTTTGCTGTTCGAGAGAACACATAGCCGCAAGATGAAAATCTTGCGACCCGGTCCTTGAAAACTATATCGTCAGTCACGCAAAAGGGAAGTACAGGAAGACCAGAGTCAGCAGTGGAGTCATGGAGAGTTTGATCCTGGCTCAGGACGAACGCTGGCGGCGTGCTTAATACATGCAAGTCGAGCGGGGGCGCTTTCGGGCGTTTCAGCGGCGGACGGGTGAGGAACAC
>JAJZZP010000076.1 GCA_021797515.1 Bacillota bacterium | reverse complement strand
TGACCCAACATGCCTCGAACCAAAATTCCGTCAAATGGCTGAATCGCCTTCTCTAGGGGGTACCTGAATAGTTACCCAAAATCTGTGCACTATTGGAGGTTGACGGGACGCGCCGCAAGCCGTATTGTTTCCTGGTAAACAATTGGAGGTGGTGCCCATGCGGCAAGACACGGATCGCCGCACCCTCCTCGTCGATCGCTGGGAACAGATCCGGCTTCAACTAGACGCGCAGGCCGCTTCACGACGTGGAGGGGCGTGGCGCTCCGGTCCACCCGGTACTGCGGGCGACGCCGAGGCCGCCTATACGCTGTCCGAACTCCATGTGCTGCATCGTATTGCGGGTCAGGACAGCACGCAGGTGACCAGTCTTGCGGCCCACTTCGGTCTGACCCGCGGGGCGATTTCAAAGATCGTCAACCGGCTACTGGAACGGGGCGACATCATCAGTTATCGACAGCCCGACAACCAGAAAAATGTCTATTACCGCTGTACGGACCGGGGTGAGCGGGTGAACGTTTGGCATCAGGCCGTGCATCACGAAGTCCGCGAGCGCGTGGCCGAGTTTTTCTCGCGGTACACCCCACAGCAATTGGTCACCATTGAGCAGTTCTTATGCGATGTGGCAGAACACTTAGAGACATTGAAAGGCGTGTGATTTGATGAAAGCTGCCGTGTTGCATCATTACGGGGTACCGGTGTACGAGACCTTTCCTGATCCCGTGGCAGCGGCCGGAGAGCAGGTGGTGACCGTACGCGCCGCGGCGATTAGTCGATTTGACATGACCTACGCGAGTGGCCTTCACTATCTCAAGCCGACGGTTTTACCCTGTGTAGCCGGTTATGAAGGGGTAGGGCTGACTGCGGAGGGAACCCGTGTGTATTTTGAACAACCGCGTCCTCCGTTTGGGAGTATGGCGGAGCGCACGGTGGTTCCCTCTGCCGAACTCATTTCCATCCCGGAGGGGGTGGATGATGCCGTGGCGGCGGTGCTGGGCAATTCGGGGTTGGCCGCCTGGCTGCCGCTCGCATGGCGAGCGGCCCTGAAACCGGGCGAACGGGTGTTGGTCTTAGGCGCGGGCATTGTGGGGCTGCTTGCCGTGCAAGTGGCCAAATTCTTAGGTGCAGGTTATGTCGCTGCGGCAGATCGAGACCCTGCGGCATTGGCCCTAGCGCGTCATTATGGGGCTGATGCCGTGGTGCCCCTAACCCCTGTGCAAGACCCGGCTCAGGCACTGCGGACCGGTCTGGGCGATGTGTCGGTAGACGTGGTCATTGATTACTTGTGGGGTCCTCCGGCCCAAGCGGCGCTCCTGCATACAGCCGAGGGGGCACGGGTTGTCCAAGTAGGAACCGTTGTCGGCGAGGAGCTCGTGATCTCTGCCTCGGTTCTCCGGAGCCGTTTGCTCGCAATCCTCGGATTTGCCAGTTACCATGCACCGCTGGCGACCCGCCAAACGGCCTATCAGGCCATGGCAGAGCTGGCTCGCGACGGAGTAATCCATGTTGATGTGCGTCGGGCGCCTTTGGCTACCGTTTCCGAGGCTTGGCAGGACCAAGCGGGCGGAAGTCGCCAGCGTCTGGTGCTGATCCCTTAATGCTGGATAGCGTCTTAAAAACGAGGGTTTTTGGCACACGATAATCCCACACGTGCATCGGGGGATTTTGGGGGAGAAATCAGTGCCAAAACCCATCCGAAAATCAGCGTTCCATTATACGCCCCGCACGCGGGTTATGAGACAATCATCAGAAGACTCCACTGAGCGAAGGGAGGGATGGATGCATGCTCGTGGGCTATGCGCGCGTCTCGACATCCGACCAATCCCTGGCGTTACAACAAGACGCCTTGACCACGGCGGGGTGCGAGAAGATTTTTACCGATGTGGTCTCGGGTGCGACGAGTGCCCGTCCCGGCCTGGATGCGGCCCTCGCCTATCTTCGAGCCGGGGATACCCTGGTCGTGTGGAAACTCGACCGACTCGGACGATCCCTGCGCCATTTAATTACAGTGGTGACCGATCTCCATGCCAACCACAAGGGGCTTCGCAGTCTTCAGGAGGCGATGGATACCACGACGCCCGGGGGTAAGCTGATTTTTCACGTCTTTGGCGCCTTGGCCGAGTTTGAACGAGAACTCATTCGAGAGCGGACTCAAGCGGGACTCTCGGCGGCGCGAGCTCGTGGGCGATCCGGCGGACGGCCGCGGGTGATGACGGCTCAAACCCTCCGGACGGCCCAGCAACTGCTGGCGGATCCCGATCAGACCATCCATCAGGTGTGTCAGGTCCTGCACGTGTCGCGATCCACCCTGTACCGCTATTTGAAACACGCCAGCGCGACACCGGAAAGGGCGGGAGACCATGCCGGTCACCTTTCTCACTCCTGACCAGGAAGCGCAGTATGGCCAGTTTATGGGCCCACCCACCGCCGAGCAACTGGCTCAGTTCTTTTGGTTTGACGAGGTGGATCGGGACCGCGTTGACCACCATCGCGGCGCGCATAATCGCTTGGGATTTGCCCTGCAACTCGGCACGGTGCGCTTTTTGGGCACCTTTTTGACCGATCCCACTGCCGTTCCGCCGTCCGTCGTGCACTATGTGGCGCAACAATTCGCGGTCGATCCCGAGGTCTTAGCGACCTATCGCCGTCTGGAGAGTCGGTGGGACCATACCCGCGAAATTCGCCAGGCCTATGGCTATCACGATTTTACCGATCAACCCGGCCATTGGCGGTTGGTGCGATGGCTTTATGGCCGGGCATGGCTCACGGCGGAACGGCCAAGTGTGCTCTTTGATCGGGCCACGGCATGGTGCGTCGATCAGAAAGTTCTCCTGCCCGGCGTGAGTCAGTTGACCCGTCTGGTTGCTCGGGTTCGGGATCAGGCGCAGGCCCGCTTGTGGCGGCGACTCGCGGCGTTGCCCACGATCACACAACGCGAAGCCCTGGACGGTTTATTGATCCCCGATCCCCAGACGCACCGGACGCGACTCGATCTCTTACGGCAACCCCCGACGCGTCCGTCGGTGCCCGGATTGCTCAGTGCCTTGGATCGCCTCGACCAGTTTCGCGCGTTTGGGGTGAGCCACTGGATGCTCACCGGACTCCCTTTCAGCCGTGTCAAAACCCTGGCCCGGCATGCCGCCGGAGTGCGAGCCCAAGCCGTGAGCCGCATGCCGGATGAACGGCGTCAAGCGACCTTGGTAGCCTTTGTCATCGTCGGTACCATGACCGCCCAGGACGATGTGTTGGACCTTCTGGACCGTCTCCTCGCGGATCTGTTTGCCCGTACGGAGCGCCCAAGGGCAACGCCGCCGATTGCGGACCTTGCATGACTTGGATGGAGCTGCCCGACAACTCCGCTTGGCCTGTGTGACGCTGCTCGATGACGCGACAGCGGAAGCCGATCTTCGCACTACCGTTTTTGCCCGCGTGTCGAAGGATCAACTCGAACAGGCCATCGCGATCGTCGACCAGCTCACCCAAGCTCCCGACCAGACGGTGGCATTTCGGGAACTCTTTCAGCACTATCCGGCGCTCCGCCGGGTGCTGCCCCGCCTGTTGACCGCGCTAGGGTTCCAAGCGACGCCCGCCGGCCAGCCCGTGCTGGCGGCCTGGCAGTTTTTGCAGCAGCATCCCGAACCGTCCCGCAAGCCCTGGCCCGAGGCGCCCACCTCCGGTATGACGGCGGCGTGGCGAGCCCTGGTCGTGGACCCCCAGGGCCACGTGCGGCCGCGAGCCTATACTTTTTGGGTGCTTCATCGGTTAAGTGAAGCCCTCCGCCATCACGATCTCTATGTGGCCGGCAGTGAACGCTATGGTGATCCCCGAGCGCAATTGCTTAGTGGGGCCGATTGGGACACGGTCCGTCCTCACATTCTGCGGACGCTCAACTGGGCCGGGGAAGCGGAACAGGCTTTACGCCCGTTGGCTGACGCCTTGGACCTGGCGTATCAGCAAACGAACGCACGATGGCCGGAGAATGCCGCCGTGCGGCTCGAGTCCGGGCGGGTTGGCCATGACCGTCTGATCCTCAGCCCTTTAGACAAGCTGGAAGAACCGGCGTCGTTGCGTCGCCTGCGATCCCGGGTCGAGGCGTTATTGCCCCGACCCTCGTTACCGGATCTGCTCTTGGAAGTTCACCACTGGACCGGATTCGCCGACGCGTTTACCCATATCAGTGAAAGCGGCGAACGGGTGAAAGATCTGGCGATTAGTGTGTGTGCCGTCTTGCTGGCGCAAGCGTGCAACATCGGTCTCGAGCCGGTGACCCAACACGGGTCGCCGGCGTTGGAACGGGACCGACTCACTTGGGTCGCCCAAAATTATCTCCGGGCCGACACACTGAGCCAAGCCAATGCGCAGTTAGTCGCCGCCCATGCGCAACTACCTCTCG
Organism: Bacillota bacterium; assembly: GCA_021797515.1. Lineage (GTDB taxonomy): Bacteria > Bacillota > Sulfobacillia > Sulfobacillales > Sulfobacillaceae > Sulfobacillus_C. The sequence continues at coordinate 38,548 of JAJZZP010000076.1, read as the reverse complement.
CCCAGCAGTGGGGCGGCGGCGAGGTCGCCTCGGCCGATGGCCTCCGCTTTGTGACGCCCGTGCAGACGGTGCATGCGGGACCCAATCCGAAGTATTTTGGCGCAGGCCGGGGCATCACCTATTACAATTTCACCAGCGATCAGTTCAGCGGGTTTAATGCTCTCTTGATTCCCGGAACCGTCCGCGATTCGCTCTATCTGTTGGAAGGTCTTTTAGACCAGCCGACGGCGCTACGGCCGCAGGAAATCATGACCGATACGGCGGGATATAGTGATATTATTTTTGGACTCTTTGGACTCCTAGGCTATCAATTTAGTCCGCGGCTCGCCGACATCGGCGAGGCCCGCTTTTGGCGCCTCGATCCCCACGCCGATTATGGCGTGCTCAACGACCTCGCGCGGTACCGCATTCGCCCAGATCTGATTGCACGGCACTGGGAGGACCTGTTGCGGATCGCGGGATCGCTGAAGATGGGGACGGTTAACGCCACCCAATTGATTCGGGCCCTCCAACGCGGCGGACGTCCCACGGTGTTGGGGCGTGCGATTGGGGAACTCGGCCGCATTTACAAAACGCGCTATCTCCTGGCGTATCTGGATGATGAAGGCTATCGCCGACGCATTCTTACCCAGCTCAATCGCGGCGAAGTACGCCATAGTCTCGCCCGCGCCGTGTTCTATGGGAAACGGGGGGAATTGCATCAAGCCTACCGCGAAGGGCAAGAAGACCAACTGAACGCCTTAGGCCTGGTGGTCAATGCCATTGTCCTCTGGAATACGCGGTATATGGGTGTCATTCTCGACACCTTGCGGCAACACGGTCAAACCGTGGCCGACGAGGATACCGCCCGATTATCCCCGCTGGGGTATCACCATATTAGTATGCTCGGGCACTATGCGTTCGTCGTTCCAGATATGGTAGCCCAAGGCCAATTGCGACCGATAATGCTCGAGAAAGAAACCCCACTCCGGGACGGGTAATCCTTATTCCGGTTTTTGGTTCCAATGCTACACATACCCCTACTACTGGACCGCGATCGGCTCCAACCACCTTCCAATGTCTTTAAATCAATTAAATGCCTGGCATTCCCAACCAGCCGCCACCCAGCAATGGCCGTCCATCCCCGAAAATGTGACAAGCATCGATTGGCTCTGATCTCGAGCACCCACTGAAACTTATCCGATATATGACTAGGCGCGTCGATTAAGCAGCCAGCTTTTTGGGGGTATCCGTATTTCATGATCGATCGGCCGTTGAACCGAGACGTTTTCTATTGATCGGATGTCTTGTGCTTACGGCGCTAACGCTCCCCTTAATATCGTAAAGTTGACGCTGGGAGAAAAATCCAAAGACTTTGGAAGAGTTCACAAGTGGCGCCTAGCTTTTGGAACGAATGCACCGGCTTGCCCTGGTAGGGATATCCGTCGAGGAAGAGATGCGTTTCATTTCCCGTACCCAAGATACATGGGAACTTCTTGTTCGCCGCCCATGAGCTTGGACTGATGTGATCTCATTTCAGGGGGGTGAAGCCTCTCCCGCCTTCGCTTTCGCTGAGAGGCGGGAGGTTCCTGGTTCATTGACCGCAGCCACAGTGGTCCTACGCAATCCCCGCAGGCGTGAGTTCGGGTGCTTCCAGCCCTACGAGAATTCGGCCTAATTTACCCGTTGCAGGATGACCATCGCGGATACCCCATCCTGATCGGCAATGAACCCGCATTCCGGACAGGCATGCATGCGCACACGTAAATCCTTGGGACATCAGCCCCACCGATACAGGTTTGGGATGTTCCCCTGGCGCAAACTTTCACGAATGTCTTCCCGTATTTGCGGCATTGATATTCCAGATCACGAATGAATGTCACCCATCCGGCATCGGCAATACTCTTGGTCCAATGGGGGTTCTGGATGCTGTTCGGGAGTGACAAGTCCTCGACGGCAATCAAATCGTAGTGTGTGACGATGCCACATCCGCCGGGGTTTCGAGTGCCACGGACCGCCCATGAATGGTGACGGTCTCCGTGGAAGGTGACCGGCTACTGCTGCCAAGATGGTAGACTTCGCGATAGGCAGCGAGGCCGGGCACGGCTTCTTGCCACTCATGCTGGCTGCGTAAGACCAGGATTTTGGCATTACGCTTTATCGCATGCGCCACCAGTGATCGGCTATAGGTATACGACGCAAGGCCTTGCAACCTCGAGGGGGCAAACCGCCCATACATCTTGGAGTGATACGGGAATAACTCCACGGCCAACACGTTTTCCGCCACGTGCTTCCGATTGTCGGGATTTTGCGTAATCCACGGTGCTAACAAGCGTCGCCACCATTTTGCAATGGGCGATCCATCGAAGTCAGGACTCAAGGGATAGAATGGGTATTCTTGGGGTCGTTGGGTGAGATTGGCCTCGACGGCTTCCTGCATGATTGGATTGCGATGCCAGTTCGGGTCACTTTGCGCGTCGAATCCCGGATTGAGGTTCAATAGGACAATAGGCGCATCGACCAGACCAATAAACGGTTCGGGGAACAATTCCAAATGGAGTTCCCAGTCTTGTCTTTGCTGTTTGACTTGACCCAGCCGTCTTGAATGGTCGCGATCGTGACCTTATCCCCATCGAGTATGTAGGGTGGACGGCCCGGGTTCCAACTGGCCCACGGATTGTTCGTGGTGATCCTCCTTGTGAGTGATTGTTTTGCGTTGAGCTTGCTGCTAACGGATCAGACATCGCCACCCGCGCTATCGTAGACTCGCCGGATAGGCTCGGCCACAATCTTGACATATGACGGCATCCAGTGACGTGCGGTAATTAAAGGATTGTCCACGTCACCCATGGTTCCATGACATCACGCTCTTTGGCTCAGAGCCTAGCAGTAAGGTGAGCTAGGAAGCCTACCCCATCAGCTACCGCCACGCGGACTTCGCAGCGCCGAAATGCGAATACCCATGTTTTTCAGGTCATTTCTCACTGCATGATACCTGCGATGGTCCCGCATATCACTCTACCACATTACGTACCTATTTTTCCCAAATCATTTTGACCATGATCTGACCAATGGTGCTGGTTTGAGCGCCACTTTTTAGCTTTTCTGGTAGCGGGCGTTAAAGACCCAGTGAATAAGGCTATCGTCTGTCATAGCTCAGGTCCACGTGATCTATGGCTTTTGGTCAACAAGGTCTCTCATCCGTAGCATCGGCTTCTGGTCCGTCACTCTGATGCACGATTGCTTCTACCTCGATTTCCACCAACAGTCGGGGGTCAATTAATGCCTTGACTTCCACCATCGTGGCCACTGGACGGGCATCGCCAAAAAACTCTCCATGAGCCTTGCCGATTGCCTGCCACTGAGAAATGTCCGTAACAAACATACGCGTGCGAATAACGTCCGACAAACGGGCCCCCAATTTGGTCAAGGATTCTTCGATGATTCTTAATGCGTTCACCGTTTGCAGATAGGGGTCATCTCCGCCTAATACCTCATTCCCTTGCACTGCAGTGGTCCCCGTGACTTCTACCAATTCTCCTATCCGAATAGCCCGGCTGTACCCTACAAATGATTCCCAAGGGTTTTCTGTCGACACGGTCAGTCGTGCTTTCATCTGTTACTAGTCCCCCAAATTTGAAGTGTGCGGATATAAGGACCTGGCCATTTTCACTCCCCCAGTCCAAGCCCATATATCCAGAGGCATTTAACATCAGACCTTAATCAGTTGCTCAGTAAACGTCCAAATATCAGCTTCTTCGGTCACCCACTGGTCTACGGTCTTGCCCACCCCATGCCCGGCCTGAGGTTCCACGCGCAGGTAGATGGGCTGCAACTGTCCAGGAAGGTTCTGCAGCAACGCCGCCATTTTTCTGGCATGCAGGGGATCTACCCGAGAGTCTTCCGCCGAGGTAAAAAATATGGTGGCGGGATAATCTATGGTAGGCCGCACATTATGGTAAGGGGAATATTGCAGTAGCCATTCAAAATCTGGCTGCCGATCAGGTGTTCCATATTCGTGCGTCCAAAGATCCGCAATTTGAAAATACGGGTAACGAATCATGTCCAGAAGTGGCACGCCGCAGACAACGCCTTTCATCAACTCTGGTCTTTGAGTCAATAGCGCACCTACCAAAAGTCCTCCATTGCTGCGCCCAGTAATAACCGTATGGGCCGGGTCGGTCCACCCTCGCTGTTGCACGTCAGCAATTACCGCAGCAAAATCATCAAACACATTTTGCTTTCGTTCCAGCATGCCATCCTGATGCCAAGTTTCACCAAATTCGCTGCCCCCACGCAAGTTGCTCACAACATAAATACCGCCTTCTCCTACCCAGCGCACAATGGATGCCGAATATGCTGGCAGGTTCGCGATATTAAAGCCGCCGTATCCCGTGGCCACCAACGGCATAGTACCCGTTGGCTCTGCGTTGTTTGGTGTCAAAAGAAAGTAAGAAATTCGAGTGCCATCTTTCGAAGTAGCCCATTGCTGGTTGATTCGCATTGTGGAATTTAGATCACCGGCCAGGTTCATTGGCATCAACTCGCCGCCTCGCCCTTGCCATCGGTATAGGCCATGGGGTCGGTCAAATCCAGTAAGGCCAATAACCGTCAAATCTCCGTCCCAGGTGCCCGCCATGCCTGTCACCTGGCTAAAGTCCGGCAGATCAATTGGCGCGAGGTCAGTTCCGTCCAGTGCGTAAGTCTCAAGTCGAGAAACCGCAATCTCTACGTAATGAGCCATAATCCGATGTTGGAAAAACCCTATGTCATGTAGTATCCTGCCTGGATGAGGCGGTATTACTGATTGCCAAGACCCCTCTTCCAAGTCAACCTCGAGAAGCTCCCACAACGAATTCTGCCGATTCGTGTGCAAAAACAGTCTGTCTCCTACCCAATAGGGGGATGCCACGCCCGGCGACTTTGGGCCGACTTTTTGCCAAGGACCGTTTTGAAGAACGTCTTTAATCAATACTTCATCTTCAACCCACCCATGGGATATTTGCACGGCCAAAAAACGGCCGGTCTCAGATAGACTGACGCTCGGCATAGACCGTCGGTCTTCATCCTGCAGTATCAGAAAATCGTTACTATACGGCGTCCCAAAGGCGTGCCAAAATACCGAACTGTGGTAGTCCTCCTCCCCTTCAGGCACTTCTCCTAGCATTGGGTAACGGGTGTAGTAAAATCCTTTCCCGTCGGGGTCAAAAGCTACTGAGGAATATCGGGCGCGAGGAATGCGATCGCCTGTGCACTGTCCCTGAAGAGTGTCGAACACTTGCAAAGTAGACCATTCATTGCCATGTTGTGAGACCCCAAATGCGACATACCGCCCTAGTGGCGACACTTCAAACCAATCCACTGCCTCGGGTTCTGAGGCCAAATTGGGATCATAGAGGATCGTGCGTCGATCGTCCTGTTCTAGATATAATACCGCCTGGTTTTGTTGCGGTTCCCGCAACAAATAGACCTGGCTGGCCCCTGCTACTTTGGGAATGGTGATATCGCGAAGATCCCTTAACTGGCGCAATCGGTTGCGAATAGTTTCCCATCGGCCATTATCCCGCAAGCATTCTGTGGTGTACGTATGCTGCTGCCGTGCCCACTCTTGGACTTCTGGGGAAACACCCTCTTCCAACCAGCGGTAGGGATCGACCAGGTGATGGCCAAATCGCTCTTCGTGAACCGGACGGGCAACTGTAATAGGATATCGTGATGCCATAATCAATACTTCCTTTCGTTAATCACACTAATGGCTACAAAAGGTAAAAAATTTCAATCCGTTACAGAAATTCGTGTTATCTTTCCACATTTCCTGCTAACACGCTCAAGTATCCCACCCTTGGCAAGAGTCTACCGAATTATCCATCGATGCGCCAAACGATCCGAATTTAGGAAATTTTTCATTTTACTCCGCATACACATAGGACAACTCTGTGTCAGCGGGAGGGTTCCTATTGGTGAAAGTAGTGGAATGGCTTCAACACACTAAGTTGTGGCAACGTCAAATTTTCATCGGATTTGGAGCTCTGATCATTGGACTCACGGCTCCCCCCAAGATCCAAACACCGACTCACGCAGATCTAGCCTCTAAGTCATCTCATCAGGTTGTATCTCCGCTAGCCTTTGTCATTCCCAAATCATCCCGGGTTACAGCAAATCCTGTTCGTTTGCTGCGCCCGCTTCCTCCCCAGGGGCATCTGTACCATATCCAATGGGGGGATTCGCTGTGGTCGATAGCCCAAAAATTCCACACCTCAGTCCTGGATCTCGAGGAAGTCAACCAACTAACCTCGACCACGATCTACGCCGGCAAATACCTAGTGGTGCCAGATACCTATACCGTAAGGCCCGGAGATACCTTAAAGTCGATTGCGCAACAATTCGGTGTCCCGCTGTTGCTGCTCTGGCACGAGAATCGATTAATGTCGGACAAGCTTTCCCCAGGTCAAATTTTGATCATCCCCTATACCGGTACCGTTCCCCAAGGGGTCTACTCCCCGGCCCAACAGACTGCGTCCCTGCCCTTGCTGACAAGTCGCAGCTTACCGCAAGCCACCACCTATTCCGCATCGGATGTGCTTTTGCTGGCGCATTTGGTTCAAGCTGAAGCTGGCAATCAGCCCTTCGTGGGACAAGTCGCCGTAGCCGCCGTGGTCGTCAACCGACTGAATGCCCCGGGGTTTCCCAAAACATTGCCTGGGGTCATCGAAGATCCGGGACAATTCTCTTCTGTCAGCAATGGCACCATTTGGCAACCGCCTGGCCCTCTGGCCTTTATGGCGGCTCAAGCTGCTCTAAATGGTTGGGACCCTACCCATGGCGCACTGTTTTACTTCAATCCCAACCTGCCGCATACGGGATGGATGAACTCCTTGCCGGTCACAACAGAAATTGGGTCGCAGGTATTCTGCAGATAGGGATAATCAGAGTGACGCTAGTGCAATATCCGGGACACATCGTTGATATCGCATGGAAACCACCGGTTCTGGAGCCCGAGAGGGCCCGACTGAAATGATTTAGGGATTTACCAGGCATGATAACAAACGATGAATGGCGTTCAACGTTAGTGCAATTACTAGAATAAACGGCATAAATTAGCCCAATAGTGCAAAGTGGGCAACTGCATTGCCGCGATGCGTGGACCCCCTTTTGGGTGATCTGTGACGCGTGAGGGTCCAATCTCGATGAGTTCTTGGCACTATAAAGCGCAGGGGCCAAGTGCAAAAAAATCCGGAAACCCTGCCCTCGGTCTAGATTCGCTCGTCTTGGCATGCCGATGACTGGATTTATCCCCGAACTGTGAACAGGTCTCATGGGTCAGCGAAGAGGTCATGAGAGAAATCCACCTTTCCTCATCTATGTCACCTCGCAATCACTTGACATATGAGGATAAAATGGTAACCGTATTATTAATGACACGCATACAGGCGGTTCCGACATATGCGAGAAGCATCCACGCGGATTGCCGATGGAGGGCGCATTGTAATCCCGGCGGATTTTCGTAAGTGTCTGAGTATCCAAGAAGGTGACGTGGTTGTGATACGGCTACAAGATAGTGAATTGCGGGTAGTCCCTCTCCGGCAAGCACTGGCCCGAGCACGCGAACTCACCGCGCAGTATATTCCCCGTGATAGGTCATTAGCGCAGGAACTCATTGCTAAGAGGCGTAAAGATGGGGAGTGAGGCCGTATTAGATTCTTCTGCTGTGTTAGCTTAGTTGCAGACTGAACCGGGAACCGAAATTGTTGAAGCCATGTCTACCCGTCTTCGACGATTCCAATATCATGACACCTGTCACATCACTACCTTGCTGACGTCAGGTCTGTCCCCCCGTGCTTAGGCCAAAAATGCGATTGATCTATCAAGAAAACCCGAATCCCCAATTCTTTTTTACAGTTGGAATGCATTTGACCTATATTCAGACCAATCGTAACGGGAAATTCCGCCGCAATCTGCAGGATTACGAGCACCTCTCAACAAGTTCTCCACTAATTCCCTCAAATGCCGTATAATTCTAAACAAATCTTGGAATTAGAACACTTAACATAGCTATAACCTTTCACTACTTAGGCATCACGGTTCTCCAATAGCTCATCATAGGTTAGGCTCACGCACCTTGACCCTAAATAATAATCCTTATGAAAGCAGGGAAACCTCATGAAAGCCCTAAAGTTTGAATTAGCAGCCCTCGTCGGCATCGGATCCCTCATTCTTGGCGGGTGTGGCGTGCCCATCAACACCTCATCGCAATCCCCTCCCTCATCCTCACCTGCATCACAATCCCCGTCGGCCCCGCGCTCTTCTTCCCCGGTTGCACCCCCTCCTTCACATTCCCAACTGGTGGCCAGTGGTCCCACCGTCACATTATCGGGCACCTTAACCCAGGACGGAACCGCCCTATTTCCGGCATGGGTTGGCGGGACTAATTCGTCGGGCCAATTCCAGTGGGTGCCGGTTACCGTACAATTGGATAGTGGGGCGCAGGAAAGCCAGGTGTCAGGCACCGTTTTAGAACAAAATGGCTTGACTCATACCACCCAGTCTACCGGGTTTACCGGGATTGGCGGCACTGTCACAGGATATTGGTTCCCACACTTATCCCTGATTCCCCAAGCAGATCCTCGCGACCCTATCTTCACCAACCGCGGACTGTATAGCGGACTTGGGGGCCTCGGAACTGAGGTTGCAGCCGTAAACATTGGCCAAGACATTCTTCAGACGGCCTCATTTCAAATCAATGGCAGCCACTGGACCTTTACCTATCAACCCACGGCCGCGCCCCCAAACCCAACTTTACCCAGCACCAGCCCATCCCCGACTTCAACTCCCCCTTCCGCGCAGTCCAATTCCACCGGCCCCGGATATCTTGGAGTCGAAGTCACCAGCACTCCGCAAGACTGGACGGTCCAAGGTTGTCAAGTCTACACGGTGTTGGCGGGAAGTCCCGCGAGCACAACCGCATTGGTAGGCCAAACCCAACGCACGGATCCGGTGGGCGATGTGATTACGCAAATTAGTGACACCACAAAAAACTGGGGCCCGTTAACCGTATCCAATTGCTCCCAATTGCAACAAGACATGAGCAATACCAGCCCTGGGGATCAGGTGACTCTCGGATATTATCATCGCGTGGTCTTCATCCTCGGCCACTGGGAAGCCGAAAGCGCATCAGTAACCCTAGGCGTCTGGCCGCAAGGCTTGCAGACCCAAGGGCAACCAACCCTATAAGTCAGAGTGCCCGGTTTGCAGTCGGTTAAGGATTCTTCCATCTTGGCCTCGGTTTGACATGGCGGTTCCCCTAGGGGCCAATTGTGATGGGAATTGGCTAGGAATGTCATGCATAGTCGAAGAATTATCCGTACACATGACAATCTTCATGGAACCTCATCTGTCCGTCTACGGTATTTTAAATAAAGTGCATAACTATTATGTCGTTTTGTCTGTCGTCAAGAGCAGGGCCAAAAAACAGGAGGACCTACGGATCCCCTGACCTCGTCGGTTGCACAATAACCATAGGAACTGGAGGAATAGTCCATGAGTAAATTGCATCGCGAAGACGATCAATACCAAACAGATATGTATAGTCGGCTGTTAGCGGATTACCACATGGCGATTCGGGCTTGTGATGATGGAGAAGGCGATTTTGATTTGTTGTGGATGCGTTTTGAATCCGCGCGCCATGCGTTGAATGTGTACGTTCAATCGGTAAAACGAGATGCGGAAGTGCCCACCCATGACAAGATTCCGTTATGGAGATGGTGGCGACGTTCTCTCCTGTTTGTGGTATCTCCCGAAAACATTGACCGAGACGCCGGCTAAGCCACGGCGTGTCTCCAATCCGGGGACGCGGATTGTCCAAAGCGGCAACCGCCCCCGGTCTTCATGCCGTCTCTATTGGTACCGTTGGGTTTAGATTAACTCCCTCGCGGAAAGCTCTAGACGCGACAAAATTTCATCGCTGGACCAAACCGATAGGTCCAGCCACCGTGCTTCGGGCTCCGATCGCCACCAGGTTAATTGGCGTTTGGCATAAGCACGGGTATGTTTGATAATCAGTGGGTCCCGTTCGCGCCGAGTGCATTTGCCCCAAAACCAATCCACCATATCACGATACCCAATGGATCCCAGGCTCTGTGCTTTCGGGGACAATCCTTGTCGCAGCAATTCCCGGACTTCTTCTTCAAATCCTTCGGCCAGCATAGCTTCTACTCTTTGCTGAATCCGTTCTTGCAATTCCCACAGAGGGCGTGTCAGTACCCAATACCGAGTTTGATACTGCGACGGTCTGCCGGTATTTCTGGGCAACCGTCTTTGGGTGGTCAAAAACACTTCCAAGGCTCGAATCATGCGACGATGGTCGTTAGGATGAATATGCTCCCAGCTTTCGGGATCGACCAACCGCAATTGCCGTCGCAATCCTTCCCATCCATAGTGTTCACCCATGCGTTCTAAATGTTCTCGCAGGTTGCGTTCTTGCATTGCCTCTTTGGGGAACGGATAACTTTGCGTCAGTGCGCGAATCCATAGGCCAGTGCCCCCCACCAGCAAAGGAAAATGTCCTCGACGCCACACATCCTCGATGGCCAAACTAGCCAGTATTTGGTAATCAGCTACGGAAAAAGACTGGTCTGGCTCCACCACATCAATTAAATGATGGCGGACTTCCTGCCGTTGCATTAATGGCACTTTGGCTGACCCAATATTCAATCCCCGGTATATCTGAACCGAATCCGCAGAAATAATTTCGGCGTTAATGCGTTTGGCCAAGGCAATGCTCAAATCGGTTTTTCCCACCGCGGTGGGCCCAGCCAGCACCAAAAGTGGTGTTAACCCCTCTCTATCCCTTGCGCCCAAAGCGGCGGTCCACCTCCTCCAGCGACAAACGGATTAATGTCGGACGTCCATGGGGACACCCGCGTGGGTCTTCAAGGTAAGCCATCTCATGCAACAACGTCACCATTTCATGCTGACTCATCGGGCGATAAGCCTTGATGGCCGCTTTACACGCCGCCATTGCAAACAATGGTTCTTCGATCCAAGTGATGGGATGGCCTGGGTGTGCCTGCCCTTGAATTAGAGAGTCCAATATCATGCGAAACATCGCCGGGTCACTAGGCATATCCCGCAATCCTTGGGGCACCGCGCGCACGATCACCGTGCTGCCTCCAGCTTCGCCAATTTCAAATCCGACGCTCTCAAATATGTTGGGGAATCGTTGAAAGACGTCCCACTGTGCTGAATTCAAAGTCAAAGTATAGGGAACCAAGAGCGGTTGGCTGACCAAAATCTTAGTTTTTTGATGGTGGAACTCCTCAAAATATTGGCGTTCGTGGGCGGCGTGCTGATCAATCAAATACAATCCTAAGGGGCCTTGAGCGATAATATACTTGGCTTGCCACTGGGCCAGAGGAGACAATTCCAGAAATTCTTGATGAAGAACGCCGCCATCTTCGGTTCGGATTTCCGCCGAGGGCAACAGAGGCCATTCCCCTTGGTCATAAGCGCTTCCGGTTTCCCGGGCTGATTCCCCTGCCATCGGCAGGAGCGGCGCCGAGGATTTAGCCACCAGCGCGTCGTGCACAGCCCGAAAAAGCAACGCGGCCACTTGGCGCTCGTGATCAATCCGTACTTCGGCTTTGGTCGGATGGGCATTAGGATCCACCGACGGTTTCGGCAATTCCATCCAAATCCAAAACAACGGGAAACGACGATCCGGCACTTGAGGCTTAAATGCTTCCTCAACGGCTTGCCTCAGTACCCAATTGGTCACCCAGCGTCCATTGACATAAAGACCTTGCGATTGGCGAGAGGCGCGATGCACATGCGCCGGACCAATCCAGCCTGTTATATGTATTCCGGTCATTCCGGTGTAGTCTACAGGAATCAGCGTTTCGCCCACCTCACGACCATAAAGCAGGTGAATCGCCTCATAAGCCGTTGCCTGACCTGGTGTCTTGACTAGCGTGCGGTCTTCTGTCACTAGGCGAAATCCTACATCTGGTCGGCTAATGGCCAAGTGTTCTACCAAATGTTGAATATGTCCCGTCTCAGCGCCGGGACTTTTGAGCGACTTGAGCCGAGCCGGGGTATTGAAAAACAATTCCTCTATCCGTACCACGGTGCCGGGGGCCATCGCCGCCACATCCGGCTCACCGACAATTCCGCCTTGCGCGGGCACCAAATGGCCAACTGATTGTTGACGGGGCCGAGAACTCAAAGTGAGGCGGCTTACCGCAGCAATTGCAGCCAACGCTTCTCCGCGAAACCCCAACCAGGGGCTCTCATCCAAATCGGCTAAAACGCTAAGCTTAGAGGTTGCATGACGCTCTAATGCAAGCGAAAGATCTTCGGGTTCGATTCCCTGGCCATTGTCACGGACTTCAATGAGCGTTTGCCCGCCTTGCTCAATGCGAATCTGTATCTGCGTCGCTCCAGCGTCTAAACTGTTTTCCACTAATTCTTTCACCACAGAGGCTGGCCGCTCCACCACCTCGCCTGCCGCAATTTTATTGGCGACTACCGCATCCAAACGGCGAATCCGGCTCATGGTTTGTCCTCCCGATGCAATCGGGCATGCCATTCCGCAATCCACTGCCAGGCATCTCTCGGGCTGAGTTCATCCATGTCAATGGCTGCTAGGGTTTGTCGCAATTCCAAGGCGACGGGATCCGGCCCAAACAGAGTCACTTGCTGTACTGGACCGGCTCGGCGCGGCAGCGCACTTTCCCATTCCTCAAGATAATGGCGTGCGCGAGCAATCACCGATTGAGGCAATCCCGCCATTTGCGCCACATCAATCCCATAAGATTGCGATGCAATTCCATCCAAAACACGGTGAGTGAACACGAGTTGCCTTCCCTTGCTGGTCAGTACTTCCACCGTCAAATTCGCCACATAAGGATTTGTCTCCTGTAGGTCAGTCAACTCATGATAATGTGTAGCGAATAATACGACTGGTCCAGTATTTTGCGCCAGTCGCTCCAACACCGCGCGGGCTAAAGCCATGCCGTCAAAAGTAGAGGTCCCGCGGCCCAACTCGTCCAATATCACCAAGCTTTGGGTGGAGGCGTGACGTAAAATCCAAGCCATTTCCTCCATTTCAACCATGAAAGTACTTTGGCCGCGTATGATATTGTCATCGGCCCCAATTCGCGCATATATGCCATCGAACAGCGGCAGACTCATTGCTTCAGCCGCCACCAGGCTTCCCATATGCGCCAGTACCAAATTCAAGGCCACCGCCCGCATATAGGTGGACTTGCCGCCCATATTAGGTCCGGTGATGATCAATGTACGAGTGGGATCATGCACAGCCAAATCGTTAGGCACATATTGAGTGATGCGTTCCAGCACCGGGTGACGCATTCCGCTAATCAGAAACGGCTGTCCAGGATCGGTGATCCACTTTGGACTGACATACCCGTATTCTTCAGCCACTTCGGCCAGCGTTAACAAAACATCGACCTCGGAAAGCCGCTGGCTCAATTGCATCAACATTTGCTGTTGACCCAGCACCGTTTCCATAATGGCTTGCACCCGGTTGGCCTCGGCTTCTGCCAGCTCCAGTTGGGTTTGGTCAACTTGCTGCTCGAGCGTCCTCAGCCTTTCCGAAATAAACCGTTCCGCATTAGTCATGGTCTGGCGGCGATGCCAGTCTTCCGGTATCAGTTTGACCTGCCCCCTAGTCACCTCAAAGAAATATCCGAACGTCCGGTGATACCCAATCTTCAAGTTGCGAATTCCGGTGCGCTCGCGTTCTTCGACTTCCAAGGCTCCCATGGATTCCCGCTGATCTTGGAGAAGCTGTCTCAATTCGCGAATGTGAGGATCGGCGTCATCACGAATCAGACCCCCATCATCAAATCGTGCTGGCAAAGTCTCTTCCAATTGATTTAGCGGCTTCAGCAATTCGGCAATAAATGGGGCATCCAGCACTTCCAGTGGCCACAGTGCATTCAATCCGTGTTTGTGCGCTGCAACCGCGAGTTCGCTGGCAGCGGTCAAAGCTTGCCGTACTCCAGCCAAATCTCGGGGGGCACCGTAGCCTAGATTGAGCCGGGCTACCCATTTGGCCAAATCGCCAGTAGTTGCCAAAATCTCTCGAAAATGGCGCCGAGCCAAGGGATTAGCCACCCCAAACACGATCGCTTGGTGCCGTCGCGCAATCTCGTCTAACTGACGCAGCGGGCGCTCAAGCCAAAGCTTCAGCAATTGAGCCCCCATTGGCGTCACCGTCTCGTTAAGCGCATTGTATAGAGAGGGGCCCGATTTGGTGACAATGTCCAACTGAGCCAACAACTGGGGTGATAGCTCCAGCCCTTGGTCCAATTGATACCAATGGACCTGACGCAAGTGATCGGGTGCCCGATGCTGGGTCTTTTCCACGTACCGCCACAGCACCAGCAAAGCGCGCTGCGCCCGAGGTTTTTCTGCCAGTCCCCATCCTGACAGAGATGGGGTGCCAAACCCACGCGACAATTCTTGCTCCACATCACGGTCTATTCGTTTAAACCAGGTATCGTCGACAATTGCCATACCTGGCAACGACAGATTCAAATTAGTCAAATATTCGCTGGGCTGCCACCGATCCCATTCTTGAACAATGGCTCCAGTATCTTTGGACTCGCTCTCCGTGACGTAAACTTGTCCCGTAGCTACCTCGGCTATCGCCAATCCCCATCCTCCGCGACGGTCTCCATAAAGCACGGCGAGGCGTGGGTTATCATCGGAATCCTCCGATACTAAAGTGCCAGGCGACACGGTGCGCACCACTTCGCGGTCGACCAACCCCTTAGTCACCCGAGGATCTTCCATCTGTTCCGCAATCGCCACGATATAACCATGGTCCACCAGTTTTCGCAGATACTGATTAATGGCGTGGTGCGGCACGCCACACATCGGTATCACGCCGTCCCTGGAAGTCAACTGCACGTCCAATACCGGCGCCGCCAAAATGGCGTCTTCCTCGAACAGCTCATAAAAATCGCCAAGGCGAAATAACAACAGCGCGTCTGGATTTTGTTGCTTAAGTCGATGATACTGATCTAGCATCGGTGTCGATTTCTCTTTTACCATAGCGCCCTCGCCCTCCCCAGAGTGGCAGCCATCCATAACCCTTCGGTATAGCCCCAGGGGGAAACGGAAAACTGAGTGAACCGAAAGTTGTTCAAGAGACTCTGCAGAATGGTGGACCCCCCTATCACCAATTGTTGGCGATGTGCCTCCAACGAACGCCAGACGGGTGAAGAAGAGCCCTCCAAGACCTGATCAATGGCTGCGGCCAGTTGGTCCGAGCCCATGTGTTCAGTTCCCGCCAACCGGCTTAATACATAGGCGGTTCCGCCCACTAAGGCCGCCCTTTCCCCCTCTGGCATTTGAGGCCAATCGATTTCTCCAGTAACATTGGCAGCGCCAATGGGAATGGAAATAGCAGCGGATTGGTGAATGATTTCGGTGCTCCCGCCCCCGATGTCTATCACCACGTCCGCAGCAGGATCCCGACTCCTAACCGCCAACCACGTCAGTTGTCCCTCTAGTCGTCCCGATACTTCCCAAAGGGGCCATCCCTGGTTTAACACTAATTGGCGTAGTTCGTGATGTCTGCGCAACACCTCTCCCCCAGCCACCAATCCAT
Organism: Bacillota bacterium; assembly: GCA_021797515.1. Lineage (GTDB taxonomy): Bacteria > Bacillota > Sulfobacillia > Sulfobacillales > Sulfobacillaceae > Sulfobacillus_C. The sequence goes on along the minus strand of JAJZZP010000076.1, from coordinate 22,932 downwards.
ACGCCACTTGAGATTCACGGCAACGTAACCGATAGCTTGCCAAAACATCGGAAAACTCCAGCCAATTGGCTGGCGTCTTAAGGTCAACCAGGTGGTTCAATCTCAATATGGGTTGGGATAGCGAGGCTGCAATGAGCAATCCGGTATTGCTGGAGCCGATTTTAACGATGCCAACGGGCTTCATGCCCACTCCTTTTCATGTCATGCGTCGTCATAATATGCCAGTATTATAGCAAATTTCACCCTACCCAAAGACTCGGTCGGGGGTATTACTGGTAAATTGTCGATTCACCCCAAGGGTTACGAACTCATACGAGCTTTCAACCATCATATTGTCGGAGTATCTGTTCTAAGCCGTTTTTTTGCCTTGACAGCCAATCAGTATCTCTTCCTTAGCACGACTTCGGCACCCGGCACACCCCTATGTGCATGATATGGAACACAGTGCGATAACACAGACCGCACACCTTGCGCTTATGAAGATACGAGTCAGGGCATCCTTTGGTTAACCGTGCAATGAATAACCGTAAGGAGGGTTAACTTTGTCTTTGGTCAGTCTTATCCGGGCAATTGCCGTTTCCGCGTCGCTAACCGCTCATTACCACAGTATGGCGCCACCCGTGCATGCTTCATCGGCTATCTTGATTCAGGCCCATAGTGGCCACATCTTATATGCCAAAAATATTCGACAGGAATGGGAGCCAGCATCACTAACCAAAATCATGACCGCATGGTTGGCAATTCGGTTGGGCTGGCGCCAAATTGTCGTAGTAAGCAAACCAGCAGAAAACCAACCGGGGGCCAGCTTGGGACTAAAGGCAGGCCAACGCATTCCCATGTCATCGCTGGTACCAGCGATGATGATGGCGTCAGGAAACGACGCCGCTTATGCCATTGGCCAAACGGTAACGCCCCAGGAAACCCTGTTTGTTTCCTTGATGAATCGCATCGCATTGAAATGGCATGCTTTAGGTGTCCACTTTGTCAATGCCACCGGACTGTATGAGCCCTCGCAACGAGTAACCGCTTTGGGCATGGCCGTCATCTGCCGTCACGCGATGGCTAATCCAACCTTTCGCCAGATAGTCGACTTGCCTTACGCCGTGTTGCCCCAATCTACTACCAAAGTATTTTTTAACCAAAATCCGTTAATTGGCACCTACTCGGGAGCCATAGGGATTAAAATAGGATATACGCCGGTCTCGGGCGAAAACTTGGCGGGCGCTGCAGTGCGCCATGGACAATGCTTGATTGTGATCCTCCTGCATGACAATCCGGCCGATGCTTGGACAGACTCTGAGGCCTTGTTGTCTTGGGGATTTGAGTATCATTAACCACAGATGACATCAACCAAGAAGGGAATGGGGGCTATGGCGGAATTTTGGTTTTATGACCACCAAGCGGCTGCAAAGGCTGAGGTCCCGGATCCTGGTCACGCTCTTACTTGGCACTACCTACCGTCCTCGTGCAATGAATCACTACACGCTGAACATTGTGTACAGCAATGGCACGATCATCGCCTCACCATATCAGACCCTCTAGTTCCTTTTGAAGACGGTGAGGTCAATCAGAAGGTTGTTCAGTTTCTCTGGGATCATCAGCGCGTCGCAATCTTAAAACAAACCAGATGGATCCCTGAATTAGTGCGGTATCTTCGACTGAGAGGGGTTCGCATGATTGTGGCGCCTTGGGCGGACAACCATCAACAATACGGTCCGCTATGGCGTGATGTCCAACAAAACCAAGTCCTGGCAATCTCGATGTTTCCGCTCCAACTACTGCTCCCTTGCGAAGCAACCAACGATGCCACAGGATATCGAAACGCCAAGCTTGTCGCCCCTGGTGTTTGGTGCGTACAGTGGATGTGGGCTGAGCTTTCCCAGGCGGAGTATGATTTTGCCATTTTACCCCACTTGCGGAGGGACATTTACCAAAAGCATAAGTGGTGGCGCACGGGGCGTTCGGGCCTATGAATTGGCAGAAACCATTAGCCAGTTACGTACTGCGAACTCAGTTGCAATGGCGCGAGTGGCAAAAGTGGGCCCACTCCCTACAAACGCACACCGAAACCTTTTCTCCAATACCACAGACAGAATCGGTTACGGTATCTGTAGTGCAGTTTAATGTCACCCCGGTAACTTCTCCCCCCTTATGGCGAGATCGGGTAACACAGGCTTTTCGCCAGGCTAAGGCCCAAGATGCGCAAATCATTGTATTTGGGGAAGATATTGCCTTGCCCTTATTGGGCGTGTTGGCTGGTCGGGTCGGCGCCAGTGCAGACCAAAACCCGCTCCCTAGTTGGACTCCTTGGCTAAGAGCATTAGTCAATCCCGTATATCAATATTGGCATCGGACCATGCAAGTTTTAGCCAGACACTTTGCTATCACCACGGTAGCGGGTTCCGCTATTACCAAAACGCATTCCAAACTATTTAACCAATCCGTGATATTTGATGCTAATGGTTGGGTAATTGCCACCCAATCCAAGATGCATTTGTTTCCTCTCGAGAACGATTTAGGTATAATCCCAGGCGCCGATCTCACGCCCCAGGTCTTTGCTCCCTGGCCTTTAATTACCGTGGTCTGTAATGACGCCACATATTTTGAGACGTTTCGGATGGCGTGGCGTCTCGGCGCCTTACTGGTAGCCGTCCCGATTGTGGACCCGGAGCCATTATATTCGGAAGCAAAGGCGCGTCGAGGAACTTGGGCCAGAGTACAAGAAACTCCCGTTGCGGGTTTGGTAGGGGCCAGTACCGGCAATTTATTTGGTATGAAACTAACCGGCAAAGCGGGGATTTACCTTCCGATCTCGCTCACTAAAGATGGCTCGGGAATATTGACCGAGACCGCATCAGCAGAGGGGGAAGAAGTGGTCACTGCCGCCATTGATCTAGGCTGTCTCCGCAAATTTCAGCAAGAGTTTGCCTATCAGGACTTGACAGATCACTGGCTCAACGCTTTATACTCCCAATGAGATCATAGCTTCACGCTGGGTTAGAGGCTAAGGGCATACCCACACATGTCAGATGACAAATATGGCGCCAAGGAGAAATAGATGCATCTTTTAACTGTGATGACCAACGCGATTTTGGGACTCGGGGTTTTTGGCGTGTTTATTGGTATGTTTTTGGAAAGTGCTTACATCCCAGTGCCTTCGGAAATTATATTGCCCTTTGCTGGTTATTTGGTATACCGACACCACGCATCTTTTACCAGTGCCATGGTGGCCTCTTTGCTGGGCGGGTTGCTAGGCGCCATCGTCTCCTATTGGGTTGCTCGGTGGGGAGGTCGTGCCCTTGTTGAGCGGTATGGCCGTTACGTCTTTATTCGGGCGCATGAAATGAATCGCGCCGAGAGCTGGTTTCAACGTCATGGAGACGGCGCGGTATTCTTTGGCCGTTTGCTGCCGGGTATCCGCACCTTTATTTCCTTGCCGGCTGGTGTAGCAGAAATGCCTTTTGGGCGTTTTGTGATATTTACATTTCTAGGCGCGTTGCCGTGGACCGTTCTTTTCGTTTATGTTGGCTACGTCCTAGGCCAACACTGGAGAAATGTCAGCAGTTTAAGTCATTATTTCCTAATTGTGGTGATTCTGGCGTTAGCATCTTGGGTCGTTACATCATGGAAGAAGAGAAAAAAGCGACTCTAATTTCTCCAATCAGAAGCCATGGCACCATCCAGAGCGGATTAAAGGCATGGACCCCACCACTGCCGAAAATGGCTTGAGTGACGTCTTGCAAACCAACGGCCCCCAAGGATAATATCTGCCACTGGGTCAGACCAGGGGCTAAGATCGACTTCCAAGGGTCTAACGCGACTGTCAGCCCTGTCCCGCACAGATATCCCACAGCGACTGCCAAGGGATCGGCACTTACCCACCACAAGGCCAAAACGGCCAACGTAGACTCCAGCACCGTTCCCCAATAAGTGTGAGCGGAGGGATGCGCCATCAATGTTTTGGCCGCATGCCACAACAACAACACACCTGCCGCAAGCCACCAAATGCGGAGTGGACCGTAGCCGAGGTAGCGGGTCAGAACCGCCCCCGTCACCCCGACGACTATCCACCACAGCACCTCGCGTATGTTCAGGGAACCCTGCTCAAATAACTCCAAACCTCCTTGAAATCCCAGTGCCATCGCCGCAGACAGTACCCAAAGGCCCATACCTTATCCCCTCTACCGCGTCGGGACCACAGACCAAAAACCCGGTTCTTCATAGCCCAAACGCCACAAGGCAACGCCTGCCAGATGGTACTGTGCAGCCAGCGCTACCCGGGCCTTGGCTGAACGGTCGCCCATATAGTAGACAATATGCGGAGTGCCCCCTGAGGTATATCGAATTTCATTTTGAGAGATATCGCTGATATAGTGAATGGTGGCACCATACTGATTGGCCAGCTGCGGAGCCCGAAAATCCGGAACCGTGTTTGCAGGCCCTGCTTGCCCGTTATCCACCCAATCATATCCGTACATCCCTATGGCAAGCATCAGGTGGCTAGCAGGGGCTTGCTTTAAAGCTGCCTTGATGTTGTCGCCAACCCAGCCCCAAGGGGCTACCGGACCCGGAGGTCCTCCTGAATAGTGATGGTCATAGGCCATGATAACCAAATAGTCAGCGCTTTTAGCCAATGCCGCATAATCATCGGCACCATTGATCGAGGACGGCAAGCCGACTAAGGGAAATACGGACACGGCTAAAGTTTTATGGTGTGGTTTGGTGTAATTGGACAAATCCGCTACAAAGCGACTTAAGTCACTGCGACTATCAGGATTCAACAACTCAAAATCCACGTTTATGCCGTCAAGGTTGTCCTGTTGCATCAGGTGTTCCAAGTTCCTTGCGGCTAGTTGACGAGTAGCATGACTCCACAACACATTGGTCGATCCCTGGCCATTGGTAACAAGTGGCACTACCGAGACATGGTGCTGGTGCGCCCAATTTACCAGCGTCGCATCATATCCCAGATCCGTTACCGAACCGTCAGAATTCACTTGAAACCAGTGCGGACTTACCGAATTGAGTTGGCGCCAATGACTTTCAAATGACGCCATGGAACTGGGATTAGGACTGCCTGGACTCTTATTTTCATAAAAACCTACAACTTGCAATCCATGGCCGATACCAGATGTGTTAGATGGGCCACCATCGCGGTGAGGCCATATCGCCCAAACCAAAATCAGCAAAATCACGGCCGCTATACCCATTGATAAACCTTGGTGATTGCGAATCCACTGGCGCCATGCATTAAAGTTCACCGCGAAACCTCCTTGCTGGGAACGTATCGCGATTAGTATGTGTCACTCAGCAGGTTATGATGAACGCCACGCAGGGGGAGGATATGGGACCGAGTCTTTCCCTGCCGCCTTGCCTCGTCGTTTTAAAAGACGCCGCAACCGACGGTTTTCTAACTCCAGCTGTTGCAGTTTGGATTGGGCTTTTTGAGCCTCCGCGGTCAAAAGTTCCATTAAAATACGACGACTGACCCGTAATTCTGTTATGCGTTGTTGCAACTCCTGCACCCGCAATTGCAGTCGGCGGGCATCGGCATCGGATTTTTCCGTGCGTCGAGGATGCATAATCTTCCTCCCTACTCTGGTCTGTCCTAGTATACCAACCAGGGTGGGATATTATTCCACTTAGGCCATAGTCCGGGAATGAAATCGGAGGTTTGGTGACATCCTCACCGTGACTGTGAACACCAAGGAGGTACCGTATGATCCGTCATCCATCCAAAACCCGTCGGCACCACGAGTCTCATAGAATTGGAGCCGTGGGCCTCACGGGTCTTGGCATCGGCGGTATTATTGGCGCCGGATATCTTTTGGGAAGCGGGATTAGCATCCGCCAGGCGGGCCCGGCGGTGGTCATCACTTATCTTCTCGGAGGTGTAGTGATGGCGGAAGTGATGGGTGCTTTGACCACACTGGCGACACATGTGCCACAAACCACGTCTTACCGCGAGTATATCGCCCGCTACTTAGGCGGGTACGCCGGATTCTTTCTGGGATGGGTAATTTTTGCCTCGGGTATATTAGGTCTTGGATCCGAGGCGGTGGCCGCTGGCGTATTTGCGCATTATTGGCTCCCCGGAATCCCGGTCGCCATTTTAGCCACGTTAATCGTGGCCTTGGTTCTTCTCATCAATTTAGGCAGTATCGGCTGGCTGGGATTGGTGGAATCTATCCTCTCCCTCATTAAAGTCATCGTGATTGCCGCCTTTATCGGCTTGGTCCTAGTGGTGCTGATGATCGGATGGCCAGTGCAGCATGTGTTCACCGCACATCCTCTCCTGCCGTTTGCACCCCACGGGTGGATTGGAGTGTTTAACGCTGGACTCGTGGTGATATTTAGCTATTCCGGAGTAACCGCCGTCGCCATGGCGACGGCACGGGCAAAAAATCCGAAAACCACTGTTCCCCAAGCAGCCTGGGGAACAGTTCTCGGCGTCACCGCGCTGTATACCCTCGGTATTTGGGCGCTCTTGCAAATAGTCGGGTGGCAACAAGTCTCAACAACGGTATCCCCATTTGTATTGGCCTTGCACCAATGGCATATTCCGACCGGGACAGGCATTCTTACCGCGGTTTTGCTGGTGGCCTCATTTACTGTGATGGTGGGTTCTTTTTATGCGACCTTATGGGTTTTGGTCAGTTTGGCCGAAGCACACGAGGTTCCATCCTGGTTTTGTGCCCCCAAACAGTCAGGTAAAACCGTACCTTCTCGCCTGCGCCTATGGCTCTGGTCCTCCGCGGCCGTCTATGTCTCCCTGTCGACCGCATATTTACTGCCCCAGTCCGCCTATACCGATCTTACAGCCGCCTCCAGCTTTTTCAGTTTAGCCAACTGGGTATTAATTTTAGGAGCATTTTTGCGATGGACCCAATCGGACGGCAAACATCGCTCCGTCTCGTCGCTGGTTTTTGGCGGACGAGTTGGGGCCCTAGTAACTCTTGCACTTTTGGTGGTACTAACCATTCAAAGTATCCGACTTCCGGCATTAAGACCAGGTTTTTGGGCCTTTTTAGGCATCTGGGGTGTCGTTACCTTAGGATTCCTCGTCACCCGGCGTCAGCGAACAGTAAAAACCCGATAAGCAATCGGTTGCTATAGAGCGGGCAAGGCGGGGGTATGGGCAATTACGTTACGAAGGCGGGCCAAATGCTTATCCAGCGCAATGCGGGCCTCGCGTGTAGCTGATGACGTCTCGTGCTCCAATACGCCCCAAAACTCCAGTACAATCCTGAGCACTTGGTCATAGTACGCCGAGACGCCATATCCAGCGTGGCTGCCAATGACTTTAATACGGCGCCGAAAATCAGGCATCCCAAAGCCCGGCATCACAAATTTCGGAATGACACGGCACACCGTTACCAAGCGGCCTGGGTCCTCTTCAATATAAGCTTTGGTGGCATCTCGGTAAAACGTGTAGTGTAAGGTTTCATCTTTAGCCAAAGCTCGCAATATGTGGGCCAAGGCACTATCATGCCTGTCTACGGCCCGGGCCAAATTTAAATAAAACACACGGGTAGCGAGTTCTTGCAAGCTAGTATACACCATTAAAGCGAAGGGATCGTCGGTTTCCCGGTGCCAACCTGATTCCAGTACACTTTTCCGCACGGCATCCCGAGCATCAGGATCTCCGTTGCGGCTCAACAAGAGATACACGTCGAGGATACGCGCATGCTGATCTTCTTCACGTGTCCATGTATGCACAAATTGCTTCAATGCCGACGGTCCCTGATCAAACACGGTAGTTAAGCCATGGGTGAACCATGGCAAGTTGACCTCTGTCAACATGGCCGTTTCCACTGCCAAAGTTAGTTCTGGAGACAGGGTGCCTTGATCTGGAGCCCACGGATGATCCAGAAAATTACGTCCACGTTCCCATGGCAACAGTCGATGATATCCCCAATCAATGCGGGTAGCCAGAGATCGGTGCCTTTGATACAGGGTATCGAGTGTTTCGCTCAGAATGTTCACGGGTCGTCTTGGGCCCCTCTCTTTTGTCCAACCCTAGCCTAACACATTCCCTAAGAAAATACCTGCCGGAAAACTTTGGCACGAAGCCGCCAACTATCAAATAAGTGCATACAAGCAACATCGTCGCGCCCTCCAATGACGAAGGTTGCGACGAAGTCACTTAAAGAATATGCAGGACTATGCCATGAGTTCCGCGAGTGCGGCAAAGGTCCTCACCATCACCCCAGTCGGACCGAATGTGGCATTGAGCGGGCCTGCTTTGGTCCATGCGGTTCCGGCAATATCTAGATGGACAAAGGGAACATCGCCTGCAAACTCACTAATGATCATGCCTCCGGTAATAGTGCCAGCATCCCGTCCTGGAGAGTTTTTGATGTCAGCCACATCTGATTCGTAGAGTTTTCGATATTCGGGGTAGATGGGCAAGCGCCACACGCGTTCCCCTTCGGCGTTCGCCGCCGTTTCGACTTGACTTGCCAGCGCATCATCTGTCGCGACCAAAGCCGTAGCCTCATGTCCCAAAACGATAATGGCAGCACCAGTAAGGGTAGAAGTTTCTACAATCCAGCCGACCCCGAGGTGTGCTGCGTAGCTCACCCCATCAGCCAGCACCACACGGCCTTCGGCGTCCGTGTTGGTCACCTCGATGGTCTTGCCGTTGAACGCTGTCACCACGTCACCAGGTTTGTATGAAGACCCCGAGGGCATGTTCTGGGCAATGGCCATGATGCCCACCACGTTAATTGGGGGCCGCAGTTGGGCAATAGCCGTCATGGCTCCCAAAACAGCACCAGCACCCAGCATGTCATATTTCATTTCTTCCATGCCAGCCGGGGGTTTTAAGCTAATGCCGCCTGAGTCAAAGGTAATACCTTTGCCTACCAAACCCAGTGTCTTATCGCCACCACCCTGATACCTCATCACCACCAAACGCGGGGGATAAACACTGCCGCTGCCGACTCCAAGCAAGGCACCCATCTTCAGCTCTGCTAATTTGACCTCATCAAACACTTCCACATCAAATCCATACGTCTTCCCGGCCTCTACAGCCGCCTCCGCCAGTTTTTGTGGATACAATTCGTTGGAGGGACGGGAACCGAGTTCTCGCGTAAGATTTTGCGCATCGGCCAAAATCTTTCCGCGCTGCATGCCGGCTTCACACTCTTTTTGATCCGAAAAACCCAATAGCGTAATTCTTGTGAGAGCTTCGTCCTTTTGCCGAGGTTTTTGATGGTATCCGGAAAACCGCCAACTTGCCAATGTTGCCCCTTCGGATACGGCCGCGGCCAGCGGTTGAGATTCCCCCAACCAGCTCGGCACACAATAGGCCAGATGACGAATCTTCGCCTTTTGAGCTACACCAGCCGCCTGTCCCGCCGCTAGCCGAAGACTGCTCATGGTAGGTTTCTCTCCCAATCCCACCGCAATAACTCGCTTCGCCGACAATCGCCCAAACGTCAGCGTCATCCAAGTCTTGTCCACTCGGGGTTTAAACTCACGGCGCTCTAAGGCTGCGGCTAAAGCCCCGTCCAATCGTTCGTCGACAGCACGTAACGATGGGTCAAACGGTTCTCCTTCGGAAACAAATACGACCAAGGCATCTGCCTGGATTTCCGTCGCCCTCATCGACTGCCACTCAAACTGCATCATGAAGCCTCCTTTGTCTACCCTTGGTTCTGTTCTGCAGCCCAATAGGTTCTGAGAAACCGAACATAGTTCCCGCCTAATATGTTTTCCACGTCGCCGTCGGCAATTCCTCGGTCACTCATCCGGTCCGCCAGTTTAGGCAATTGGGTCACATCTTCCAACCCCGGCACCGGGTTTTCCACTCCGTCAAAATCTGAGCCCACGCCAAGATGTAGGGAGTTCCCAACAATGTCCATCGCATAAAGCATGTGATCCACAACCCGATCCAAGTCCTGGTTGCCCCCAAGAAAATCACGGACGAAGGTAATGCCTTGTACCCCTCCTTGGCTGGCAACAGCACGTATTTGTGCGTCAGAAAGGTTACGCGGATGCGAAGCCAGTTCCCGGCAGTTGGAATGACTGGCAATTGCCGGACGGGACTGGATCTCCATAACATCCCAAAACGAGGCTTCAGAAAGATGGGAGACGTCCAGTATAATCCCGACACGTTCCATTTCCCCAATAATCGCCCGACCGCTTTTACTGACGCCTCCCCCTCCCGGATCTTCACCCGCGCCATCAGCCAGGGCATTGCGTTCATTCCAAGTCAAACTCATTAAGCGTACGCCGAGACGATGAAAAATGCGCACCAGTCCCGGGTCGGTTCCCAAGGCTTCCGCTCCTTCCACAGAAATAATCGCCCCGAGATGATCAGACCCTAGGGCCACCTCTAGCGTTGGCCCATCGGTGATTACCGTCACGCTTTCCGCATTGGCTTCGGCCTCTTGCCAAAATCGATCAAAGAACTGTAATTGTCGACTTAGCGCCCGTTCCGGTTTATATTCCGGTTCAATCCAACAAGAGAAGCATTGAATCGTCAAACCGCCTTCGCGGGCCCTCACGATATCCAATTGGCCGCTATCGTTCCTTTCGCCTAGGTGGCGGCGTCCGTATATCACATCCAACATGCTGTCCGCATGGGTATCAACCACAGGCAACAAATGTCCATGCCATAACATAAGAGTCGGCTCCTTTAAACGTGGTTCATAACATTAGCCTTCGCAAACCCCAACTAAGGTTCCCGAAAAAACAAGCGCTTGATCTGTTGGGCTTGTCCGGATTTTGGGTCGACCGTCACTTTCAATGCCCCAAACTGTCCCGGCCCCTGGGCCGTGTCGAATCGGACGGGCATTTGTCGGCGAAGTTTCTGTATCACCAGATCGGTTTTTACACCGATAACCGAGTCACGCGGGCCAGTCATGCCTAAGTCCGTGATGAAGGCAGTGCCCCGCGGTAGAATGCGTTCGTCTGAAGTCTGCACATGCGTATGGGTGCCGACCACAACACTGACCCTGCCGTCAAAACACCAGGCCAAAGCAGCCTTTTCCGACGTGGTTTCGGCATGGAAGTCGGCAACGACAATAGACACCTCGGGCGGCAGGCTATCGAGCACTATATCCAACGCTTCGAAGGGATCTCCGTATTGAAAAGGCATAAAAGCGCGACCAGATATATTCACCACGGCGACTGGAACTGATCTCGGGCTCGCTATCACATAGCCGCGCCCAGGAGTCCCAGCGGGCAAGTTAAGGGGTCGAAGTAGGTTAGGCACATCATCAATAAATTCAAAAATTTCTTTCTTATCAAAAATATGATTCCCCGACGTCATGACATCAATCCCGGCAGCGAACAGTTCATCCATTACCTCGTGCGTCAGGCCATTGCCCCCGGCCGCGTTTTCGCCATTGGCAATTACCATGTCAATCGCGTGTTCCACTACCAGGCGAGGCAAATGGGTGGTGACCATCCGCCGCCCCGTTTTCCCCACAATATCGCCAATTAACAGAATTTGCATGCGTTCCCCCAAGCCTAGGTGTTAAAGACCATGACTCGGCCCTCATCCCTCAAGGCCACGAGGCGTCCCGCGTCATCACGCTTTAGGGCTTCGAGCCCCGCCTGAATATTTTCTTCTTGAAGCATGAGATCCTCTTCCAAAAGATCATGAGAATCGGACATCAGGTCTTGCTCAAACACATCCCGCAAGATCTCGATGGCCATCCCGACTTCTTCAATGGACACCGTTTCTGTGTCCCGGACCAATTCGATTTCTGTCGCATGGTCCATCACAACGTGGGTCATACGAATGGCGGTCAGTGGACGCCGGGTGACAACGCGGTAGGTCTCTAGCACTTCGGTCACCTGTGCCTCGAGAGACTGAAACAAAGATTCCTCCAAACTTCGGCGCAAAATAAAGGTACAACTTAGTGTACTGTCCTCCACATTATATTGAACACTACTAATTTCTGGGTAACGCATCATGACAGCGATTAAGGTGCCTAGTCCACGGGTGCTCGATCCCCAACTGGCGGATGATAACACGTGCGCCGCCTCCTTCCTAACGAATCACACCTTACGGTATAGTACGCGAAAGATTCCCGATGCCAACCATTTTTCACACCAACTTCAGAACTATAAAGCAGGGGGTTTCCATTTATGCGTGTTTTCCGGCTCACGTCCGGGATACAGCACCTGAAACCTTTGTGCCAGTTCTGGAATTCCGTCGGGAATAGACGTATCTTTCACGCAAGATTCCACGGGGCAGACATCAGCGCATTGTTGCGTCTTATAAAACCCGTAGCACTCGGTACAATGGTTAGGATCGATGACATAGATATCATTGCCCTCGCTTATCGCGCCATTGGGACACTCTGGTTCACATGCCCCGCACGCGATACACTCTTCGATGATCTTTAGAGCCATGTGTCTGTCTCCTTTTCCGGCGATTCCTCAGTTGCCATCACAACCCGAATAACCGAGGACGGAAACCCTTGCCTATCAAGATAACGAGCACAACGTGCCCGTTGTCGCGGATCTCTCATATCGTAACGTTCTTTGATGGCTTCGGCAATCGCTAACCAATCTACGTCAACCGTTCCATCATGCCAGGCAGCATCGATGGTGTCCCGGTCTATCCCCCTTTTCGCCAACTTTTGACGAATCACCAAAGGTCCAGAGCGAGCCCGCTGCAGGGCAAACGCAATGCTCTCGCGTGCCACTCGCATATCATTGATAGCGCCTTCTGTCACCAAATGCTGCACCACAATATTTACCACATCGGTTCCAAAATGCCGCCGAAGTAGCCGCTGGCGCACTTCTTCGACCGATAGATCGCGTTGCGCCAGCAACCGCAAGGCATATAGATACGCGTCTTCTTTACTCCCCGGTTGGTCCACTCGTCGCTCCCACCGTCAGCGCAGCGCCTGCGGTAAAGTGTTGTCGGACCTTTTGGTCTAGCTCCGCCGACAAATCGGGATTGGACTTTAGATATTCACGGGTGTTTTCCCGCCCCTGACCGAGACGCAAATCTTGATACCCATACCAGGCTCCACTTTTTTGCACCAGTCCAATTTCGACAGCCAAATCCAAAATGCTGCCTTCCCTGGACACCCCTTCGCCGTACAATATGTCGAATTCAGCTTGTTTGAACGGCGGTGCCACCTTGTTCTTCACCACTTTAACCCGGGTGCGGTTGCCCACGACCTCGGTCCCTTGCTTCAAGCTATCAACCCGGCGCACTTCGAGCCGAATCGACGAATAAAACTTCAGGGCGCGACCCCCAGGGGTGGTTTCCGGGTTTCCAAACATCACCCCGACCTTTTCCCGCAATTGGTTGATAAAGACCACCACAGTATTAGATTTAGAGATCGCACCGGTCAATTTGCGCAGTGCTTGCGACATGAGCCGTGCCTGCAATCCCACATGAGCGTCGCCCATTTCGCCTTCAATTTCTGCCCGAGGCACCAAAGCAGCTACTGAGTCAACCACCACAATATCTACCGCACCCGAACGGACTAAAGCCTCAGCAATTTCCAAAGCTTGTTCGCCAGTGTCTGGCTGCGAAATCAGTAATTGGTCTAGGTCTACACCCAGTTTCTGAGCGTAAATGGGATCCAGCGCATGTTCCACATCAATAAAGGCCGCAATGCCACCAGCCCTTTGCGCCTCCGCGATAGCATGTAAAGCGATGGTCGTTTTCCCAGAAGACTCTTGCCCATAAATTTCCACGACACGGCCACGGGGCAATCCACCGACTCCCATGGCAATGTCCAAAGTTAAACAGCCAGTGGAAATGACTTCCATCGGCCCCGTGTGGGCAGATTCCCCCATTCTCATAATGGAACCTTTGCCAAACTGTTTTTCGATTTGCGCTAATGCTAAATCGAGTGCTTTTTCCCGATCCATCGCCATTGTTTTGCGTCCCCCTTATGGATCACCCTCGACCAAAACAATTCGCTGCAAAATGCGGAACTCCTGCTTACCGTGGCCGAGCTGGCTCCATATTTACGTTCTTTCCCCGAATGACAATACTGTTCATGTTTTGCAGCACTTTAGCTGCTGCATCTTTAGGTGTCTCCACAAAGGTAAACCGATCATAAATGTCGATTAACCCTATCACGCTGCCTGAAATACCAGCCCCCTCCGCCAAACCACGGACAATGTCGGCAGGGGTCACCCGATCAACCCGTCCTAGGTTGAGGAACAAGCGGACCATACCCGGTTCCGCTCCGGTTTCGCCAAATTCCGCATCGGTAGCGGATTCTCGCCCTTTATCCACCATAAGTCGGATTGCTGCAGCAGCAATATCGATGGAATCATAAGACTGCGCGAGTTCCATTACCAGGTCCTGGTAGGCGGGCAATACCCCGCGTTCAATTTCTTCCGCCAAACGGTTCTTGAGTCCTTCACGTTGTTTTTCTGCCACGTCTTCCGGTGTAGGAAGCGGACGGCGTTTCACTTTGACCCGAAGCAATCGTTCCATTTGACGCAACTGACGAAATTCCTTGGGCAACACCAAAGATATTGCGGTTCCACTTCGCCCCGCCCGTCCAGTACGGCCAATGCGGTGTACGTAGCTTTCGGCGTCTTGCGGCAAGTCATAGTTGATAACGTGGGTCACGTGTTCAATGTCCAAACCTCTGGCAGCCACGTCGGTCGCCACCAAAATTTCGCTGCCGCCGTCCTTGAACCGCTTTAACACCCGGTTTCTTTGCACCTGGTTGAGATCACCATGAGTCGCCTCGGCACCGTAGCCGCGAGCCTGCAGTCCTTCAGTAAGTTCATCCACACGCTTCTTAGTCCGACAGAAAATAATGGTGCGTTCGGCTCCTTCCATATCCAGTATCCTCGACAGGCCGTCAAGTTTCTCGTGCTCGCGCACTTCATAGTACACCTGGTCGGTCAAAGGCACCGTGAGCCGCTCCGGGCTAATAGCTATGTGCTGAGGATTTTTTAGATACCTCCGCGCCAATTTGGCGATCGGGTCAGGTACCGTAGCCGAAAACAGCAAGGTTTGCCGCTCTTGCGGGACATTTTGCAAAATAAACTCAACATCTTCAATAAATCCCATATCCAGCATTTCGTCCGCTTCGTCTAACACTAGTAATTTGACATGGTCCAAATGCAACGTGCTGCGACGGATGTGGTCCATTACTCGGCCCGGGGTACCAATAACCACTTGCGATCCGTGTTCCAAGGCCCGCAATTGCCGATCATAGGACTGGCCACCGTAAATGGGTACGACTTTCACCCCGGAATGACGTCCTATTCTCGTTATTTCCTCAGACACTTGAATCGCCAACTCACGAGTAGGTGCTAATACTAAGGCTTGTACTCGTTTGGACCGATGATCCAGCATCTCTACTATAGGTACTCCAAAAGCTGCTGTTTTCCCGGTTCCTGTCTGGGCCTGCCCTATGAGGTCGCCACCCTGAAGGATAAGCGGAATAGTACGGGTTTGAATCGGTGAAGGTTCTTCAAACCCCATCTCCTCCAGCGATTTTACCACCGCGGGAGATAATCCCATGTCTCGAAAACCTGTTTGTGTTAACTGTTCCTGGCTCATGCTGCACTCCTTTAATACGCTAATTTTCGTGATGCAATTCCAATGGCAAGTTCAAATACTGCCATAACAGCGATAAGGCGGTTTCTACCGCTGCTTGTCTGACACCTTGACGATCGCTATGTACCTCACGCCGTATCGCTACAGTCTTTCCGTTACGATCTGCCAAACACACATAGTATGTCCCCACCGGGTTGGACGGATCCCCTCCGTCGGGCCCGGCGTATCCCGTAGTTGCTAATCCAACATCCGCACCCATCCTGAGACCTACCGCGACCGCCATTTGCTCGACAGTCTCTTGGCTAACCGCACCAAATGATCTCAACGTTTCGCTTGACACCCCAAAGCGCTCTTTAATGGTGTCCGTATAGGCGACAATTCCTCCAGCCACGCAAAACGAGGCTCCCGGAACTGCAATCAGGCGATCCATCAGCAGTCCGCCGGTCAGTGATTCCATAGCCGCCACTGTTAAATTCCGTTCCCTCAGTATACCCACCAAATATAGGGCGCGGTCCGTCCCATGCAAGCGGTACATTGGAACAGGCAACTGTCCGCGCGCCCATGCCGCAGCTCGCCGATTGGCAATAGTGTCAGATGTTCCCGGTCTGCCATGATCCTCAAACCGAATATCCACCCGACCTGGGCTGGCGTAAATGCCCGTTTTCGGGTGTTCGCCGGACAACAGAGGTGCCAGGTAATGCGCTACCGTAGATTCTCCCATGTTGAAAATGGTATAGGTGTCTCTGATAAGCGTAGTGGAGGTGTGCCCCATCAGCCATGGTTCTAGCCGAGATTCCACCAAAGCCTGAAACTCGCGCGGCGGCCCTGGCAAAAGAACAATATAGCCGTGTTTCCATGATATCATTTGTCCTGGTGCGGTGCCAGCAGCATTGTGCCAAACATGCGCTCCTTCCACAATTTGAGCTTGCTTGGCAACCGAGTTTTGCCACCCGGGGTTACGGGAATGTCGCTCCTCAATATCCCGTGCCACGTCAGGATCTTGATGCAAACCGCGACCCACAAATTCTGATATGACCGCCACCGTAACGTCGTCCTGAGTAGGCCCCAGGCCTCCTATGGTCACGATGAGGTCGCAGAATTGGCTGGCATGATCAAGCGCATCCAGAATTGCGGAACGGGAATCGCCGACAATGGTTTGGATCACAGTCGATACCCCTAGGGTCTTTAACCGAGAGGCCAAATAAGCGCCGTTGGTATTGACCACCTCGCCCATTAAAACCTCGTCCCCGACAGCAATAATGCCGGCCGTGCGAATCACTAATCCGTCCCTCCGCATACCAAGTCCTATGATCATGACATAGTTCGGTGAAAAACACAACAGCCCTGCCGGCCCATACAAGGAAACATGCCTGGAAGCGCTATCTTCTTTATGTAAGTTCCTTCGCAATAGAACTAAATGAGAGTTTGGTCGGCAACACAACCGAGTACGTTAGCGACTACCACAATAAATTATTGGGCCATATCATTTAACCTTTTACTTGCGGATGTTACCCTCACCATTTATTAGGCATGTTGCATTTTTTCGACCTGTGCAATTCACCACACTAAAATGCGTCGTAGTGTCGGTTCGGAATCCGATCAGCGGCCGATAAATGCCGCCCATCCCCACCGATTTAGGTATGAATTACTGTCCAAGGGGTGGACATGGCCCTTCCCGACGGCTATGGTCAAAAGCGAGGTGGGTCATGATGAACCTACGCATTCAAATCACGATTCAGGATAATGCCGGGCACACGGAAATTCACCCTGTCGATCTGAACGTCGAGATGCTGGAGGATGGGCCGATGATTATCGATCATGTCGAACGGGAGCCATTGCGGGTGAACCGCGACGTCATTCTGGCCACGTTCAGCGCCTATTTGGAGGAACTATCAAAAAAGCCCGAATCGCGGGAAGCGCTGACATCGGAGTGACCGCACCAAATGGCCACCCTTAAGCGGCCGACGGAGAATTCGGCCGGTTTACTTTCCCGCGGCGCCTCGTCAATGTAGACGCCACAGGTGGACCGGACAATTCGCTTACCGCAGCAGGCCACGATCGACCAAGCCTTGACGCACTACAATCACGACAAGGCGGAGCTCTTTCGCACTGCTCACGAGGCCGCTACCGCTTTCTCTGAAGATCCAGACCACATGGTCAATGTATCCAAAAGCAGAAGGTCTCCGAGCGTGGGCGCGGCACTCCAGCGAACGAGGAGCACGAATATCTGCATAATACGATTGTGCATGTGGTGTCTACCCGTCACGGTCGGTACCTGCTCAATGGCCTGGGTACCGAGGCTATCTTACGCCTCGTGATCGCCTTTCCCCTACACCATCGGATGCTCTCGGATAGTTACGTGCACTTCTTCGTCGATGGGGTACGAACGTTACCCGCGGCAATTCTCCATCGACTAGCCGGGCGGTTCCCACTTCGGATGCTCTTGGATTGGTATCCCCTGGGGGAAAATGTTAAATTGAAACAAGCTTAGCCCTGCGCGAGTCCCAAATCCGCAATGCCATATTGGCAGGGGAGTTCCTCCCCTTACTGTGGCTCGGTCGCGTCGACGCAGCCATCGCTGACCTTCACCCCATTCCAGAGAATAAGCTCCAGCCCGGAAAATCGGCCGACAAACTCATCGGATATTTTAAAGGCGATCGCGCCTACTAACCC
This sequence comes from Bacillota bacterium, assembly GCA_021797515.1. Lineage (GTDB taxonomy): Bacteria > Bacillota > Sulfobacillia > Sulfobacillales > Sulfobacillaceae > Sulfobacillus_C. The sequence continues at coordinate 4,748 of JAJZZP010000076.1, read as the reverse complement.
TGCTATGCCTTCCGCAAGGCCCTGAATCTTCACAATTCTAGTGATCGGGGCAAAAAAACCAGTGATCTTTGGGTCGCGTCGCCAAAAACACCAAGGAATGAGTGGGTCACCACGGTGAGTCACAATCATGGTCTCACCGCCTGGTGTGCTGACGAAGGGCTCCCGCTCGACTGGGTAACATAATTGTGACGGCGCTTCGCCTCTTTAGCTAATCAAATTGCACAGGTCGAATTTTTTGCCGATCTCTCAATCCTAGCCATGCCATGGTGCTAAATCCGATGATGATCGCCCCGCCGGCGACCATTGCCAAAACCCAGAACGTACCCGGACGATATAGTCTGGTTCCCAGTGCTGATCCGATCGTCATTCCCGCATACATAGCAGTATTGTTCAGGGCCAGACTAGAGCCCCGCCAATGCATGGGTACGTCAGCCGCTAACGCTTTCAAATCGGGGATGTATGCTTGACAAAAGGCAAATATCCACGAACTCACTATAAGAAACACCGCAGACAAATACAACGCAGACACTAAAATCCCGCCCACGCTGGCAAACTCCAATATTTGTGCCACCAACACAGTCCGTCGCGGGCCAATACGGTTACCTGCCCGGCCGAAAACTAAATTCCCAGCGAGATTGAACAATCCATAACCAGCTAGAATCAGCATCAGCCACCAGGTGTGCGGTATGCCTCGACGCACCAACGATGTAGGCAAGTAGGTATAAACCAGTCCCGCCGCAGCAAATGCCGTAAAACTGGCCGTCAACTGGGGCCAAGTAGACTCGATAACGGAAATCAGTGTACTCTGTCGTCGTACACTGTGGGATCTGACCCGGGGAAATTTTCGGACAATGATTAACAGACCCGCGCCAGCAAAACACAACGCGACCCCTATCGCGATCAAGGTTCCTCGCCAGCCAATGGCGGAGGCCAACCAAAGTCCTAGCGGGACGCCTGCCACGGTAGACAGGGAAAAGCCAATAGACAAGATCGACATTACTCCGCTTCGATCCTGTTTTTTCACCCAATCCCCGACCATGGCATACGCAATAGGACTGACACCCCCGGCGCTGATTCCGGTTAAACTCCTAGCAGCCAATGCTGTAGCCATGTTAGGAGCCACCCCAGAGAGCACCTCAAAAATAACAAACACACCCATGCTTACTGCAAGTGTCGGCAAGCGACCAAACCGATCTGAAAACCACCCCGCCATCGGGGACGCAATAGCATAACCCGCGGCAAATGACGTGATCAGCCATCCAGCAGTAGCGACCGACACTCGGTACGAGCGGGAAATATCCATTAGAAGCGGGGAAATGATATTGAGGTCGCAACCCATCCAAAACATCACCAAAGCTAAAGTCGCCGCAAGCAACATGATTGGCTGGCGCTTCATGGCTGTCCCTCCCTTTGCCATGATACCAACACTGGACCGGTTTGAAAAATTATTATCATTTAGCGAACGTTTCGTTGTAAAGAAAGATCACTATAGCCCGGAAGAATCGAACGATTGCCGTGGATTATCGGACACTGTGCGTCGGATATAAGCATTAAAAGTAAGATTCTGGGCCCGAACAGCCGGCAATTGTTTGGTTCTGCGCTATTTATAGTGGGTAAAATTACCGAAAGGAATTCGGCCGAGCGGCGTAGAACAAGAATAGGTCAGGACACCCCCGGCAAGATTGCCCTCCGGCCCACTCCGCGGGACCTTGCCCGCATCGCCTCCTGACCAAAAATCTGGCTAACCGGCCGGCCGAAGGGGTGCAACACCCCATGTCCCATCCCTCATCCGTGCCACGATGTCACCTAGCCAGGCCACATGATAGGTATGTCACTAGACTGTTTAACGGTGGTGAATACTGTGCCGCAAGTGACATCCCTGTGCCCTCAAACCCCAATACTTGGATATAAGCATTAATCATAAAGAAGATGCTGGCTGCTAAGACACTACCAATTAGGGCTATCCAAATCGCACGCAGTCGGGGCGCGTCAATACCCAAAGAGGCCGATCTCTCAAAACTCCCGTATGCTAGTACCAAGAAAACAACGCCCAAAAGCATGCCATGAGCGGTCGGTCCGTGCAAAGTGAGTTGCGCTGGGTCTATCACGTGGCCCTGCGCTACCAGCACTACCCCTAACAATACCATAATGGCGAACATCGACACGCCCTCGAGCAGAAGCAAAAATATCGTAGAGTTCCGAATGTCGAGATAAGCGATGATTCCGACCATTACGACCACTCCGAGATCAATTGCCACCATAACGCCGGGCGATTGATGCATGACCCCAATATCGGATAGAAACTGTGAGAAATACATTCCTACACCAAGTGCGAGAAATGGCCCTGACACCAGTGTATTGAGTATTATCACGACGCCAGTTAGCGCTCCTAATCCTCGTGGTACCAAAGTGCATAGTGCACCAGTGGAAGTATGGCGATGCGCTAGCGCGCCGACACATACCCCTCCCCTACTCCTAAAATCCCAACCGTCGCCAATACCACGATCAACCATGCACCATAACCCGCTTCGGCAAAGGCCAGGGAATTAAAACTGCCGCACCAATGCTAGGCCCGATTCCGGATACGGATTGTGCTAGCACTTGCAAATTCCCGAGTATTCCGCGGTGCAGCCCCGCAAACTCGTCAGACCGTGTTTGAACCGACATGGCACTACCTCCCCCAAGCACAACCGCTTAAGTAGCGGTCAAATCCCGACGCGGCAAAAACCGAAAAATGGGATAACAAGCTACAGAAAAAACTAATAACAATATCAAAAGCGAAGACTAGTGAACAGGCATGGTCAGGAACATAAATCGTAACTATTCTGGTACCCCCTTGTCTCGCACCGTTTCCTCCCGCGATGTGCCCCGTGTCGGTGATGCGTTTTGCTTAAATTTCCCGTCGAAGTGACGGCGCTGAATTCCTGTGGAATCCACGCCACTGAAAAAGCTGGCCAAATTCGAGTGTCTTCGGTATGCTAGAGGAGACCTGACCGATGCGGTCGTTAGGCGAGGTTCAGCGACCGATCCGGGATCCCGAGGAAACGGATGTGACTTTCCCCATGGAGACACCGCAACACCCTTTACCGGAGCCGTCGGCTCCGCTACTGACACACGATCAATTCGTCGTTCGGTATCAGGCCGGACACCCCGACGCGCTATGGGCGGTCATTCAGACGTTGCAAGAATGCCTGGGCCGGTTACGCCAAGACTTCGATCAGGTGCGCATCGGAACAGCCGGAATAGTTCTCGGCCCGCCTCGAGCAATGGGTACCGGAAACCTCCGCCGAAAAGCCAACGCCGGTCAAGTGGGAAAAAGGTCCGAGGCCAACCACCGTGACCCCCTGTCTCGGTTGGCTCTATATCTAATAAGAGTATCTTCTGCCAAAACACAAACACGCAGGACTTACGGCAATGTTGCCATCCATAGCCGATGTGATTTGTACGGCGGAAGAAAATCCTGGTGGGCAACAAAAAGATCATCTACCAAGTGCCACAGTTGATTTAACGATAGTGTGGCAGACATCTGAGGATCCATCATAGCCGCCTGATAAATGAGGTCACGATCTCGTTTCATGGCGCCTTCCACCACCAACTCTTGCACTGAGATCGCTTGTCGGTTTAGGGCTGCAAGAGCACTAGGCAAGGGAGCCACATGGCTTGCAAATACTCCGTGCTTATTTACCATCACTGGCACTTCAACGCAACAACCCGATGGCAAATTATCAATGAGGCCATGATTGATCACATTGCCCTGAAACCACCAGGTGGTGCCGGATTCTCTAGCGTTGATAAAGGCCGGGGCATATTCAGGACTCGGAGGTAACGTCAGCACAGCTTTAGGATCATTCAACGCCTGGCGCACGAGGTCAAATTCGTTGAGATTATTGCGGCTGCGTCTGAGATATTCACCAATAGGAATATTGAGACGTTGAACCTCTTCCGGGTGACGAATAAAGTATGACGTATACTCCGCATTGTGTTCACTGGACTCGGTAACAAAATAGCCTAAGCGCTGCATTAATTCAAACCGCACCGCATCCTGTTGAAAAATATTGGGATCATTGGCGCAACGAAACAAGTGCGGATATAAATCTACGTTGCCGTGCGAAAGCGTCAACATCCATGCCATGTGATTTATACCTGCCGATGTCCATTCCAACTCATCAAACGCCACTCCCATATATTTCGCCAACACTTCCGCTGTATAGTGGACACTGTGACAAAGTCCATAGGCTTGCAATCCAGGATATTCGCGGCCAACAGCCCACATCACCATTGACATTGGGTTGGTGTAATTGAGCAGGATGGCCGAAGGGGACTCTTTTTGCAAGGTACCAGCAATGTCAAGAACGGCAGGAATTGTTCGCATCCCTCGGAAAATTCCCCCTATTCCTAAGGTGTCGGCAATCGTTTGTTGAATTCCATAACGTGCTGGGATCTCAAAGTCTACTTCAGTCGCCTTCATCCCGCCAACTTGGATCGAATTGATGCAGTAGTGCACATCGGTTAACGCGCCCGAAAACTTTGAAAACGATTGGACTCTGTCGGGCAATTTCGCTTCCCTTAGAATTTGCCGAACCATACCCTCACTTACTTTTAGTCTCTCCGGATCAATATCAATTAAGTGAAAGCTGCTGTCTTGCAACCCGTATTTCGCACCCTAACCAAATGTTTCTTGTGGTAAAGTCTGGTTCTGCGATGACGAGCGTGAGAGCTATTCATTATCCATATCTTTGAGCGAAATG
>JAJZZP010000074.1 GCA_021797515.1 Bacillota bacterium | reverse complement strand
TACAAGCCTTCAATAAGTCCGCCTAAGTGACCAAAATGGAATGAGGAAAAAGTGGCGATTTTCAAGGCTTGGCGGAATGATCGACGTCTAAAAATGGTGTGTTATGAGGGTGCGAAACTCAAGTAATTATACTACCTCTCGGCGACTGACATTGAGGTTGTGGCATTCCTGGTACACTTTTGGGTCCTTTGGACCAAAAAAATAGCCAACTAACACCCTGGTGTGAGGTGATGTGGGAATTCAACGGTAACCAAAAATCGCACTATTCTTAACGACTATTTGCAATCTAGGGTTGGATGGTCTAGGCCGTCGGCTTGAGAAATTAGGCCTGTTTGTGCAAAACCTGGTGGACTAGGCTTGGGAACGAACCGACGGCGGAAGTGCGCCTGAACAATTACTTGGCTTTAACCGGAATGTGATATTATTGAGCAAAAGCAAAGCAATGCCCAGGGAGCGGTTCGTATGGCGGCGTTGATTCGAGAAGGCGACACTCTTGTATTACAGTTGACCACCATGGAAAAGGTGGAAGGGATCCACGGGGATCTACGCATCCCTTTCTCTTCGGTGCAATCGATCACTGTTCTGGAGGATGCGATCCATGCCGTGCATGGGATGAAGATGCCGGGAACGAGAGTTCCCGGCATGCTCGCGATGGGAACGTTTATGTCCAACCAGGGGAAGACGTTCGCCATTGTTCACCATCAAACCAAGCGTGGCGTCAAGGTAGCTTTGACAGGAGCCCCTTTTGAAGCCTTGATTGTTGGAGCAGATGATCCTGAGCGCGTCATCAGCGCGCTGGGATGGGCATCGAACTAACAGCGGCGGGCGCCGTTCGGCAACGTTCACACGGCCCGTCATCTATCACTAATGACACGGCAGGCTCGTGCGCACATGGCATGAATGGAGGCGTATGTCCTGGGAGCGCCATCTCTCGGAATGCCCAGGGGAGCGAATGTAGAACCAAGGCGGGGTGCCAGCATTCCGAGATCCGGTAAGCGTGTCAGACCGTGCGCCGAACAGGGTGTGGGGGAAAAATGATGACCAAGCAACAAATGGACCGATGGGAGCGGATTCGGGTCAGAGGGAAGAAGCGATACATCTGGCTATCGGGCGTGATCGGTTGGGGAATCTCGACGGGGATTCTGGTTTGCGTGATTAACAGACTCGGTGGAACCTCGTGGGTGCAGTCGGCCTCAAGCCTTGTCGTTTTCCCCATCGGGGGATATTTTTGGGGCTTATTCATGTGGCACTGGATGGAGAGACAGTTTAGCAAAAGCTAGCGGGACGTAGTGACGGTTGCGCGAGAATCGCAGCACGCGATAGTTGACGCTTGAGTTGTGCAGTGGCCCATTGTGATCCGCATTAAGCGCTGCCTGGTGTATGCGCTGTCGATGCTGATGTTCTTCCTCGTATATGCGTTCCTAGGCGCGGAGAAGTACGGCCTGAGCCACATTGCATTACTCATCGCGTTGGTGCGTCTTGCATGAGGGGCCCAATGCCCACGAATTCACGGGGGGAGTTGTTTGTGAGCCGTCACAAGGTACACGTCGGGAACGGTATCTACGTCAGCAGAACCCAAGCCTATACGCTAACCACCATATTCATTGTGGCGTTTGAGTTGGCAGCAGATTTTTTCATTTGGCCTGCAATACCTGCATCTGCGCATAAAGCATTGATGGACAGTTTAGTGGCGGGATTTGCGGCAGGTCTGGCTGTTTATCTCGGGAAGAAGACACTGAGAATCTTGACAAGATGGCGGTATCGTCCGTGGTGATGTAAACACATTTCGCGGGGCCGAAGTAATTGTTAAGGGCTCAGCGCAATCTAAGGGTGGCTCGTCATCCCCCCAATGTTGAGTGAATGGACGTGTCTAGTGCAAAATGTGGTTGGGGGACTCAACGGAAGAGCTGAACGGATCAGGGGTATTCCCGGAGCAGATTTCCCGGGACAGCAGGGTGACCATCGTTGCAAAAAAGGGGTGGTCATCCATAATGCATGTACGGACCGAATCGCGCATGATTAGCGACCTGAAGGATAGCGATGAACCTTACCACCTGAGGGGCAGTGCCCAACCAAGAGGGAGTCCCCTTCGGTCGCGAGCGGTGCCCTAAGGCAACCAGCAGCAAAAGTGTCATATAATACAAACCGTGTTAGGTGCGACTTGGTGTTGCCGTGGGGGCACGGTCACGCGGTCGATGACAAGCAAAGGAATGGATGGGCAATGAACAAATTAGTGGAACAACTTGTAGGCGTCAAGCCGCCGTTCACCCAGGCCGCATTGTTTGAAGTGGTTGCGGCGCTGATCTTTATGGTTGCGATTTTCTGGCCCCATCTGTCGATGACCAACCTGCTGAAGGGCCTTCTGATCGGAGCCATCTGGGCGGTTAACGGTTTTATTGGCTATTTGAAAGCCCTGAGCCAATCGCCGCGTTAGGACGGGAGACCGTCGGCGGTCGGGCAGGTTGGGCGTTGCGAGCCGTCTTCGACAGCGATGGGACTGCTGATAGGTTCCGTGATGGACTGGGGGTAAAGGAATAACGATATGAAAAGCAAGCGGACACCGATGGTACAGTGGGCGACCATTTCCGTCACGCTCATGGCACTTTGTGGATATGGCGTGACGGGGCAATATGGATTCGAGTGGATTCCTCGCTGGGGATTTTTGCTCGGCCTCGTAGTCGTCTTTATAATCGGCGCTTGGGGGTCGTGGTATCTTGCAACGCGCCGTAAGTCGTAGAGAAATGCGGCTATGGCAACTGTTGTTGATAGGGGTGTTGCGGTGCGGTCACAGGTGAGCGCCTTACTGGTTGCCATTCAGGTTTCAGCTCGAAACCGCTAACTCCGCGAAGGAAAGGGATGGGCCAAAACATGGGACGGTTGTGGCGGCGAACCGCGGAGCCCGATTCCTCATCGTCCGGGCGATGGATGATGTAACTGCTTCAATAATTGCTGAGAAACTATCAGATTCTCTGGTATAATGCGTACAGTTGAAGGGCCTATGGACGAACAGTGTGTCAGTATGGGCAAAGCCGCCAAGATGCTTGGCATGAGTATCGATGGCTTACGTCAATGGGAAGCCAACGGCATTTTAATTCCCGTGCGGACTTTGACAAACCCGCGGCGTTATCGTATCGCAGACTTACACGCGCTGATGCACGAGGATGTGACGGGCATTGCCCGGGATACCCGGTGCATCCTTTATGCCCGCGTCTCCACGAAAACACAGCAAGAAGCCGGGAATCTTGACCGCCAACGCGGGCGTCGGACCACGTTTGCGGCTGAACAACACTGGACGGTCGCCGCCTTGACCGATGTGACCAGCGGCCTCAATGAAAAGCGGCGGGGGCTTCAGCATCGCTTGACTCTCGTGCAAGAAAAGCAAGCCGCTATTGTCGCGGTGGAAGATAAAGACCGGCTAGCTCGATTGGGTTTTCATGATCTCGAAAGCGATCTGCATGCCTTCGGGGTGCAGGTGGGGGTCAGGGATCATGAGGTCCAAGAGGACCCTCAAGAACTCGTCGAAGAATTGATAGCCCTCACCACAGCATTCTCGGCCCGGATTTACGGCACACGCGGCGGAAAAAAGATGGGGGCGGCCGTGCGTCACACGATGGCTGCCTTAGCGCAGGAAGGAGTCTCCGAATGAAAACGACCATTTTTGGGGTCTTGCTCGATGTGACCCCTGAGCAAGACACGATCCGTCGCCGCCTGATGCGCAAATATGGCTTTATGCTGCGGTTTGCGTTCACTCGCTTACGCGGCGGGCCGTCTAATATCGGAGCCTTGGAGCGCCCTCTCTCGAGTGACACGGAGTTGCCGTTACGGTATGCGAAGGATGCGGTGCAAGAAGCTCTAGACTTAATCCAGGCGCGCCATCAAGCCATGCAAGACGCCCTGACGCTGTGGACCGGGCGGGTGAAAAAAACCTAGGAGCGACTGCGCACCCTGCAAACGGCGCCTCACCCCAATGCCCGGCGAATCGCGGGGCAAGAGCGGAAGCTGACACCGCAAAAAGCTCAGCAAGCCTTCTATCAGCAGCATGTCGAGGCAGGCACCTTTCCGCCCGTAGTGTTCGGTACCAAAAAACGGTGGTTGGACCGGTCAAAGTCCTGGATGACCCCATCGCCGAACAGCGACGGCTACAGGACTGGAAGGAAGCGTGGGGGGAGAGCCGGACTGGTCGGCTTTCCGCCCGCGGGGATCGCACGAAAAAAGGGAATCCGCTCCTGGACAGAGAGGGTCCGTTGCCAATGAAACGATGATTGGGTGGAGCAATAGCATTGTCGATAGGAATGACTGGGTGTGGCCAGTCGCAAGCACTGTACAAACCTCCAGCATCACTTCAGTACAAACATGGAGTCATTCGAACACGTCCCTTCGACAGACCCCGGTACCCACTGCAGTTCAGCAGAAACATATGCGTCAGCGCTGTTACCGTGGCTTTTTTCTGGCCTGTTGCGGGATTGTTCTTTATACTAAGGCTCACTAGCGATTCCTCCTGCAACGGGATAAAAGATGGATACGACCTCTCTAGTAAACAGAGAGCCTTCGCAATCGCTAGCATCAAGTTCCACGATTCAGGACTATCTCAAAACTGGGGGCGCAGGCATGACACAGCGATGGACACTCACATTGGGGCAAACCTTGCGATGTACTCGCATGGCCCGCGGTCTCACCATGGATTTCATTGCAGAGAAGAGCGGACGGCACCAAAGCTCTCTGTCTGTCATCGAGCGCGACAAGACCAAACCATCCGCAACCTTCTTACGTAATATCGCTCCGTTTTATGGTTGCCCTTGGTGGAGTGATGCCCACAACGTCAGTTGGCTCACCGCAATAACGTCGAATTCTGTACCCCGATACGATACCCCAGATTTGAAGACACCACGTGGCTACTTAGACCTCGGTGTGCGAAGCATGCACATCGTAGCCGACGGCCTCGCCGAAGATCCGACTATCGCCCCCCTATATCAGCAATGTGTGGAGCTGTTCGCTTTACCCGGTCTCACGGCACCAAACACGGGCGACACCGCTCCCGTGTGGGCATGGGTGGTGGAAACTCTGGCCTTTAATGAAGAATTCCTCCCGTCAGGTCAAAGCGTTGTCGAACGGGCCACGAGTTTTTTGATATGGACCGTGGAGCACTTTGAAGTGCATGTGCTCGGGATGAGACAGCGCCATACGGCCCGCGCCTTACGCGCCTGGCGTGAAACCCGACAATGGTCTCCGGACGAATTGGCCCGGAAAGCCTCTGCGGAACTGGATCTCGCAGGCGAACCTCCGATCGTAGGCCGAGACATTGAGCAAATCGAAGCTGCCGCGGTTGAAGTGAATATTTTGCGATGGATTGCTATCGCCCACGCACTCGAAGTTCCATTGTCCCAAATTATGCCGACCGTGGCCTCAATTCCTGCCGTCGATATTGAAGAAACCATCTTGCAACTCCTGCATCAACATGGACTCAGTCCGCGCGCCATTGATGTGGTGAAAGACCTCGTTCAATTGTTGAAGTCCTACGGGGACGACGGCTCTGCGTCTTGATTATAGTCTCTTCATAATTTGTCACCGCGGCCGGACCGACCTTACGAGGCGTGGAACAAAAATCCGAACTTTCCCCCATGGGGGGCCGACCCTTCGCAAAGCATCTCTGGTCTGCATCGGATCAACTCGGATCCCCTAAAAATCTGTCGTCGGATTCATGGGCATAAATGGGGGATTTCGGTCCTGTGATGACCCGTCCCATCGATAAAATTCCCGGGTCCCGTTCTCAATTCAGGGTGCGGGAATTATTTCCATTTATGTCGACATATTGATCCATATGTGTGCTATACTGATTCTGACCTTCATTGACCCCGTGATACTTTTTCACCACTGTTGCCTGTTGCGGCCATCCTTTCTCAGATTGGTAAAGTGCGGACGGTCGTGTGACCGTGTGGTAGCGTTTGCGCGGTTTTAAGGAGGCCCAGATGAAAAATCCCCAGGATTTGTGTCGCGTCGAATATTACCTGTATCGACGTCAAATGCTCGAAATTCACCATATTGCCCAAACCACAAACCAGCGTCCCTCACAAATTTTGCGTTCTCTGCTCGATCATGCCTTAGCGGGAAACACTCCAAACGCGGATGAGGGGCGGTGAATCGCCATGAGTGTCCCATTTGCCAGCGGCCCCCTGTCCTCGCGAGCCCAAACTCTTGAATCCATTACCGTGTGTACGGAAATTCTGGGAGATCCTCAAGTTGTGGGGGAAGTGCTTCAAATTCTTCACCGTACCCAACAACGGGCGCCGGGTTCCTGTAGACACCGCCCAGGCAAAAATAACCAGGTGGGGTAATCTCGGGGTGTGTGCGGACAATGGATGCTTGGCGTGCTGGGAACGGCATCCCTGGGCCCTAAAGGCTCTCATGGCGGGCTGGTTAGGACAGGGTTTCTCGCTAACCCCCATGAGTTCTTGGGGTCCACTCAGGCGTACCACGTCGACGCCATTCGGAGGGGCCAGAAGAAACCAGGAAAATTATAGCGTTTAAGACGGGAGGAGTTAACAGTCGATGATAATGGACGCTTCGATCACGACGAACGATAGTCCCTTGAGCTGGGAAACCGAATTGGAAAGCGCTATCGATTTGGTAGAGGGCCTGCTCGATGACTATTATGAACACATTACGCACAATATTGCCGTACGACTCCAAGAACACGATCTCGACACCGTCGCGGAATTATTCGGCGAGACCAAAACCCTGGATACGTTACGGGTCACATTACAAAACACGCAAGAGGCCATGCTCAGTTGGGTGCGTGCCCACCACGATGACCATCAAACGGCAGCAGATCCCCTGCATCAGGACGATCAATTTCGGCGAGAATGGCACGATCGGATTAAGCCTCACCTGCAAACCCCGATGCGCGCTTTTCTGTGCCCCGTACTCGACACCCTCTCCCACCATGCGCCCATGAAGCGCGGAGAGCTCTTGCGCGCCATGGAGCCCTTAGTCCGTCCCATGCTGAATCATCGCGACCTAGAAATTCTTCAAAATCCTCAAGTCGTCCATTGGCACAACACGGTGACGCATACCCTGGTTCGGGCAGAGGAGCATCAGTTGGTGACCAAGGTCGTACCCGGCTACTGGGAAATTACGCCACAAGGCGAAGCTTATTTAGCCAGTCGATGCTCTGGACCAGGCAACACCGACCAGAATAGCCTGATGGTTGGCACGGCAACCGGTCGACGGCGGGATCTGCGCACCACATAGCGGCCGCTCCCTATTATCCTTAAAAAATTAGCAGAGCCGTCAAGGCGACGGGGCCTCGCATATCGGCACTAATGTCCGCAGTCGATGTGGGTGGTCTCGTGATGGGCCCAGAAGAGGTATTCACCCATTATCTCGTCCGGGTGATCGGACTTCAAATCAGAATGAAACGAGGGATAGCGAATGCGTCGTCTGACCGTATACTTAGTCATTGCCTTATTGGTGGGGGTCTTGGCCTTACAGAATCGCCAAGAGCTGCGGTTACACATTTTTTTCTGGACAATACCCGCCGTATCCGTCTCTCTCATGGTGCTGGGTAGTACTTTGTTAGGTGCCTTACTCGGGATATCGTTTAGGATTTATGACCATGTTTATCCCCTGTTAAGGCGACGCCAGGAGTCCACGCCCTCTAGTTCAGAGATCGTAGGCGAGACCAAAGCACACGAGTAAAAGGGCCAGTCGTATATTTCTGCGGTATGGAGTTTTTACAGCATTCGTGTATTGTCACCAATTAAGTGATATCACCCATTATTGCGATGAATAGCGACCGATATCAGAAGATATTAATACGAATACATATGCGCAACCGCCAAAAGTTAAGAATATGAGGCTGTTAGACACTAATCCGAGATGGTTCAACTCACATGGATTCCACAGTTCCCGGTTTGCCTGACATTCAGGCTATGGAGGCACATCGGGCAAGATCCCCACGCATTGAAGCGCATGCCCTCACCACTGAAATTAATCACCGAGCCACTAAAAGTTATTTAGCACCCGTTCCGCAAGTACCCACGGCGCCTGAAAGACCAGTTTTTATTCCTGGGGGCGTCAACTGACCCACTAGCTTGATTCAGAAAAAACTATACATCGACCGTCATGTCGGCCTAAGTAATCGCTCCAAGCGGGTTCACACAACCTTTCAGCATAAGTCCACTTATCTTGGAAACAGACCACCCGAGCGTTCGTGGGGTCGCGCAAAACGGCAGAGATAATTCGATTCGGTTGCCCCCTTGCAATTTCAGTCTCTCGGGCCGTATTTCGCACCCTAACCAAATGTTTCTTATGGTAAAGTTTGGTTCTTCGAGGATGGCACGCACGGGGAGAGTAGAACCTATAAGTAGACAGAATATTCCGTAAAAATGTTATCGGATATGTCAACACTTTTATTTTGGGGATAAATATCGACCCATGGCCAGGAGCAACCCCTTCAGGAATAACCATGTTATCCCTTTTAACCACTACCAATTCTATCGATGCGGTGCCCCATTTCCTGAGCGGCTCCTCCTGACTTACTGACTTACACGGGCCCGTACGCCCCAGATGTTGGTCCGAGCTTCAGGGGGGGCCCCAATGTTGTCAGGTTAAGGATTATGACGAGCATTTGTTCGCGTTAGATCGGTAAATTTACCGAGGCGAACCTTTCACCCCCAGGTTGGTGACCTATCCTCAAGGCCCGGAACATCCCGACGGACTC
>JAJZZP010000054.1 GCA_021797515.1 Bacillota bacterium | reverse complement strand
TTGCATAGCGAATTGGCAAAGGACCATTGAAAACATTTCCATAGTTATGGGGCACATACCACTTTCCGTTTCCCGCAGGAAACCTAACCGGGGCTGAATCTTGAGCAGCGGATGTGGAATACCCGTCATTGATGACTGTCGTATAGAGGAAATATTTCATAGCTGATCCCGGCTGCCTCAGCGCCTGGGTCGCCCGATCAAAGGGAGAATTGGCATAGTTGTCCCCCCCGACAATAGCCTCGACGTAGCCGTTTTTCGGATCGATGGCTGTGAGACCCACCTCCGGTTCGTACACTCCGTTGACCTTGGAAATGGGGGGCATATAGTCCGCAACCGCACGCTGAGCAGCTTGTTGCATGGTCCAGTTCATGGTCGTGGTGATGGAATATCCCCCATCGTAAAGATGCTTGGCCACGGACGGATCGAGTTGAGCTAGTTGGTCGCTAAGAAATTTGGTGAAGTAAGGAGCACGATCACCGATGGATGGGCCTCCTCCTAAGGAGAGAGGGGTATTAATGGCGGCCGCTTCTTGGGCAGGGGTAATGTAGTGTAAGACCATCATCTGATGTAGAACGAGGTTCCGCCGCGTAATCGCGGCACCGGGGTGGGCATACGGATCGTAATAACTCGGGGCGTTGACCAAACCCGCCAATAGGGCTGCCTCTGGCAATGACAGGGTTGCTGCTCCGTGACCGAAGTACACCTGACTGGCGGCTTGAATGCCATAGGCGCCTTGTCCAAAATATACATCGTTAAGGTACATGTTGATGATTTGTCGCTTATCAAACATGGTGGAGAGTTTTATTGTAAAAAAGAGTTCTTTAAACTTGCGGGAAAAGGTCCGAACATCCGATAAATAGAGATTTTTCGCGAGTTGTTGGGTGATTGTACTGCCGCCTTGCAATATTTGTCGTGACGAGATGTCGACGATGGCCGCTCGCAAAATCCCCACCGGGTCAATGGCCGGTTCGACCCAGTAGGTGTTGTCTTCAATGGCCACCAAAGCGTTTTGCATGACTGCAGGTATCCGGCTGTAGGGGATCGGCATACGGTTTTCAGTACCATACAGCACACTAACCAATCGGCCGTTTTGATCATAAATCGCCGTATCGGCAGGCAAATTGGGGGTGGGTAAGGCCAGCCAGGCTACCGGCAACAATATGGCAGTGGCACCGACGACCAACACCGGTAAACTGATGACCGCGGCGGTATTGCGGATTTTTTTTATGATCCGGGCACGATATTGGGCTATTCGGGATGTTTTTTGGTGACGCGATTTCCGGGTTTCCATAAGAATGCCTCCACTGGGTCAAGTGTTTAGAGGTAGTATGGCCAAGTTGCGTGAGTGCCTTGCGGTGAAGGAATTTTTCTCTACAATTACTAGGTTGCGGGTATCTTACCGGTTCGAAACGTTGTATCCTAACATGCGTCTGCTATAATGTGCGAAGAATTTTTGCTGAACCATCAAGAGGAGGAACGGACATCGTGTTGGAGACCCCGAAAAAATTTACCGTGCTGGCGGGGACGGCCGAAGGACCGACAAGGCTCAACGCGTTTGATAACGCCTTGTTGGCGTCCGGCATCGGCAATGTCAATTTGTTGCGGGTGAGTTCGATTTTGCCCCCGTACGCACAAGAGATAGACAAGTTGGAGATCATTCCGGGACAGTTGATGCCGGCAGCCTATGGCACAATTACGTCGGAAACACCCGGTGAAGTGATTGCGGCCGCGGTGGCTATTGCCATCGGCGATCCTTCTCAATATGGGGTGATTATGGAGTTCTCTGGTCGATGTTCTAAGGACGAAGCGGAAGAACGAGTGGCGTTAATGGCCAGATCCGCGTTCGAGGCTCGGGAGCGGGAGTTTCAAAGAATAGTGATTCGTGTCGTGGAACATCGCGTGGAGGCTATTGGGTGCGCATTTGCCGCTGTGGCCCTCTGGTATTAGGAGGAAGGGAGAATATTCGGAATGCACATTTGGTTTACGGAGAATCAAACCGAAGACGTTAGCTTGGGGTTGCGAGTGCAGTCAGTGCTTTGGCACGAGAACACCCCGTATCAAGAATTAGCGGTATTAGACACTGCGGCTTATGGACGCATGTTGACACTTGACGGAGCGGTGCAAACCACCATCGCCGACGAGTTTGTCTATCACGAAATGATTACTCATGTGCCGCTATCACTTCACCTTAATCCCAAAAAAATTGCCGTCATTGGCGGCGGGGATGGCGGATCGATTCGCGAGATTCTGAAGCACCCATCTGTTGAAGAAGCCCACCTGATTGAGATCGATGACAAAGTTGTAGAGGCTTCTAAGCGGTTTTTTCCCGAGATTTCCGTGAGCTTAGATCACGACAAAGCCTTTGTGCATTACACTGATGGAATAGCCTGGATCAAGAACGCCTCGAATTATGATGTTATCATCGTGGATTCGACAGATCCGGTAGGGCCGGCCGAAGGACTCTTTAAGCCAGAATTTTACCAAAGCATCTTCGACGCCTTGGGAGAACATGGGATTATGGTGGCGCAATCCGAATCGCCATTTCTACACCCACATTTAGTGCAACGCGTATTTCATGGGGTGCGCTCTGCCTTTCCCACAACGCGACTCTATCTTGCTTCCGTTCCTACCTATCCAAGTGGGCTCTGGAGCTTTACGCTCGGGGTTAAAGGAGAAATGGCCAGCCAATTACGCCCCGAGTTGTTGGACATGGCCACTCGGTATTGGACTCCGAAATTACAACAGAGTTGTTTTATCCTGCCCCGATTTATTGAAGATCTGGTGCGCTGATGGCAATCGGATTTTATCGGACTGATCGTTTTTTGGGAATGGATAGCCCATGGCAAGAGGCCGACTGGATATATTTTGGAATTCCCATGGATTTCACTGTCTCATTTCAACCAGGTTCCCGGTTTGGACCAACTCGTGTCCGGGAAAGCTCTTATGCCATCGAAACATATTCATGGAGTCAGCAGCGGGATTTGGTCCTAATTAGCGTTCATGACGCAGGGGACTTGGAGTTGCCCTTTGGCAACGTTCCAAAAAGTTTAGAACAGATTAGGAGAGCAGCCGACGAGATCTTGGCTCAGGGGAAACGATTTTTTGGCCTCGGCGGTGAGCATCTGGTTACACTGCCCTTGGTAGAAGCTGTGCTTAAGCTATATCCGGATCTGGTCGTAGTCCACTGGGACGCTCATGCAGATTTACGCGATGAATATTTGGGCGAGCGGTTTTCTCATGCCACGGTGCTAAGGCGCGTGGCGGAAAAATTGTCTCCCGACCATTTATACCAATTCGGAATTCGATCGGGCACGGAGCAAGAAGCCGAATTTGCTAAGCTCCATACCCGATTATATCCGGAAAAGGTATTGGAACCATTCAGCGCCGTGCTGAGCGAGTTGCGGGGACGCCCCGTCTATGTCACCATAGACATTGACGTAATTGATCCGGCATTTATGCCGGGCACCGGAACCCCAGAACCCGGCGGAATCACCTCGCAAGAAGCTCTGGCTGCGCTTCGATTGTTGGCTCAGCTAAACGTGGTGAGTATGGACTTAGTCGAGGCGATGCCTCAGGCGGATCTTTCCCAGCGATCCGGCGTGTTGGCTGCGAAAATGGTTCGGGAGGCGTTGTTGGCCGCGGGGATTCCCTAGTAGCAGTGTGGAGGTTTTATCATGACGGTGTTTTCTCGGATGGGGGAGGCGCAAGCTCATATAGCGCAGGCCCTGGACCGCATGTTGCGAGACAAAGGTTTTGCGCAACTGACTTCTTATATCAGTGTGGATCGACCGACCGAAGAAGGTCATGGAGATTTGACGTCCAACGTAGCGCTTAAGGTGGCTCGAATAACAAAAATCGCACCTAAGGAATTGGCGGCCGAACTGGCCAGAAATTGGCCCCACGATGGCATTGTCGAACATGTTAAAGCAGCTGGTGCGGGATTTTTAAATTTCACGTTACACACTCGATGGTTAGCCGAGGTGATTAATTATGTCAGGGTGAACCGGGAACGATATGGCGCCAGTGATGTGGGACATTCGGCCAGGGTTTTAATCGAATTTGTTTCCGCAAATCCAGTGGGACCAATGGTAATTGTTAACGGGAGAGCCGCCGCCGTGGGCGACAGCATGGCCAGAATTATGAACAAAGCCGGATATGTTGTGCATCGGGAGTTTTATGTAAACGACGGGGGCAATCAGGTACTGACCTTAGGCCATGCCATTTGGCTTCGACTCCGGGAAATGGCTGGTGAAGAGGTGCAGAGTACATGGCCGGAAAATGTCTATCCAGGTGCCTACGTGAAGGATGTAGCAGAGCAGTGGCATCATGATCATCCGGAATTGCTGTTAGATCAACTCAATGAGCAGAGTTGGGAACTGTTAGGCGATTGGGGAGCGAGGGTATTTCAAAAACAGCACGAGACCGTGTTAAGGCAATTCGGTGTAGAATTTGACCGTTGGTTCCATGAAAAAGAACTCCGAGAAGCGCATGCGGCCGAAGCCATCATAGACCGGTTGGACCGTTTGGGGTACATCATGAATAGCGAGGGGGCCCGGTGGTTTTTGTCGGAGCAGTTTGGTGACGATAAAAACCGGGTAATGGTGAAATCCGATGGGACTATGACCTACTTTGTACCTGATGCCGCCTATCATGCGGACAAATTTGACCGCGGCTATCAATATGTCATTGATTTATTAGGTCCTGACCACCACGGCTATGTTGGCCGAATCCGAGCAGTGGTGGAAGCGCTAGGATACCCTCTGGATCGCCTCGAGATTCTCATCATAGGGTTGGTCCGATTGTTGAACGGCACTGAACTGGTGCGGATGTCAAAACGCAAAGGAAGCTTTGTGCCTCTTGAAGACCTCATTGCTGAGGCTGGCGTGGATCAGGCCCGGTATTTCTTTTTAGAACGAGCACCGGAGACACCGATGGATTTTGATCTGGATTTGGCCAAGCTTCATGACGCTAAAAATCCGGTATACTATATTCAATACGCAGGGGCACGTATTCACGGCATATTGCGCCAATGGCAGGACAACTCAGACGGCACGGTTCCAGTGGATCTGAACCTTTTGGTTATGCCCCTCGAGCGATCCTTGATGGTCCTATTAAGCCGATTCCCTGATGTTATTGCACGTGCCGCGTTGGATCGGGCGCCGCAATATGTTCCTCGATATTTGACCGATTTGGCGTCTGCTTTCCATGGATTCTACCGAGAGCACCGTATTTTGGATGAAGAGCCGGGTTTGCGGCAAGCACGACTGGCCTTGATTGAAGCCGTGTTGATTGTGTTGACCACCGGTCTCGATCTTTTAGGCATATCTTTGCCGGAACGAATGTAGGGGGATTCAGCGATGCACTTGCAGCATGAAGGCCACATTAAGGCCGTTATTCAAGAGTTGGTGAAATCAGGAGAGTTGCCGGGTGCTGTATATGGCGTCGCGACAGCCAAGGACATTATTGCCATAGGGTCTGTGGGTTTTCGTCAACTTAAACCCAGTATTTTACCCATGACGGACGACACTCTATTCGATCTGGCGTCGCTGACCAAAGTTGTGGCGACTACCGCGATTACTATGCGTTTGCTTGAACGTGGAGCGTTCCGGTTGGATGATTTGGTGAGCCGTTACTTGCCGCACGACTTCGACGACATTCGGCTGCGTCATCTGCTGACGCACACCTCGGGACTTCCGGCCTGGCTGGATCTGACATCGGTGCCCGATTCGTCATCCCGCGTCACGCACATTGCCAAAGCATCCCGCCTGTTTACCCCAGGAACCAGGGTGCTATACTCCGATTTAAACTACATTTTGCTGGGATATATTGTGGAGAAGGTTGCGGGGAGTTCTCTCGACAGGCTGTTTATCCAAGACGTGGCCAAGCCGCTGGGAATGCACCAAACCCGGTATGGTCCCCGAAACGACGGTCCTATCGCGGCCACCGAGTGGGACGCGGGCACAAATACTTTTTTATCCGGCGTCGTGCATGATGAAAATGCCCGTTCAGCCGGTGGAATTTCCGGGCATGCAGGATTGTTCGGCACGGCGCAAGATCTGTTAATTTTTGGCCAAAATATTTTGCGCCCTCAGACGGGTTGGCTGTCCCCTGCAACCATAGCAGCTTTGCTGTTGCCGCGAACCGTGGGTATTCCCGGAGAGCTCCGCGCCTGGGGTTTTCAAAAACCACACCCGCTTTCTTCGGCTGGAGACCTGATGTCGGATCAGGCGGTGGGACACACGGGGTTTACTGGCACGTCCCTATGGGTGGACCCGACTTACAATGTGGTAATGGTATTACTGACCAATCGGGTGCATCTTGGTCGGAGTTCGAATGCGCCAATTCGGCTGCGGCCAATTTATCATAATTTGGTTTTGTCAGGACTCGAACAGTAACGGAGAATTTAGATGTGATAGACAGCCCCAAATTTATTTCAGTGCAGGTTAACCCTCGAATGGAGAATAAGGGCATATAACATGACTGCGGCAATATAAGCCTCGAGTTTGTGCTTTAGGAACGAAAAGAAGTGGAGGAATCTCGTTGTTTTTGCCGGATGGGGCACCGAGGTGCCTAGAGGATATCGAATCTTATCTGCGTGGTTGGGTGGCTCATGAATTTTTTGGGAACCCATTTTTTCAATCGTTGGCAAGAGGACGATATACCCATGCCCAACTACGCCATTTTGCTATACAGTACGGCTACTATAATCGTCATTTTCCGAGGGTTCTAGGAGCAGCTATTGCGGCTATGGCACCTCTGAGCAGTTGGTGGATCCCGCTTGCGGACAATCTCTGGGATGAAGCAGGGCGCGGGCTGCCTGGCCGATCTCATGAGGAACTCTATAAGACATTTTTGCTCTCAGTCGATCCTAGCCTTGCTCTTAATGGTCAGGGACTTCCTTCCGAACCAATATCTCCGGTGGTGGGACAAGCGATTGATTCGTTTATTAACTTTTTTCGCACGGCTACACCGCTTCAAGCAATGGCGGCTGTGGGACTGGGGTCGGAACTTTTTGCCCCGGATGTAATGGGACGGATTGCTACAGACCTGGACCGCCCGTCATATAACCATATGCATCGGCTTAATCTGACCTTTTGGACCGTTCATGCTGAAAGTGATGAACCACGTCACTACCAATTATGCCGGGGCATCCTGGAACAATTTTCAGAGCCAGCGGACTTAAGTATGATGCGGGAAGTGGGACAAAATATCGCAGACTCAGAATGTGCGATGTATACTGGGCTGCATGAGGAAATGATGTTAATCGACGACGTGACTTAAGGGGCGAGAAGGCTGTGGGGACGGCGCGCTTTGCGTACAATTGGGCATGGGATCAGTGGCAACAACAATATGCCGCGTGGCCATCTAATCCGGCCTGGCCCAAGCCGTCAGACGCCGCCCAGCGGCGTCAACTCCATGCCATCAAAGCGGACCCGTGTCCTTGGATGCTCGACGTGACGAAAAACGCCGTGCAGAGGGCGATCATCCACTGGGGCCCAGCGGTTCAGAATTTCTTAGCCGGCATCGCCGAGCACCCCACGTTCAAGAAGAAGGGCCGCCATGATAGCTTTTTGCTCACGAACGACCAATTCACCTGTCAAAGGCCGCAAGGTGCACATCCCGAAGCTGAGGTGGGTGCGCCTGCACGAAGTGGTGCGCTTTGTCGGCAACGGGTTGTCCGGCACCATCTCTCGGACCGCTGACCACTGGTTTCTCCGTATCCCCGTCGAAATCCTGGATCCGCCCATCGTTTCCCGCACAACCCAGTGGTGGTCGGCGTGGATTTGGGGGTCTCGGCGCTCGCGACGCTGTCCACTGGAGAGAAAATCGTGGGACCGAAAGCCTATGGAGCTGCCTTGAAAAAACTCCGCCGGTTATCGTAATAGTTCAGTCGGCAGATGGAAGCCGCCAAAGTGCGCGCCGGGCTGAAGCCCGGCCAACCGATCCCGAAAGGGATGTCCACTCCCTGGCTTCGCAACAGGCAAAAAACGCCGCGGCGTATCGCCCGGCTACAGGCGCGGATTGCGAACATCCGGGAAAATGCCTGGCACCACCTCACCACGATGCTCGGGGACCGCGTCGATGTCATCGCCATCGGGGATCTCAACGTGGTCGGGATGCTCAAAAACCATCCTCTTGCCCGGGCGATTGCGGATAGGGGCTTTGGCGAATTGCGCCGTCAGTGGCAATACAAGGCGGCCCAGCCGGGAAAAACAGTCATCGTCGTCAACCGCTGGTATCCCAGCCGCAAAACGTGTTCGTCGCGTGGATGCAAAATGCCGAAAATGCCGCTCGCTGTGCGGGAGTGGACGTGCTCAGAATGTCACACGCATCACGACCGCGACATGAATGCGGCAATGAATTGACAACACGTGGGCGACCGATCCTTGCGATCCTAAGAAGCCGTGGCGCGATGCAACCGGAAGATGGCGACGGATTTGGTCAGCAATGATCAAAATTGGATAAGTCCATCAGAACGGGGTGAGGCATGGAGCAATCGCGAGGTTGCCGTATGCGTGTTAACGTTGTGTTGCGCTTCGTAGCGAGACCCACCGGAGTTATGTCAATAACGATGCCCAATGCTAAATCCGTTCAGTGGGGACGGGCCTCCTCGGAAATTCTCAAAAATGTTTCCGTTATACTCCTCGCGGATAATAATTGACGAATTTGTTGCCGGATTTGACCCCCTTTCCGCTTCAATATAGACGCCCCTACTGGACAAAATCATCCTTGTCTTGTACTGTCAATGGAGAGCAGGCACGACGACCATTCTCTCGGTATAAGGGGGCCTTTACGAGGATACGTTTGACCATTCCCGCAGAGCACATGCAGATCCTCGAACAAGAACGTTTTCATCA
>JAJZZP010000053.1 GCA_021797515.1 Bacillota bacterium | reverse complement strand
CAGCATTGGGCGCATCCTCGTGCATGAGGGCGTGTCAGTCCGCCACGCGGTAACGTCGCTGATTGGTCAAGGTGCGCACCGGGATCAAAATCCCTGCGGATTCCCACTTGCGCAAGCCCTCAATGCTCATCCCGATCATCTTGGCCGCTTTTCCGATACTCACAAATTGATCATCCATACTCTGCTCACCCGCAGATAGTATACCATTAAGTATGATGCTTTACGAGCAATTAGTGAAGCAGCTACAACCTCCTCTACACTCCAATCCCTTCTACGAATGGGGACTCCCCAGTGTGGGCGCGCCCTCTTCCTGCAATAAGCCCCCCTTGTGGTTGTAATGCAGTGCTCCACGCGTTATGAGTTGTGTGAGGCCTTAAGAACCATATTCCCCCATCCCGTATCAAATCCTACGGTGTCTTCCAATGCACCATCGAGGGGGGATCGTTACATTCGCTGCACCGCCAGTGTTTAGTAGTACACGATTCTCTTGGATTTATCTTGACAACCTCCCCACGGATAAATCCGGTAGATTCCTGATCCTCACGACATCGGGTTCCTGCTTCATCGCACCATTGCTTCTTAGGGCCACGGGCCGGTCGTCCACAAGAGGGTGCTCCCCAGGCTCACCAGGCGTGTTCCGCCCTGTCGGACATATGACAACGAAGACTGGGTTGTCGTCTTCGATTGAGAATATTTTAGCAGAACATTGCAAGGGAACAAGATTTGGCCCTATCAGGCCAACGGGCTCAAATCCCCAGGCGTGAACGCCGGGGCTTTACGCCCGATTCTGGTAAGACGGCAAAGTCAAAATAAGGGACGAGAGGAGCTCATTGCCCGCCAAACGCCATATCCATGGCACGAAATTGCGAACTACGCCAAGATTGGTGCGATCTGCAATGATTGCTGGAACTCCGATTTGCGTTGTGAAGCTAAGTTGGTCACAATCCTGTGATGGGTAATGAGCTATCGTTTGGCCGTGCCATCCGATTACGGCAATAGACGTGCGTGGGACATTGGCTTCTTCGATCAATTGGTTGAAGGCATCTCCAAACCACTGCTCCCATTCCATGTTTAGACGACCGATGTCGTACACTATAGGCCCAATATTTTTCCCTTTGGATCCGCGTAAAAGGGATCGTTAAAATTGTTCCAATTGGATCAGGGGAAATGTGGAGTCGGTTCGTTCTGTCAATTCCACTAACGACACGTACGACACGTCAATACCATCGGCTGACATCCCCATCATCCGTTCTACCACAGGCTGCGCCGCGCATCGCTCTCCTAAAGGTTATTCAGGGCCTTGTGGACCGATCCACTATTGTCGTGGAGTAACTGCTGGGCTTCATTCGCATCCGGGACCCCATGTCCCATAAGGATGGCCACCTTAACATTGCCGTGGGCTTGTTCAAAAAGATGTGCAGCCTCCTCGTAAGAACAGTCACAGGCCGTAGCCACGATGCGTTTGGCTCGGTCCGCGAGCTTCTCATTGCTCGGGATCATGTCTACCATCAGATTTTGGTAGGTTTTTCCCAGTCGCACCATCACGGCAGTACTAATCATATTGAGTACCATTTTTTGAGCGGTGCCAGCCTTCATTCGCGTGGAACCCGCCAAAATCTCTGGACCAGTATCGACTTCGATCACCAGCGAGCTCATGCGGCCGATTTCACTGCCGGGATTATTGCTCAGCGCGATGGCCAATGCATGGTGTGATTGCGCTGCACGCAAGGCTCCTAGGACATAGGGGGTGCGACCGCTCGCCGAAATGCCGACCACGGAATCTTTCGGTCGCAAATCCAGCGCTAACAGATCATCATACCCTTGTTGTTCATTATCTTCAGCATCTTCCGCGGCACGGCGAATGGCACGTTCACCGCCCGCGATGATGCCAATGACCGTCTCATAATCGACACCGAAGGTCGGTGGGCATTCGGCGGCATCGAGGATACCCAAACGCCCACTGGTTCCTGCGCCTACATAAATCAAACGCCCACCCGCTGCCATATTGGCACTCACTTTGTCCACCACTCTCGTAATGATGGGGATTTGATCCAGCACGCGTAACGCAACGTGTTGATCGTGTTGATTGATCCACAGCAGTAAATCGCTCGTCGATAACTCTTCGAGCGCTGCAATCCCCGTATTGCCGGTTTCGGTGATTAACCGATGAATGTTAGCTACGTTCGACATACAAAAGCCCTCCCGGAATCTATTTACCTCGCACAGCGCTGTGATCTCTGGCGGCATCCCCTAACACGTTGAACCCTAACACTGCTAATGCAATAGCGACTCCGGGGAAGATAGCGAGCCAAGGAGCCGTGAACATGAGTGATTGACCACTCCGCAACAATTCCCCCAAGGATGCCGCTGGTGGCACCACCCCCAGGCCTAGATAACTTAATGCCGCCTCAATCAAGATAGCATCTGAGATGGCGAGTGATAACTGAATGATAATGATCGGCCAAATATTCACGAGTACGTGGCGAAATAGAATACGGACCGTCGACGCGCCTAACGACCGTTCAGCTTCGACATATTCTTTGGTCATTTGTTCGATGGCAGGTGCTCGGCTGACACGGGCGAAAATCGGGATATATACCACAGAAATAGCTTCAATGACACTGATTACCCCCGGGCCCACCATGGCCATAATGCCAATGGCCAACAAGATGGCAGGAAAGGCGAGCAGCACATCCATCACGCGCATTATGCCCATGTCAAATGTACGGTTGGCCGCTGCAAATAGCCCCATCACGGTCCCGAAGAACCCGGCAATGCCAATCGAGACAAAGCTAATTTCCAGAGACGTTCTAATGCCCCACACAATCCGGGTCAATTCAGAACGTCCATATTGGTCCGTGCCTAGCAAAAAGCCGTGTTGGCCCGGTGATGCTAAATAGAACGCACTCATGGCATCGGGATGACGAAGGACAAGAGGTGCGACGAGTCCCAAGATAAGAATGAATCCCACGATCCCTCCGCCAATCCATAAGCCAGCATCAAAGCGATGCCGTGATTTTGGATTAGACGAAGGCGCCTCATTGGTAACGTATTTGCGGGTTAATAAAGCCATAAGAGATATCCACCACCAAATTGACTAACACAAATATCGCTGACACGAATAAAATGGATGACTGCACTACCGGGTAGTCGCGTTGATTAATGGCATCAACGATTAAACGCCCCATTCCCGGCAATGAAAACACATTTTCGACCACTATGGCTCCCCCCAGTAGATAGCCAAATTGTAGCCCGACAATCGTAGTGATAGGGATGAGACTATTTCTCAGGACATGGCGCATGTTGACAGCGAACTGCTTTAGTCCTTTAGCCCGTGCTGTTCGCACGTGGTCCAATTGGATGGTCTCTAAGACGGCACTTCGCGTCATCCGTGTAATAATGGCCATCAGTGATAGCGCCAGAGTGATGATCGGAACGATCATATCTTTCACATTCACCATAGGATTGGTTAAAAAGGGAACATAGTTAAAGACGGATAATACGGGAAAATATATGGACGTGACCATAACAAGCATCGTGCCGAGCCAAAAATTCGGGATAATCAATCCGAGCAAGGCCACTCCCCTTGCTAGATAATCCCATGGGCTATTTTGGTATAACGCCGCGACCATCCCCAATGGCACAGCTACCACGACGGCTACCACTAGTGCCCCTAAAGCGAGCTCGGCCGTCACGCCAAAAGATTGGCTAATCAGCGTTGCGATGGGTAACCCAGTACGGAGAGAAAATCCGAGATTGCCGCGCAGCAATTGGGACAACCAGTGCCAATACTGCAGGTATAGGGGCTGGTCTATCCCGTAAAGACGATAGAGTTGTTGTATTTGTTGGGGCGTCACATTGGTACGGGTCCCTAACATCACTTGCACAATATTTCCGGGAATGAGATGAATCATTAAAAACGCCACAATGGTGACGCCTAACATGGTGGGTATGGCAATGAGCACCCGACGGATGGCATACTGACCCATAGCACTTTAACCTCCCCTCCGAGGATAGGAATAGCGGTCCTATCCTCCGGCTAAATTTTTGACACCTACGAATGCGACTTGGCATACCATGCCGCGTCTAATGTTCGAAACGGGTCCCCGGCGACATGTACATAGCCTTTAACGGTGGGACTCATCCCAAAGAGGTCGTAGCCTGCAAAAGTAAAGAGCATAGGCGATTGCTCGACGACCAATTTTTGGAGCTGACTGTAAATTTGAAAGCGTTGGGCAAAGTTTTGCGTTGCTTGTCCCTCTTGCAACAACTGATCAACCTGCTGATTGCTGAACTGAAAGGCATTGGTCGATCCGCCGGTATGTAGCGCTGCATACATCGCCAAATCGGGGTCGGTCCAGTCAGAGTTCAGTCCCGTAAAGCTCTCAAAATTTCTTTTTACCCAATTATTGACATAAGTGCCCCATTCCGTGGGCACCACGTGAGCGGTCACCCCAATCGCTTGTAGTTGATTGGCGATAACCACGGCAGACGCCTCATCCATTGGTAACGTCGGTGGAGACATGATATTGAAGCTGAAACCATGGGGATATCCGGCTTCTTTGAGCAAGAGCTTGGCCTTGGCGATATTTTGTGTATAAGATGGATAGTCGCTCGTTGGGATGGCCCATCGGCTCAATGCAGGTGTTAAAATGCCGGTGACTTGGCCTTGGTTAAAACCGGCGCTCGCCAATATTGCCGAGCGATTAATGGCGTAACTGAAAGCTAAACGCACTTTTTGGTGTCGGAATGGCCCCCACTGGGTATTAAATCCAAACATATTATAATCTGAGCTGAGATACCGTTTTGCTACGATGGTGTGACTAGATGCCATCGCTTCCAATTGGGCAAAATGCTTCGGATCGGAGAACTCAGCGAATTGAATTTGCCCACTTTGCAATGCCGCAATGCGAGCTGTTGTCGATGGGATAATTTGAAACACAATCTTCTGGAAACGCGGCTCTCCAGGAACAAAATAGTGCGGGTTTCTTACGAGGGTAATGGATTCATTAGGGATCCATTTCTGAAGCATGTAAGGGCCGGTGCCATCTTCGACCCTTTGCAAATCCCCGTTGTGTTGCGCCACGAAAGTGGGATTCATGATCACAAGAAAGCTCGCAACAACCGGTAAAAATGCGGCATCGGGTTGGCTCAATGTGACCTGCACTGTGGAACTGTTGAGAGCTTGTACGTTTTTTACGGACCCGAAGAACGAAGACCATGGGGACGCCAACTGCGGCGACATGATGCGATGAAAGCTATACACCACATCGGATGCGGTCATGGGACTGCCCTGTTGAAAAGACACTTTTGGCCGTAAATGGAATGTGTACACTAATCCATTGGGCGCTACACTCCACGTCGTTGCCAAATCGGGTTCTACCTGTTGCTGGGGTCCCAATTTCACCAAACTGTTGTACAGTAGGGATTCCACCGACTTGGAGTACTCATCCGTGGTTAACATCGGATCCATGGTGAGCGCATCGCCTTTTATCCCAATAGTCAACGTGCCACCAATATTAGGCCGACTTGTGGCAGCTAATGCTGTGGACCCTGGTGTGGCACTACTCGTAGAACCGCACGCCGTAAGCGACAGCGGCAACAAGAGGGCCGCTGCGGCAACTAACCATCGTTTATTTGTCATGGAACATCTTCCCCTTTCTTTATAGTACCGCAAGAGCGAAACATCTCTTGCGGTATCGACACGGCTACCGCGTCGGACTGGTTTTAGCATGGGATGCGACAGCTTCTTTGGTATTGGCTAAAGTTGCCACGGAGCGTTCCGGGTATTTGTTAACCAGAAACAAGAGGACGCTATTAACAATCGCCAGGGACGCCAATAATGAGGCTGTGGCCCCGACGCGCAAGGGAACTTCACTAGCCGAAATCGGCAGCGTCAGTGTCGAAAGTTCACTGAGTGGCGAGAGCCCGTATCCTGTGATCGAAATGATTACCCCGTCATGACGGCGAACCCATTGCGCGACTTCTAAGACGTCCTTGGTTCCCCCTGAATAACTTACTGCGATTAATAAATCGGATGGGTCAAAGTTGGCCAACAAGATGGCTGCCGTGTGAAAGTCTGGCGTCGCCCATACGTTGTAGCCTAATCGTTGCAACTTTTGTTGGATATCCATCGCGACCACGGCGCTAGCACCAGACCCAAATGCAACGATACGTCTGCTCGCCGCGATATATTGGCACACGCGTTCTAAGGTGTCCTCTCGAACTCCACGTAAGGTATTGGTTATGGACACGACGAGACTTTCTTCTAACGCCGAGCGAATGATGTGAAAAGAACTATCCGGGTTGATTTCCGAAAAACTTTGGTGAGTTTGACTTAAATCGGCGACAATGCTCAGTTTGAGATCAGGAAAACTCTTGAATTGCAAGCGGTGGCAAAATCTAATAACAGCAGATTGCGAAGTATGACTCAAGTCCGCTAGTTCGCGTACGTTTAAATTGGTGCAATGCGATGGATTGCCCAGTATCCATAACGCGACTCTTTTTTCGGACGGTTTGAGTCTATCGAGGTTTTGTCGTATGCGTTCTATAGCACCCGTAATCGGCATCATGACATCCTTCCTGATGGGAAGTTCCATGCTTATGGTACCATATTTCATAGATGATACACAAAATTAGAAATAACATTTCATCCATAGCCGTAATTGTCTCTCTGTACGACGCGGCTCGACTTTTCAAGGCGGAGAGAATGGGCCGTGTGGCTGCCGACTTGCGGTAGTCCGCGGTAAGGTTGTTGGGGCGGCAATTCTATGGGAGTGTGTAGATGGTGCAACCAACGGCAACCTCAGGGATTATTTCTGGTGGCAGAGGTACCATCGCCCCTGTTGTGATCAGCGGCGGTGAGGGCTTTCCGGATTTCCACGACGCGGGGGCGTCAGGGCGGCCATCGGCCGTCGGTCAAATCCGCCCGTTCCATTGTCCTGGGGTGCCGTCGGCACTGTGCGCGCGTACATATTCGGTGAACCCGGCTTTTGTTCGGAAAAATACCGCGAAAAATTAAGGGAGGTTTGGCGCTATTATTTGGCGTTGGGTACCGCACCTATTGCAGGCCGCCGCGGATCCGACCGCAGGAAAAATGCCGCTGTGGGGAGTCGAGATGGCGCGACGAAAATGGGGCACCAGGGATCCGCCAGGTTGTGTCGGGACGCCCAGGTTCTTGATTGAGTACGGCGACATCCGATAGATCGGTCAAACCGATGGGCCCGCCCATGCCGCGGCCGTGCTGTTTTGGCTAACTTTTGGGTCATCGATTTGACTCAGTATGTTGTCATCGTTGCTCTCGGTTTGAAGACCCAGCCTCGCACCGGAATCCGGCCTCACCCTTTTCCTTCGCGTTGGGTGTAGGCCGGGACTGTGGGCCGTACGTCCAACGCGAATCCCAGCCTATAGTGCTGAATCTAGTCGGGGCTTGCGTCAGTAGAGTCTCTCGGATCTGTGATAACAGCCGAGTGAGTCGTAGTGATGTCAATCAGCCTTAACTGAACGACTATGAGCCCTAACATCAAAGTACAACAGTTGGCCCCTCTGGCGGTCACTTTGACAAGTCGCGGATGCAGGTGGAAAAAAGTTGCAGTGGCTGCACGTGGTGTCCAATGGGCACTAGACTTATACTGCCTATCCCAAAAGGGACACGGTCGCGATGATCGGGAATACGGGATGACTCCTGAGGTCATAAAATTAATATCATTACGTGGTCTTCCGCACCGAAAATCCCGGGTGACAGCGGCAATTGAAACCGCTATGGCTACACCAATTTCAAAATATGGCCATCATTGGTTGTTCGTCATCGCCCAGGGTATAGAAAGCGGTATCGGTTGACAAAGCGCCTCATCGTTAAACCTGGCTTTTGTTTGCATCAAAACTCGATACCATCAAGTTGATATAGTCCACTGTGCCGCCCTGCCGCCGGGGGCACAGCTATGATCATGACATTTGTCCAGGAGACACTGGGTGGCGAAATCGTGCCGCATCCTCGTAAATTGCTTCCCATGATACGCTCTCAAAGCGGCACGCAGGGTATTCGGAACAAGTAATGTGTAAGTTTCCTTGGGTGTCTTCACGTTCTTGAAGGTACCCTTGATGACATTGTGGACAACTAACCACCCTCAACACCTCCAAAGTTGTAAGTTTAGGATGATACTTTCCCATTACCTGACTAGAATTATACCATACGATGTCAGATTCTATGCGGAGAAAAAAATTTTTTTGACAGATAATTGTACGACCTTCCCATTAATGGCATGGAATGGCTGCCGTCTGATAAAATAAATGGTGGATGGCCAAAGTTTCTTGGTGAGCACGTCACAACCACGGAGGAATCCTTATGGATCGATTGCCCATTGTTGCTATGGGACTAGCCGCGGGACGTGGAGAACGTGTACGTCCCCTGACGCTCAAAGGCACAAACTATCTTCGTTCTAAAGCTGTCATTCGATTCATGGGTCGGCGCATTATCCATTGGCAACTTAATTGGCTTGGCGAACAAGGCGTGCAAAATGTACTAATCGTGGCCAAAGGCATGGAAAACCGTTATCAAGTCAAAAGCAATGTAGGATATCAATACCATGACATCGCTGTCTATTACTCCCCCCCTATCTTAGATGCGCTAGATACTGGTAGCGGTGATGCCACATTACGCAATGCGTCGTATTTTGCCTTGGAACAGCCAATTTTGGTTTTCCCTGTGGATAGTCTGTTCGACCTGGATTTAAAAAACATGTACCAAATGTTTGAAGACACCCGCGCCGACGCCGTAGTGGTCACTGCCGAGACGGCCGCATCCCATATTTTAGGAAGATATGGTGTGATATTGACTGATGACTCTTGTCGCATACGTGCATTTAAGGAAAAACCGTCTGTTGAGCAGCTAATGACGTTGGCCAACGCCTCTTCGTGGGAAGATACCCAACCGTTACCTTTTTGGATGAATGCTGGCGTGTACTTATTGCGGCCAGAAGTGGTTAAAGAACTTAACGAGAGTCCGGCCCTACAAGTAATGCGGCGTGAACGACTCGATTTCGGCAAAGACTTGCTTCCATGGATGGTTAAGGAACAATTTAAGGTACACGCCTATCCCGCCAATGACGTGGGTGATTTGGGGAACATCCCGGATTTTTTAGAAACGATGCAACGGGTTTTAACGGGTAAAATGGCGTTTGATTGGCCCCGTCGACCCGTGGGTGAACCGTTTGTGAACCGTGCCAAACCCAGGATCCATCCGACGGCCACTGTGGAGCAAAGCTACCTGGGTGTCAATGTGCAAATCGGTCCCTATGCCAAAGTACGAAACTCAACTCTGGCCGACGACGTTACGGTTGAGCCCTATGCCGAAATTTCCGAGTCCCATATCGATGAAGGCTGCTATATTGAATCCTACGCACATATCGAGCAAGCCTTGCTCGGGGTAATGGTCAAAGTGCTTTCCAGCGGCGACCGCCCTACCGTAATCGTCCAATACAGTGGACTGGGCGATGAGGTAACGGTTGAATCCGGAGTCAGGCTCGAAGGTGCCATTATTGATCCGCGCACCCATATTTATGGCGACAAGGTAGTGGAATTCGGTTAGTGTTCGCGTTGGTCATGGTTTTTGCTCGACGATGGTCGCTGGTTCGGATCAGGCGGTACCGAACTGGCGACCGTTTGACTGGGTAACACCACTTTTTCCCGCCAGACCCGAACTGCCGCCACCCAAGCCGCCACCAAAATTCCTGCTGCGGGGACGGCGAATAAAGCGCCCCAAATGCCTTGCAATTCTGCCCCAATCATCAGCGCCACCACAGACAGTACCGGATGAAGTCCCACCTGATTTCGTATGATCCGTGGACCCAATATTTGAGATTCCAATAAATGTATGGCGGCAAGAAGTACCAAGACTTCTGGCACAGCCACCCATGGATTGTTGAATAGAGCTAGAACCAAAGGCAAAATCGCCCCCAACACGGGTCCTAATAACGGAATGAGTTCCATCACCGCCGCAAACACACCAATGACCAGGGGATAGGGTAACCCAATGATCCAACATCCCGCCCCAAATCCGGTGCCGACAATCAGGGACAGTAGAAACTGACCACGTACGTAACCGCCAATCACCCGGGTTAATGTATGTTCAACCGCTAATAAGCTCTCCCGATGTTGCTGGGGTACGAGGCGCAACACTGCCACTTGTATGCGTTCGGCTTCCAGCAACAAGTACACGGTAATGAACAGAATGATCACACCGTCCACAATGAAGTCAATCAAATTAGTTACGATAACGACAGTCTGTTTGACAATAAATGTAGACAACTGCCCCATGCTGCTGAAAATTTTATCCTCAATTTGGGTCACACTGATCTTCAATCCAATATTGGACAGGCCGTTCAAAATCCGCGGGGTATGGCGGGTCACGATGTGGAACTCAGTGGGCAATCGAGCCACCAGATTGGCTAATTGAGAGGCTATGACTGTGACGAGAAGAACGCTTCCCGCCACCAGTATCAGCACACTAAGTCCGACCGCGGACAACACCGCCCAAGGCCTTTTCCAGATCAAGGCCAAGCGTTCCACTAACGGACTTAAGGTAATTTCAAACATCATGGCTAATACTAACACCACAACCACATTGGCAATCCGTGATAGAGCCATAGTGGTTGCAATCAAAATGACGCCAATGCCAATAATCACCAGGACGAGATCCCGAATGCGTACCAGTGTGGTGGTTGAACCTGAACCACGTGGAGATGGTGGATTGGTCATTCAAGCCCTCCTGTGGGTGTCGTTCGCTTTACCTTTTCATTCTATAGTGTTCTAAGGGCTAACGAACAGCATTTAGACGAAATTTGCTAACGTTGTGCTGGTTCTCTAAGTTTCCGTGACAAAGCATAGAGACCAGACCTGATATACTAGTGAAGAATCAATCATCTAGGAGGACGCGCTCTGAAAAGCCATGTACACTCGCGTCGGTCACGGACCGGCTCCCATAGCATCGGTGCGTCTGCGACCATTATCTTAGGCGCTACGTTAATTAGCCGTGTCAGCGGGTTCTTTCGAGAAATCGTGATGGCGGCTTATTTTGGCACATCCCAATTGACAGATGCGTGGCTAATGGCGTCGATGTTGCCCAATTTGCTGTTTAGCACCATCAACGCAGCGATTTCTACGACGATGGTTCCGATCATGACCGAAGGCGATGCCGAATACTCGCCCGCTTCGGTACAACGGTTCTTAAATGAATTGTTCACTGCAATTGTAGTGCTGTCCCTGATCTTCATCTTTTTTGGTGAAGCTTTGGCACCTGAAATTATCCATTTAGTGGCACTCGGCTTCCATGGGCCGGAAGTGCCTCTGACCATCGAAATGACGCGAATTATGGTGCCCACGATAATATTCTGGGGCCTTTCGGGCATTATTGTCGGGGTCTTGCAAGAGCGCGAGCAATATTTTCTTCCTTCTGTATCCCCTGTGGCTATCAACGTCGTACGCATCGCAACCATTATCATACTAGGAAAATTGTGGGGTATTCGGGGCGTGGCTTTGGGATTCACCCTTGCCGTAATTTCCCAATTGTTCGTCACCTGGCCCGCTTTAAAACATCTGCGACTCACACTGCATTTTCGCTGGCACTTTAGCCATCCTCTGTTGCGGCAAATGATAAAAATGGCAGGGCCTTATTTCCTGGTTAGCTCGGTCGGCACCGTAGGCGTGATAGTTGACAGAATACTAGCGTCCACCCAGGTAACGGGAAGCTTAGCGGCGTTAAATTACTCCTACGTACTCATTCAAATTCCAGTGGGTTTGTTAGTCGCATCTTTAGCCACTCCAATTTATACTCGGTTGTCCCACCACCATAGCCATCGCGACCAAGAGTTGTTCCATACCCTTGCGATGAAGGGGTTTCGCCTAGTTCTGCTGGTGATTGTGCCGATTACCCTTTGGTTTATCATTTTACGGGTTCCAATTTTGCGGCTATTATATCAACACGGCGCATTTTCCAACCGTTCTACCACACTCACGGCGGGGACCCTGCTATATTTCGCTGTTGGATTGCCCGGTTTTGGTCTGTCGTTTTACTTGCAAAAACTATTTTTTGCTACCCAAAATACACGCAGCCCTTCGCGGTTCAGCATAATCACCATAGTGGTCAATATTATTGGTGATTTGATCTTGGTACAGGTAATGCATACCGATGGTTTGGCTTTGGCTACCGCAACAGCGGCTTGGGTAAACACTGGCCTCTTAACGTGGGCCATATTCCGTGATCATAAGCTGCGAAACCGTCTCGGATTTCGACGCACCTTTGCCATACTCGGCGTCGGTGCCACACCCATGCTTCTAATCCTTTTAGCGACGCGCGACTGGCTGCATCTAGATCGCATTGTCGGTCCGATTCCCCTGTTTTTTGGATTAGGTTTGTGCGTTGTCCTATCCGGAATTACCTTTGTGTTGGTACTGGCTGTATTGCATTATCCGGAAATCGACGACGCTCGTCGCTGGCTCGGCTCACGATACGCTGTGCCGCGCGCCAGATAAATTCGGTCCCAATGTGTTACCATTATAGAGATGACAAATTGTGGAGGACATTATGGATTCTTCGTATCAACCCCGTTCCCTAGTTGTCGTAACAAATCGGGAACCCTATGTCGACGAAAAAATCGCGAACAGCATCCGCCGATTAGAAACGGCGGGCGGGGTGGTCTCGGCTCTGGATCCGGTATTGCAACAAGTCCACGGGGCATGGGTTGCCTGGGGAAGCGGTTCCGGAGACCGAGATACGGCGCCCCACGGAGTGCGCATGGTCCCGCCTCAAGCGCCTCAATATACGTTACACCGCATCTTTCTCTCCCCCGAAGAGGTCAACGGTTATTATAACCATTATGCCAATCAAGGGCTCTGGCCGTTAAGCCATATGCTTATTGAACGCACTAAATTTGCGCGGGAAGACTTTCAAACATATCGCACGGTCAATCGCAAATTTGCTCGGCGCACCGCCCAAATAGCGCCACAAAACGGTGCCATTTTTTCCCATGACTATCATTTGGCATTGTTCCCGCGGATCATTCGCGAGATGCGCCCCGACGTCGCCGTTGCCCATTTTTGGCACATTCCTTGGCCGCCGTTCACCATCTTTCGCCTGTGTCCACAACATCAAGAAATTGTCCGAGGGTTGCTCGGGGCCGATATACTCGGTTTTCAAACACCTCAAGACGTCGATAATTTTTTAACGGCCGTCGAACGAGGACTCAAATATCCTGTGGACCGCGAAACTCATACCGTAAAGTTTCCGAATCGGGAAGTCACGGTGAGGGATTATCCGATTTCAGTAGATATTACCGCCATCGAAAAAATGGTGGAAGGCCCGCGAATCCGACGTTGGACTCGGGCCCTGCGCCATAAAGCCGAATCGCAACAGGTTATGTTAGGCATTTCGGTAGATCGTGGCGACTACACCAAAGGTATCTTACAACGACTGACCGCATTGGAAGAATTCTTTGAGCGCTATCCAGAGTATCAAGAACGCATCGTATTTCTGCAAATCGTGGTTCCCACCCGGACTGCAGTGCGCGAATACCGACTTCTACACCAAAAAGTAACCGAAGAATCAGCGCGCCTCAATCGCAAGTTCTCGCGCAATGGGTGGCAGCCAATCATTCATGTTCCACGCAGTTTGGACCGCCCCCGTCTTATGGGATTATTTCGAGCCGCCGATTTTGCTATCGTGAGCTCTTTGTTTGATGGCATGAATCTTGTCGCCAAAGAATTTATCTCCGCACAACTTGACAACCGCGGAGTACTACTGTTAAGTGAGACCGCGGGTGCAGCGGCAGAATTAGAAGAAGCCTTTCACTTTAATCCCTTAGATGCAGGTAATTTTGCCGACCAATTGGCACGGGCCCTTCAAACCCCCCTGAACGAGCGTGCTCAACGCATTCAAATGATGAGGCAACACATCCATCATCATACAATCTACGACTGGATGCATCAAATTGTCGAAGCCTTAGACCAGGTGGCGCAAAGTTATGCATCACGATGAGACTGCACTATATCGGCGGCTGCGGCGGATGCCGCCCGCCATGGTCCGTCCCTGGCTTTGGGTCTTCGATTTCGATGGAACCTTAGTGAACATTGAGTCTCATCCCAATCAAGTAATGGTAGCCCGACCATTGCTTGAGGATTTGCAGCAACTTACCCAACTGCAGGGCCATACTGTAGCCGTTATCAGCGGGCGCACCATGACCGACCTCCGAGGGTTTCTCGGGTCAATTCCCCGACTCTGGCTCTCTGGTGACCATGGCGCTGAAGTGGTTGGCCCCCATTGGCACTGGGTGCATGGCAGCGCGGCCGCCTCGACCCACCATTTCGCCCATTTGGCACCGAAATTGTCTCACGAGTTGTCGGGGCTTCCGGGCGTTTATGTTGAGAGTAAACGCTATTCCCTAGGAATCCACTACCGTCTCGCCGATGACGAAACAACAGAGGCCCTGAAAAAAACACTAGCAACGATGTCACTGCCCTCCGGTCTGGCATTTAAACACAGTCACAAATGCATAGAAATCCGCCCCCTCCCCGGCCCAACTAAAGCCGATGCCATGGCCATTATTCGCAATCAGGTGCAATCGAGTGGGGTTGGGTCGGTTGCTTTGGTGTTCGGCGACGACCAAACCGATGAAGACATGTTTAATGCAGCCAATCGCAAAGATATCACCGTGCGAATAGGGTCTGGCACGACAATAACCGGGGCGGAATTTCAAATTGATAGCCCGCATAGGGTAGCTGCACTAATTCACTGGGCTCTGGCAACGAGCAACTAGGGGTTAAGGGAAGAAGCGCTGTCGAAGGCGCGCCTGATATATTCAATGAGTGGGACCAAATTGTCAACTCGATTATAGGAAGGCACCAAATACACCCCAGATACCAAAGAACCCAGTTGATTAATCAAATCCAGTGCGAACTCCATCCCCAACTGTGCCGCTTCGGATGATCCTGCCAATTGTTCCAGCATTGTATGGGGAATGTCAATTCCCGGAACCTCGTTATGCAAATAAAGAGCCTGACGATAGGATACCAATGGCATCACCCCTAACAGCAACGGAATCCCCGTGATATCCGGCGCCTGATCTAAAAACCGGTACAGGATCGCGGGATCATAAACCGGTTGTGACATTAGAAAATGGGCTCCCGCATCAAGTTTGGCACGCAAGCGCTCAATTTCCGATTTCACATCTTCGCCGTTTGGGTTTATCCCAACCCCCATCACAAAGTGGGTAGATGCACCGATCGGCTGTCCCAGGGCGTCTTGACCTTGGTTGAAACTCTTGAGAACCCGAACCAGTCCAATGGAATCTAGATCATAAACTGCGGTTGCATGAGCGTAATCACCTAACCCTGGCGGATCGCCGGTCAGGCACAATACATTTCTGATGCCCAATGCGTGAGCACCCAACAAATCGCTTTGCAAGCCCATCAAATTTCGGTCCCGTGTCGTAAAGTGCATGATAGTTTGTAATCCGGCTTGTTCTTGCAACAATCGAGCCGTGGCCAAGGAACTCATCCGCACTCGTGCCATAGGACTGTCTCCGATATTAACAAGATCCGCTCCCGCTTGATGTACCCGTCTTGCGGCCTCTAGGGTTCGAGTCACTGTCACTCCGCGCGGAGGGTCCAGTTCCACACTAATCATAAATCGCTTGCCGAAAAAGTCCCTCAACGACGTGGGGCATGAAGGATTTTCGTGAGTCTCATGCCCACTGGCACTCTCTTGAAAAGTCACCGTCGACCACGGCTCGATTGCTGGGGCAGTGGTGAGGGCCAGAGCGCTGGCTATGGAACGGATATGGTCTGGGGTCGTACCGCAGCATCCGCCGATGATGACACAGCCCGCCGATTTAAGGGACGGGGCAATATTTCCCACATATTCGGCTGAGGCAGGATAATAAATCCGATCACCCCGTCGTGTCGGTTCTCCCGCATTGGGAAATGCTGCTAACCCAATTCCATGCTCCCGTGCCTTAGGGGCCATACGCAAAATGGCATCTAATAACGGTGCAGGACCACTGCCACAATTGGCCCCCACCAGATCCGGGGGTCCACCCGGCAGTGCGGTGAGAAAATCCATCGCGTCTTCAGGGCTTAAGCCAAATAGAGTGGTGCCCATCGGGGAAAAAGCAAAAGTCACGATAATGGGTAACGATGATTCGCGCCGAATAGCCTCTACCGCAGCCTGCACTGTCAACGCATCTGACATTGTTTCCACGATAAATCCATCGACACCACCGGCAAGAAGCCCCGCAACCGCTTCTTGATAGATAGGTACCGCATCAGCAAAGGTTGTTCCCGTACCCCAGGTCGGGTCCACAGGCGTAGCCAACGGCCCCAACGATCCCACAATATAGGCTTCTTCCCCATGCGTGTCGCGTGCATGGCGGGCAATTTGGGTAGCGCGGCGATTGAGGCTGAAAATATCTGCCACGAGTCCTAGCGATGCCAGTTTACTAGCATTAGCCTGGAAGGTATGGGTTTCCAGGATCTGCGAACCCGCTTCCAAATAGCGTAGATGCAATTGAAACACCGAGTCGGGCGACTGAAGCGGAAGCAGAGGCAAGTCATGAACCGAGGCCCCACTGGCAAGCAAACCGGTGCCAATTGCCCCATCCGCTACCATGACCATCCCGTGTCGGATTCTGGTGCCCAACTCGGCGGCCATCATTACTTTAACCCTTCTTCTTTCCGCACCTGGTCAACCGCGTGCTGTATTACGGTAAGCTTTTGCACGGCCTCTTCCCAAGTTCTGGTTTTCAACCCGCAATCAGGATCAATATACAGGTGATCTGCCGGAACAATTTCCAGTGCACGCAAAATTCCCGCCTTGACTTCATCTACCGACTCTAACCTATGACTATGCACATCAACTACGCCAATCGCCAATTCTTTGTCTTTGGGCCACGGAACCCGCCGCAATATCTCCAGTAATTGGAACTGGCCGTTGGCGGCTTCCAAATCTAACTGCTTGACAGGAAGATCCAATAATGCCGGGTAAATGGCGTCGAAGTCCCCATAACAAATATGGCTGATAGTGTGCGCGGGAAGGTTTCGCGTAACAATTTCCATCGCCTCAATGGCCAAGTCGAGCTCCTGAGGCCGAGTGGATATAGCTGGTTCATCAATTTGAATGTATTCTGCTCCCGCGGCCGCCAATGCCATGGCTTCTTGGTGCACTAAGTGCGCCAAGTCAAATATCAGGGAACGACGATCGGGATAGAAATCATTGAACGACCAGTCGCAAATCGTGTAAGGTCCCGTCAGCATGCCTTTTATCGGTTTCTTTGTCTGCGCCTGGGCCGCGCGCCATGACTCCACGGTGAGTCCAGTTGGGCCCTGATAATTCACACGGTCGGTCACAACGGGCTTATGGTAATAACGGTTCCCATAGGATCGTACCGGTAACGACTCGGTAAAGCCCTGCCAATTTTCTGCAAAATAGGCAACCATATCACCGCGTTCCATTTCTCCATGGACCAAAACATCGATGCCTAAAGTTTCTTGCAGTCGAATAACTTCCTTAGTGGCTTCCTGTTCTGCAACACGCAAATCTTGAAGCGAGATCTCCTGCCGCCGAAACCGTTGACGGGCTTTGACCAAGGAAGGAGGTTTGGGAAAACTGCCGACGCTAGTGGTTTTTAATGTCTCAGCCATGATTATCGTAGTCCTCCATTTCGTGGAGCGGTCACTACGGCATCACGCACCTGGGATAATACGTGTACTTTGCCCTCGGCGTGATCCGGCGGTAACAGCTCAAGGCCGCCGTTCGGATGAAGCCAGACCCGGGACTCGCCTTGAACCCGCAAAATTGGCTCGAGTTGCTTTACCAATTCCGAAACTGATTCTTTTTTCACTTGCCGTGCGTCGATAAGACCCAATCCCACTTCCACGGGCAATGGTTCAGCCCGCAGTCGCGGCACTACTTCAGTGTCTGACACCGCATCAAGGTATAACCGAGAAAATCCAGAGGTGGCCAGGGGCTCAATCCAACGGTGGATACCGGACCCCCAATAAAGGGCAAGGCTTTGGGTAACCGAAAGATTCTTGGTTAGGGTTGTAAGAGTCTCCTTGACCTCCCGAATGTTCCACTCGGGATAATAGGCTAAAGCCGGTTCGTCCCATTGAATTTCTTGAATTCCGGTATCCAAGAGCGAATTGGCCTCCAGTCTCAAGACTTCTACAACATCGTCTAACAACGCTTGCCGATTATGGTAGCTGTCGTCCTGGGACAGCTGCAAAAACGTAAACGGCCCGGGCAATACAGCCTTCAGTGGCACTGTTGACAGTGCCACTGCCTGCGTAAGCCACCATCGGACTACGCCTCCTTGAAATGAGAGGCGGCCGCGTACCAGGGGATGTCGGTAGTAGAAATTATTGTCCAAAAACCGGAGTAGCCCGGCAGATTGCACATTGTCGACATCACGCACAACTCCGTCAAACATGTCATTCCATCGAATCATTCCATCGCTCGTTACATCCAATCGGTGGGTTTCGGCCAGCTGGATAACATGGTGAGTACGGTCCCTAATAGTCTGTTCCAATTGGGTCAGGCCGATGCTTCTTCGTTCAAATCGTTGAATGGCTGTCCGCACACTCGGTCCATTGTCGGCGGGGATCTTAGGGTAAGATCCTAATGTTGTAATTCGCATGCAATCGCTCCTGTCATAGTACCAATAGATAACCATACAAAAAACACGCCTGAGAAGAGGCGTGAGCACTCTTCTCATCTCTAAGGACAACGCAACAATGCGTCCTTCAGGAATTGGCACCCACCTCTGCGCAAGGCGGGTTGCCGGGCTTCACAGGGCCAGTCCCTCCACCACTCTGGATAAGAAGTAAATTTATTAAGTTTTAGGCAATGTACCATGACGGAGTGATTCGGTCAATGGGTAATTTTTATTACTGTCCATATATTGCCATTTATTGCCAGCAATGCTAGGATGAGCCATAACCGATTGAGGAGGTGACACGATGTCCACACCGTCGGATCTTGCACGGAACCATAAAGGAAATATGCATCTTTCTCCATCTTCAGAAAAGCCTAAAGCTAAAAAGCATTATTTCCGTAATACTCTGCTCATTCTCATTATCTTGGCGGCACTGGTGATGTGGCAGCTCAACCCTGTCATCGCAGGCTTAGGCACCTTGCAGCATGGACTACGCCACGCCGAAAACACCAGGGCCCTCCTAGCCAGCATACTATCCGCTATTTTCACCAAAATCCATCATTGGATCATGCCGCTCCTCGCGCACCACTAGCATTGACGCAAAAAGCCGCGCCCTGCGGGCCGACACGGCTTGCAGGGCGTTCTTGTTTATCGCCGTCCCAGACGCAGGAGAAACAAAAACAGGTTCACGATATCGATGAGTAACGATACGGCTAAAACCACTGCGGTTCCCTGACCCGGCATCACTCTCCCCCGCATGCGCATCAAAGAAAAGTCGACCATCAGATATCCGGTAA
Source organism: Bacillota bacterium (assembly GCA_021797515.1). GTDB lineage: Bacteria > Bacillota > Sulfobacillia > Sulfobacillales > Sulfobacillaceae > Sulfobacillus_C. Next base: position 24,069 of record JAJZZP010000053.1, on the reverse strand, counting down.
AAATCAGTACACCAATCAGGTTAAATGCCCTAGAGGCACCAACGCTGGCAAACGCGGGTACAAAAAACGATAGCAAACTTACCACAATCAGCATGATAAGCCCGAAGAACAACAGGGGCATAATACGAGAAAAATCCCACGGTATCCATGCAACTACCGCTGCTGACATCAAGATGGTAATAACCAGCGCCCCGAGCGTCTGTAGAAGCAGACCAGGATCCGTCGCGGCCGTTCCCCAAATCACCGGTGATATCATAACGCCCATGCCAATCGCCACCACTGCACCCCAAGCGAACGCCACCCCGGCGCTGGCCATGCGCCGGGATACCATGATGGTGCCAATAATAGCAGCCGCAAATCCGATCCAGATACCCGCCGCACCGAATTCTACTCCGAATAGCACCGCCGCGCTCAAAATCGCCAGAAGCAGTCCCAGGTAGCCCAAAGTCCGCGCCATCAACCGCCCCGGCACGCCGTCACTCACTTGATATGTAGCATAAGGAGATCGATTAAACATGCTCCATCCCTCCAATACTCTTTGATAAGTTTGACATACTACAAATGTCAACAAAAGTCAAACATCATGTTTTGCGTGTTACCTTAAGCCTACGACAGGAGTATGCTAAAATAAAGCAAATCACTACGGGAGCGGTGGACATGGCTGACGACCTCTCATTTGATATTTTAGCGGCTAGTCTTCGTCAAGACACCAGCGATATATTAACTTTTTTAGAAATCTTGGCCAAAAAATTGGAGTCCGCAATTCCGTTGCAAACGGTTGTAGACCGTCGAGGTGGTCTGTTTTCCAAAACCAAGTCGGTGCATGCGATAAGAATTCAGGCCGGCGAATGGGAGTATATCCTCACCCAGGATCATGGTCGAGTAGATGCCCAACGAGTAAAAATGGTGCGCGGCATCGCGTTAAAAACCGAAAGCGGATCGTTGCCCCAATGGATTGAATGGGTCAGTCAAGAACTGGTGAAACTGGCTAGCGAAAGTTCCGATGTAAGATCCGGTCTTGAACGATTTCTATTGTCGTAGGCATCTAACCAAAATTCGTTGTTCGTTACCAAGAAGACAAAGGATTTTTCAAAGGAGAAGATTCTTTTGCCGCAAAAAGAGTGGCGCCTGGATACCCGTGTCGCCCATGCTGGAGTTGGCAGTGATCTCGTTTATGGATCGGTCATTACCCCAATTTTTCAAACCGTCACCTATCAACATACCAGTGACGGTTTTGGCCCATACGATTACTCTCGCACCGACAACCCTACCCGACGCAGCTTGGCGGCGTCTATCACGGAACTAGAAGGCGGTTCGGGCACTAGTGTTTTTGGTTCCGGGATGGCAGCCATTACGGCCTTAGCCCATTTGTTGAAGTCCGGTGACCATGTCGTGTTAACCCAGGATTCCTACGGCGGCACTTATCGCTTGTTTCAAGATACTTTTCAAAAATTTGGGGTGACCACCACCTATGTCGACACACGAAACCCAGACCAAGTGGCGTCAGCGCTCACTCCCCACACTCGGCTTCTGTTTATCGAAACGCCCAGCAACCCGCTGCTGCAAATCAGCGGTCTCAAGATTTTAACCGACCTGGCGCATGCCCAGGGTGCCTGGGTTGCCGTAGATAATACCTTTATGACCTTTTTGCGGCAGCGTCCGTTTGATTTTGGAGCAGACTTCGTCGTGTATAGTGCGACAAAATACCTCGCAGGCCATAATGATGTGGTCGCCGGATTAGTGATCAGTCGTAGTCCTGAGTTAGCGGAAGAAATTGCCGTCATTTGCAACGCCTCAGGAGGTATCTTAGGGCCATGGGACTCATGGTTATTGTTGCGTGGACTAAAAACTCTAGATTTGCGCCTTGACCGGCAAGAGCAAAACGCCCTCGTTCTAGCCCAATTTTTAGCACAGCATCCAAAAATCGCAGCAGTCTATTATCCTGGGCTACCCGATCATCCGGGAGGATTGCTGCATCAGCAACAAGCTACTGGTCCCGGCGCCATGATTTCGTTTCGGTTACATGAACCCGAATTTGTTGGGCCGATGATGGACAGGTTACATTGCATTATCCCCGCGGTGAGCCTCGGCGGTGTAGAATCGTTAATTACCCATCCCTTTTATGAAACTCACCGCGAATTACCAGAATCGGTGCGCATGGCCCTAGGCATCACCCCTGGGTTGGTGCGGCTTTCAGTGGGAATTGAAAATGTTGCCGATTTACAGGCCGATTTATCTCAGGCACTGCATGCTATTCCTTAGGAAAGAAGGATTGTCTCTCATGTCTACCAAGAAACCATCGGACACTATCTTTATCCATGCTAGCCAATTAGACCCGCAACTAAACGCCGTAGTCCCCCCTATCTACCGCGCGACCACGTATCATCAGACTAACCCTTGGGCTCCATCTGCGTTTGATTACGCCCGTTCCGGAAATCCTACCCGCGAGGCGTTAGAAACCGCCATGGCCACGATAGAAGGAGGTGTGCGCGGTTTTGCGTTTTCGTCAGGAATGGCTGCACTAACCGCAACTTTTTTGTTGCTGAGCGCTGGAGATCACCTTTTAGTCACCCGTGACTGCCAGGGCGGTACGCAGAGGGTGTTGCGTGGGGTCTTCTCCCGTTTCAATATTGCGGTAACATACGTGGACACCGACCAGGTTGAAGATCTGGACCAAGCCATTGAACCAAATACCCGGGCCATCTTGGTGGAAAATTTCTCCAATCCTTTTTTGCAAGTGGCGAACGTGCCGGCCATCGTAGACTGGGCGCACCGCCATCAGTTAGCTGTTTGGATCGACAATACTTTTGTCACTCCCTATCTGCAGAACCCTCTAACTCTGGGTGCAGATTTGGTGCTGCATTCAGGAACCAAGATGATTGGAGGACACTCCGACGTCACAGCAGGAGTCGCGGTGGTACGGACTCAAGAACTAGCCCAGCAACTCTATTTCATCCAAAATGCCTGCGGACCCATTTTATCTCCTGACGATTCGTATATGGTGCATCGCGGACTGCGTACCCTGCCGATACGGATGCGCCAAGCATCGCAAACGGCCATGGTATTGGCTCACGCATTGACTTCTCATCCGGCGGTTTCTCAAGTGTTTTATCCGGGACTCCCATCACACCCAGGGCACGCTGTGGCTAAAGAGACCATGGTCACTGACAGGGGATTTGGCCAAATGGTTACCTTTCGTCTCCGGGATGGTGCTTTAGTGCCCCAATTAGCCAAAAGGCTTCACTTTTCCCGCATCGGAGCCGGTCTTGGCGGCACCGAGACCATCGTCTCGCTACCGGAGTTACACTGCCATGCCGCCCTAACACAGGAAGAGCGTAACCAACGGCAGATTACTTCTGATGTGGTGCGTGTGTCGGTGGGACTTGAAGATCCCACCGACTTGGTCGACGACTTTCTGAAGGCATTGCAAAAATAACTTACGACTGCGCCAACCAGGCATCTTTGGCCAAGCGGCGCACCACTTTGCCCGACGGCCCAATTGGAAGTTCCGATGCCACAATAATACGGGTAGGACGTTTGTAGTCTGCTAGATTTTGGCGGCACAGTTCTTCCAATTCTTCTAGATCGAGTGTAACCCCCTCGCGGGGCATCACCATAGCAATCACCCTCTCTCCACGGCGCTGATCGGGAACCCCAAAAACAGCCGCTAATGCCACTCCAGGGTAACGCAGCAACACCTCTTCCACTTCTGTTGGATACACATTTTCCCCCGCGACGATAATCATATCTTGCTTGCGGTCCACTAAAAATAGCAGGCCATCTTCTCGCTGATAGCCCATGTCCCCTACCGTCAGAAATCCGTCGGGGGTGAATGACCTCTGATTGGCTTCAGGGTTTTTCCAATACTCTTTCATCAATGAAGGCCCCCTCACAAAAACTTCGCCAATAGTTCCGGGCGGTAACGACCGCTGATTATCGTCCAGAATTTCGATGTCCTGTCCAATGGTGGCATACCCAACGGATCCTAGAGGGCCATCAAGGGAGTGCCTCACAACAGTGGCCGCGCCATATTCGGTCGACCCATATATGTCGTAAAGGCGGGCTTTAGGAAATCCTCGAATGATTCGGTCTCTCAGCGTACTATCTAAAGGGGCCGACGCCGTCATAATCACTTCCAAACCATCAGCGCGTACCTTGCCTGACTCTACCGCGTCGGCCAAGAACGTCAACATACTGGGCACAAACATCCCATAATTGACGTGATGAAGATTTATCTGCTCAATCACATGATGGGGATGAAAGGTGCGATGCGGGTAAATAGCACAGGTGGCCCCAATCGCTATGGAAAGAGTGACAAACCACATAGAGTTCACATGAAACATGGGCAAAATCGCCAATCCTATTTGATCCGAGGAAATACCTAATTCGCTTACTAATGCCAAGGCAATCATGATATTGCTCATATGGGTGCGAATTGCTCCTTTGGGTCGGCCTGTAGTACCGGATGTGTAGACCAAAACCCAGGGGTCAGATTCCCGGACCGTAGCAAAATCCGGTTCGCTGATTGGTGCAAGGTTGACCTTGCGAGTCCAACTGCCATCTGGCCCTGTATAAAAGACTTGGGCCCGTTCAAAGGGTATTTGACTCAAAATCGGTTCAAAATCAGGATCTGCAATTACCAGAGAAATATCAGCGTCACGCATTGCGTATGCAATTTCAGGTGGTGCCCACCGTAAATTCAGAGGCACTCCAACCACTCCGGCTTTGGAAATGCCAAAGTATATCTCCGCCATCTCGAGTCCGTTGGGTAATAGCAGTGCCGCCCGTTCCCCCGCCCCCACTCCCGCCTGGTGAAAAGCCCACGCAACCTGATTGGCTTTTTGATTTAATTGCCGGTAACTTAACTGCTGATCACCGAATATCAGTGCAGTTTTGTCGTTCATACGGTGCGCGGCCCCTAATAACGCTGATCCGACTGTTAACAATGCTCCTCGCCTCGATTCCTATTCTTCGGATAACTTAAGCTCTCGACCCCCATTATTTCCGAAGGCTTCCGTCAGCTTCATCGCATCTTCATAATACGTCATTCGTCCCATGATGAGATAGAACTATCGGATATATGCAATCTAGGGTTGAAAACCCTTTCGCCTAATTCCCAGTCACTGTGGGTCAGTTTTGTGCAAAATGTGGTGGGAGGATCCAACGGCAGACCAGACCGGCCCGGGGGGTCTAATGGCCGGATTTCATCGGCAAGCCACGCCGAAGACCTTTGCATCGGTGGCCACCAGCTTTTCTGACATTGCGGACCTTGACCTCATCCGCTCCGATGCGACGGTTTCCGGGGAATTACGTAAGGCGGCTCAACACGGAATCTTCGTCGTGGTGGTCCACCGCCGGTTTTCGAGTAACAAAACCTGCTCGACGTGCGAGCATCATGGCCCGAGAATGTCGCAATCGGTACGGGAGTGCGGTTAGGAGCTCCTCACCCGTGTCTCTGTAACGGCAGCCCTGATCGGTGACTCGCCTAAGGGAGCGCCCTCCAGTGGAAAGTCCTCGCGGTTTGTGCGTCCTTGAGACGCTAAGAGGCCGTGGTGCGATGGACCAGGAAGGTGGCCACAAATTTGGTCAGGAATGTTCTGAAATGGATAAGTCCCTTAGAACGGTGAATAACTGGGTGACCATGCGACGCCCATAGAACATCGTCTCCCAATGGCCAGGGTACTGGGAGGGGCTATGGGGGCAATGAACTTCCATAGATTGTCCCCCTACCGCCCTGACTTTTATTTTCCGCGAAACTTTGGGTTCTGCTTGTCCTTAAAGGCCTGCACCCCAGTCTGGAAATCTTCGGTGGTCCGGAGAAATCCATACATCTGTCCTTCTAATTGAAGGCCGGTCTGTAACGGCGTTTCCCACGCAGCATTAATCGCCATTTTGGCCTTGGACAGGGCTAATGGTGAAAATGCCAACAATTCATCAACAAGTTTCCACACAGTGGCGTCCAATGCCCCGCGTTCCACTACCTGGGTGACAAGTCCCCAGGACTGGGCTTCTTCGGCCGCGATGCGCCGGGCACGGAAAATCATATCTTTGGCTCGCCCTAATCCAGCAATCCGGGCTACCCGTTGTGTGCCGCCACTGCCAGGAATCATGCCCAAGCGCATTTCCGGAAGCGCCATAAGCGTCGTATTGGAGGCAATACGGAAGTCACAAGCCATGGCAATTTCAAAACCCACGCCAAACGTGTATCCCGTCAACCGGGCAATCACCGGTTTCGAGCATCGATCGGGCGCTGCCACATTTTCCGCCAAATGCGAGAGATATTCCGGACTCGCTTCTAGAAATCCTGGAATGTCTCCACCCGAAGAAAAGTGCTCACCTTGAGATTGAATAATCACTGCCCGAATATCGTCTCGCGCTTCAATTTCCCCAAACACCGCAGCAAAATGCTCGCGCGTCGGTACCGTAACGATATTAAACGGGGGAGCACTGAGGGTCAGTACCGCAACGGGGGGGTCCGTTAAGTACTCCACTTCAAGAATAGAACCTTGGTAACTTGCTTCCGACATGTCGCCACCTCATATCTACTAAGTGTTATTATTTCGTGTCCAACGGCCTTTCGCGTAAAACACGCCGCAAAATTTTTCCGACCGGAGACTTGGGAATTTCCTCTACAAAGGTATACTGCCGAGGACGCTTGAATCGTGCTAAACTTGTTGCTTCCTGACAATAGCGGTCTAGTTTCTCGGAGGTCAAGTCTGCGTCTCGGGGCACAATGAAAGCGGTAACTACTTCCCCCCAGCGATCATCTGGGCGGCCCACCACAGCCACTTCAGCCACCCCCGGGTGCATACTGAGCACGTCTTCGACTTCCAGAGGATGAATGTTTTCTCCTCCCGAAATCATCATGTCGTCGACCCGCCCATATACCCACAAATCCCCATCATCATCCCAATAGCCTACGTCTCCTGTATAGTACCACCCCTCTCGGAGAGCCTTGGCAGTAGCTTCGGGCCGATTCCAATATCCTTCAAACGCTTCCGGCGAGGTAAGCCGGACAATCACCTCGCCGGGAGACCCTAGGGGAACACCGTCATCGGGTGAGCCGCTAGTCTCGTTAATAGCCACCACCCGCACCTCAGAATGGAACCCAGGCTTGCCCGCACACGTTGGCTTGCGATCCAACCAATCGCAGATAGTAAACGTGTAGACCTCGGAACTGCCAAAATGGTTGACAAAAACGTCGGGTACTAACCGTTCAAAACATTGTGCAGTTAGAGCACTGGTCATTGCGGCCCCAGCGTACCCAATTTTCGTCAATGACCGCAGATCCAATTCCGATAACCCACGCCAATTGACTAAGTCGTAAAACAACGTTGGAACCAAATAGAGTGCGGTAATTCTTTCCTCAGGGATCAAGCGGGCTAACCGTTCCGTCTCGTAATTGGGCAAGAGTGCCAACGTACCGTTTAACAGCGCAGAAGCCACCAAACTGCGCATGCCCATAGTATGATAAAAGGGCATGGCGCCGACACTGCGCTCGCCCACCTGATAGCGGTTTTGGATGATGTGGGCGACAGCCGCGGAAATCTCATTGCGGTGGCTGCGGGGCACGCCCTTTGGCATCCCAGTAGTTCCTGATGTATAGAGCATAATCGCGGTCTGAGATTCGTCTATGGCAATATCCGGAACGGAATTCGGCCCTGGGGTCAGCCATCGGTCAAAAGCATCGAGATCGTTTGCCTCTCCCGCCACCCATGCCACGGGAAGTGGCTCTGCAAGTCCTCTGAGTGCCATCCGCACCGCGTCTTCTAAATCCGCTTCGGCCACCACCAACCGACATTGCGAGTCAGTGGCACAATATGTTAGTTCATCAATAGACATGCGGAAATTTACGGGTGTATAGATGGCCCCAATTCGCTGGCATGCCCAATAGATGAGGATGTTTTCCCGCCGATTCTTCAAGACTACTAACACGTGATCGCCGGAACTAATCCCCAAGTCTCGCAAGTGGCTCGCGACAGCCTCGATCCGTTCGACCAGGTCCCGATAACTCCAACGCACCTGGGCGTCGACCACCGCCTCGACGCCAGGTAACCGTGCCGCCGATCGCCGTAAGCACTCCATCAGGTTCATGCTTCCGTCTTCCCCCCTCCTTTGGCTTGCAAAGCCATTATCGCCCGGCGGATGCCAACATAACCGGTACAACGACATAAGTGACCACTTAAGACATCATTCCAGTCGACTGATTCCGAGTCCGAAGCGCGCTTCAGCGCCTCCCACACGGACACCACAACGCCTGGAGTACAAAACCCGCATTGGAGGGCATGGTTTTGAGAAAATGCTTGCCGAAACGCGTCAAATTCATCATCTTTCACCAAACCTTCGATGGTAGTGATTTGGCCGTCACCCACATCGATCGCCAGTTTTAAGCAACTACGGACCGGAGCCCCATTGAACAGTATGGTACAAGCTCCGCATACCCCGTGCTCGCATCCCACATGAGTACCCGTTAATCCGAGTTCGTCGCGGAGAAAATCTGACAACAATAGGCGAGGCTCAATCCACCGACGGTATTCGTGACCATTCACCGCCAGGGTTACGGGTACACGTTGGTCTTTGGCGTATCGGGTCATGGTGTTCCTCCTTGCGCCCGAACCCAGGCCTCTGCTATAACTTCGCGACTTAGAGTTCGAACCAGTGTGCGTCGCAAGTCGCTGGAGGCTTCTAAATCATCCGGAGGGTCTAAAAGTGGCATAAGCATCTCCAGCCAATAGGTGGCAGCCTCTTCGGTGATCAATGGTCGTCCGCGAAGATCTGGCGGCAAATCCACGGTCACTGCTTTACCAGCCACCCCGGCGGCGCCCAGTCTTCCGTCAATTAATCGCCGATCTTCTATCGATATATGGCAGGCAACGGCCACGATCGCAAAGTCTCCCCGTCGGCGCGCAAACTCACGAAAGGATCCCCCCGAGCTAATCGTGGGTACCGGCCAGTGGGTTGCAACCAAGATCTCATCCGGTGCTAGCGCAGTAGTAAACGGAAATTGAAAAAATTCCTCTGCCGCAATATGACGAGAGCCAGACGGACCTACCGTTTCCAGCGAACCGCGATACACTTGCAACAACAGAGGCAATTCAGCGCTAGGGTCGGCATGGACGATACTTCCCCCCACTGTTCCGGCGGATCGCGTTTGGGGATGGCCAATGTAGCCTATGCCCTCAGCTAGGGCTCCAAACTCCCGACGGCGGCTCATCAGGCAACGCATGCGTTCTTGTACCACCATAGCACCCACTGTCACGGCGCCGTCTTTCTCCTCAATCGCGTCCAATCCCGGTACTCCGTGAAGCGTCACCAACGCACTCGGTCTGGCCAACCGCATATTCATCATTGCAATAAGACTCTGTCCCCCTGCTAAAAGCTTGGCGTCTGCGGTATGCGAAAGAATGGATATGATGTCGTCCACACTTTCGGGACGGATAAAATCGAACGGTGCCGGTTTCATCCCCTGCCCTCCTTCTTCATCACCGATTCAGTGACTGTCCGCGGTGATAATGGGAGGGAGCAAATCTCTACTCCTAGAGCGTCGGACACCGCATTGGCAATCGCCGCCCCAGCTGACATGACGTTGCCCTCGCCCAGACCTTTGGCCCCCAACGGTGTACCGGGTGCTGTGGTGTGGTGATGCAGCACAGTGAGGGACTCTGGCATCTCGCTGGCGGTCGGTACCAAGTAATCCATAAGTGACCCGGTCAGCAGTTGGCCCTCCTCGTCATAACGCAACTCCTCGTATAACGCCGAGCCAAGACCGAACGCCACCCCCCCATGGATCTGCCCATCTGCCAATAGCGGATTTAATAATCGGCCGGCGTCGTGCACGGTTACATAGTCCAACACCGTAATTTTCCCGGTTTCGGTGTTGACTGCCACTTTGGCCACGTCCACTAAAAATCCATACGTTGCTGAAGAATTGATGAGGTCCTCAGTTGTCGGCGGATCCACATTCGGCAACGAGAAATAACTGGTTTCATACACCCCTGGGGATATTCCAGCCGGGAGATCGGAAGGATTCCAATGCGTCAGTCCAGCGAGTCGCTTTACGGTGAGATCAGTCGCCCCCTGGGCACCCCAGACCCGACCTTCCTCAAACCGCAACGTCTTGCAGTCCACCCCTAATTGCTGGGCGGCTAGCGCCAAAAGTTTCGTCTTCACTTTTTGGGCCGCAGAAAATACCGCGTTCGCCCCGGCAGCGGCAAATCGACTAGAATAGCTCCCCGAGGAGATGGTCCAAGGGGTAATTGCCGTGTCCATTTCAGCAATCACGCGAATACTTGCCATGGGAACCGTAAGAACGTCGGCGACAATCTGGCGCACCACGGTCTCGTGACCTTGACCTTCGGGGGCACTATCAATTTGCACGGTAATCCCTCCGAGGGCATCGATGGCCACCGTCGCCGCCGATACTGCGCCCGATTTGGGCAGTTGGCGAGCGCGCTCCTCTGGGGTGTAGGCAATGGTCACATAACCCATATTCGATCCCGAAGGTTCCACCACAACAGCTATGCCAATACCTAGACGCACCGGGCCCGAATCCTGAAGGTTACGAGCCTTCTCTCGGAAGGCTTCATACCCTGACGCCTGCAATGCGGTATTTAACACGCTTGGATAGTCTCCACTGTCATAAATGCCACCGCTCGCCGTCCGATAGGGGAATTGATCAGGCTGGATGACGTTGGCACGCCGAAGTGCGGCCGGGTCCATCTTGAGTCGCCGCGCTGCAATATCCATTATGCGTTCCAGGGGAAAATACAATTGGGGTCCCCCATATCCCCGCACTAACCCCGTCGGCACGCGATTGGTCATAACCGCATAGTTTTCCAAATGGACATGTCTCACATCGTAAGCACCCGTGAGATTGCCATGCACACGATATAAGGTGGCCGGTTCTGGGGCCCGAATGTAGGCACCAACGTCATCATACTGTTTAATATGCAAAGCCTGGAAGCGCCCGTCTCGAGAAAAACCAGCCGTCACGTAACTAATCCGAGCACTGGCACTGGAACTTGCCTTCATATGCTCCAATCGATCCTCAATCCATTTGACTGGACATCCCAGCAATCGACTGGTCGCCGCCAACAACACCATGTAGGGATAAACCGCTGATTTTACCCCGTAAGATCCCCCGATATCCTGCGGCGTCTTTATTCGCAATTTTTGGGTGCTCACCTTTAGCGCATGCGCCATTACCGAATGCAGGGTGAACGGCCCGTGGAAGTTGGCCCACACGGTATAATCGCCAGAGGATCGTTCATAATACGCTACGACCCCGTAAGTTTCGATGGGCACCGCCGTATTGCGCGGATACACGAAACGCTCTTGTATCAGCACATCAGCATGGTTGAGTGCAGTCTTTGGATCACCATAGGTGAATTCCCGATGATTGGCCACATTGTCCGGCGCATTCTCATGTAAGGCCACAGGAGGCATCTGACAAGCCGTCTCTATATCGGAGACTACCGGCAATGGATCATAGTCGACCTCAACGACGTCGAGGGCATCCTCCGCCGCATACCGAGAATCGGCTGCCACCACCACGACAGGCTCGCCGACATAGCGCACCCGATCGATAGCCATAGGATAATACGTTACGGGTTGTGGGACCCCCACCGGGAAAGGAGCCAGCACCGCTAAGAGATCGCGGCCGGTAATAACCCCCGTTACTCCTGGCACCGTACCCAGTCGAGATGTGTCAATGCGGCGAATACGGGCATGAGCGTGCGGACTTCGCAGAATCGCCACGTGCTTTATACCGGGCACCGGCATCAAATCTGCAATGAATTGACCCTGACCGTTGATTAGGCGCCCATCTTCGAAGCGCGGTATGGATTGTCCTAACAAGGACATACAACCCCTCCCTTCTCTTTCAGGTTACCATGAGAACCAACTGGGTAATTGCACAATTCTCTTACCCGGTATTCTAATTTTCCAGGGACTTAGAGGACAGACGATCGCGAAATCGCCGACGATACTCGGACGGAGAAATGCCTTGAATACGATGAAATTGGGTGGTAAAGTAGCTGGCCCGACGAAATCCGCATTCTTCGGCAACCATGTCAATCGGCAGGTCTGTCATGCGTAACCGTTGTTTGGCCTGCTTCATCCGCAAATGGGTCAGATATTCAACGAAGGTCATCTGCATTTCCAATTTAAATTGGCGGCTAAAATATGAAGGACTTAAATACACTAATTGTGCAATTTCCGCGAGAGTAATTGGTTCGGAAAAATGTTGTTCTAAGTATGCCACCGCGCTGAGTATCGGATTTCCCAAATCGATCGGGGCTTCCCCTTCTTGTCCGATGGATACCACCCGATTCAGGAGGTCCAATACCTCCGTACGCGACGTAGGCTTTAATAGATATCCCTGACAACCGGCATTAATAGCCTGGTATGCCACCTCAAACATTTTCAGTTGCGTCGTCACCACCAACGCATTATGTGGAAACACACGTGTGAGATAGCGAATGAAGTCATCAGATCCCCCTTGAACAGACGGATCCAGGAACACGACGCATGGGCGGTGTTCTTTGACGCAGCGAAGCCCCCCTTCCACCGTGGTAGCCTCGAAAATTTTCATGAAAGCATATGGGCCTTGCGCAATTATGGACACCAAATGATGTCTGGCAGCCAAATCGTCATCCAGAATCAACACACTACGGTACGCCATCAAAGGCTCCCCTCCAAATTCGTCAGCTCTCGGCGTAGGATCTTACCCGTGGCGCTCTTTGGAATTTGTCGTACGAATACATATTTCCGGGGGCGCGCCCACAGCGAAAGCGCGGATTGCTGCTTGCAATAGGCATCGAGTTCAAACACCCGTAACCCAGTGACACGGGGAACCACGTAGGCCACCACCATTTGCCCCCAGCGGTTGTCCGGTTCGCCGGTGACTGCCACCTCTAAAACTTTCGGATGGTTTGCCAAGACCGATTCCACAAACTGAGGGAGGATATGCTCACCGCCGCTAATAATCATGTCGTCGATGCGGCCAACGATGTAGAAATTTCCTTCACCGTCCTGATACCCCAGATCTCGCGTGCGATACCACCCACCATCCAGTTGCCTTCGCGTCAAATCAGGTCGATTCCAGTAGCCACGAAAAGCTTCGGGTGAAGTGAGCGAAACCAACACCTCCCCGACAGTGCCGGGAACATCGGTGCCATCAATCGTCACCACTGAATTTAACCCCGCTTGTCCCACCGAACCCGGAACCCTAGCAAGCACATCACCAATAGTATGGGTGTATACCTCCGTGCTCCCATAGTGATTTTTGAACACTTGCGGATGAAACCGATCAATGCAGGCCTCAATTAAGTTTTCATGCATGACTGCACCGGCGTAGCCAATCTTACGAATAGACCGCATCTCATATTTCTCGGCCCGTTCGGAATGCAGCAAAGCATAATACCAAAACGGTGTCTGGTACAATGCGGAAATCCGTTGACGATCGATCAATTCAGCGGCATGGTCAGGGTCCACATCCCGAACTACTACATATGTGGTACCGAGCAAAGTCGCAGCAATATAAAGGTGTAGTCCCATGGTGTGGGAAAGCGGCATCACCCCCAGAATCTGCTCCCGTGGTTGGTAACAATTTTGCACTACATGGGCCTGGGCCGCCGAAAGAGTGTTTAAATGGGTCCGGGGCACTCCCTTGGGCTGGCCTGTGGTTCCCGTGGTGTACAGAATGAGAGCCACGTCATCCGCATTTGCCTCATGGGGTCGGAATTCCGGTTGCGCTTTCACTAGATGAGGCAATTCCCCAATCTCGATATCTGCATCATCTACCCCCACGCCAATAAGCACCGGCCGTTCCGTGCCGGTAAGCCCAGCAATGCCTCTCCCTTCCAGAGACTCATAAATGATGGCTTGCGGTTCGACATCATGCAACGTACGTCGCAATGTATCGCGAGACTGATCGGGATTTATTGGGACCACCACCGCGCCCAGCGCTATCACTGCCCAAAACACGGCAAACGTCGCAGGTCGGTTTCTCAGCAGAAGAACCACTCGAGTTCCGGGGTTAACGCCAAGCCGCCAAAAACCCGTCGCCAGATGCTCGGCCCGGGTAATCAGTTCAGCGTAGGTATAGCTTTCGTCCAGTGTTGCGATGGCCGGGACATGAGGATGCGTTCGGGCAGTTTCCCACAATATGCGATAGAGATTCATTCCGTTGCCCCTCTCTTTACTAGCCTGGATGACTACGACTATTGTAATTCATCCAGCCGATCACCTGGAAAAGCTGAAGGGGCAAATAGCGGAATTCAGCGAAAAATCGCAAGTGCGCAGAATATGAAAACGAAAACGGCTTTGTGGATGTCTGCTATGGTGGAACAAGGGCTCGTGTTTTCGACCAAGCTCCAGAGCCTATACGTAATTAAGGTATCACCCGATCCCTGCTAAGGGACGCGATGCTCCAGTCATCTGTAGCTCAAGGCTTGTGCGCAGTAACTGTGCCCGCGCCATACGCAGTTTTTCGTCACACTAAGGGAACCAAAGATCTCACCGTACTACAAAGCGGTTGATAATGATCGACGGACACGCCCGTCTTACCGTGCCGAAAAGGTACTATTTAGAAGGAGAATAACCATGACTTATTCAATTCATTGGCCGCATCACATCCAATTTGGTACCCAAAGTCTCGAACAGTTACCCCAATTTCTCGAAACACTGCCGAAACCCATCGTCGCCGTGGTCGACAACGGGGTGCGCTCATTTGTGGAACCCTTCCTAAAGGTTCGGGGGAAATCGTGTTTGCTAATAACAAACACAACAATCAACCCCTCCTGGGATGCCGTCAGTGATTTGCGGCATCGAATAGCCGGAATTCGTCCCAAAACCATTATCGGAGTCGGCGGTGGCAGTACTTTAGATGTGGTAAAGGCAGTATCGCATGTACCTCCTGAATTGAATTGGACAGATATTCGAGGCGTAAACCGGATACCTGAGTGGCCTGAAAGAATGACAAGCGTCCTCATTCCAACCACAGCCGGTACTGGCAGCGAGATTAGTCCGTCCATTGTGCTGGCCGATCCAGAACTCAACAAAGCCGCAGCGACGTCGCCCAATTTGGTTGCCGATGTCGCATGGATTGATCCGCTGATGATTTTGACCGCCCCGCTAAATGTGACGCGAGACAGCGGCATTGATGCCCTTACCCATTCAATTGAAGCGTATCTAGCCCTCGGACATAACCCATTAACCGATGCTATAGCCCTAAAGGGAATCGAGCTGATTGTCGGCTTCCTTCCCCGGTTGGTTTCGGGAGATCGCAATGAAGCAGTTGCAGAAGCGGTCTCCCAAGGTAGTCTGCTAGGTGGATTCGCCTTTAGTGTTGCCGGTCTTGGTGCGATTCACGGATTAAGCTATACCTTAAGTCACCGCTATGGCTTAAGTCACGGTAGATCGAACGCGTTGTTACTCGGACCGGTGTTGAGTTTCAATCAGTCGGCCGCACCAAACCGTGTTTCAACAATTCTTGCGCAATTTCCGGAAGGCGCCACGACGGTATCCCGTATAAGAGAATGGCTTCATACGTTGGGGGTACCGCCGACGCTACACAATTATGGAGGATCTATAACCGACTGCGATTCGTTGAGCGATGAGGGGTTTCGCACCGGTCAGCGACTTTTTGGGAATAATGTGCGACCGATAACTCCACAAGATGTTCAAAACATCATGGAAGGTCTCTTTGAGACTTAGGCAGTCAGTTTCCCATCCGCCTGAATGGCTAATTAATCGTATTCGGTATAGGAATTTTTCCTCGACTCAAAAACCACCCAGTTTGAGACAGACTGGAACGCAATAGGAGGACAGGAACTATGAATGGTCAGAGCCAACTCACCTATTCGCCCATGCAGCGATATGCTACGCTAGTTTCGGCAATATTAGGTTTTTCGCTGGATGGTTACAGTCTTTTAATAATTTCTTTCGTTGTCTTGCCTATCACCAAAAGTTTTCATACATCGGTTGCGAGTTTGGGCGTAGTCTTTTCTCTGCAATTGGTGTTTTCAATGGTGGGTGGCGTGATTTTTGGTAACTATGCGGACTTAATTGGGCGCCGCCGTTTGCTTTTGCTTTCGATAGCCATCTATTCCCTCGGCAGTTTGTTGTCGGCATTTTCTTGGAATGTTTTTGCGCTGGCGCTATTTCGCAGTCTGGTTGGAATCGGCTTAGGCGGCGAATGGGGTGTTGGCATGGCTTTATACAACGAGGTGTGGACCGTTAAACGACGAGCATTGGGTGGGGGCATAATCCAAGGCAGTTTCATCTTTGGCATCATGTTAGCGGGGGTTGTTGCACACTGGGCTTTGACTACTTATCTACTTTCGGGATGGCGTGTAGCTTTGGCTACGGGATTTCTGTCGCTAATACCTATAATGATCGTCCGATTAGCCCTACCCGAATCGCAATTGTGGCAACGGGCCGTGATGCAGCGAAGCAAAGAGACTCCTAGCCCAAGGAACACCAAAAACGTCCCGTTTAAGGCGATTTTTCATCCAGATAATCGGAAATATACCTTTATCGGCCTCATTATGGTCGCGTGCTACATGTACGCATTTTACGCTATTGCCTCGATAATGCCCACCGTGTTGACCACACTATACAAAGTACCTGCCACACTGAGTGCGTCAATAACCACATGGGCGACATTTCTAGGAGCACTAACCTATGTTATTATCGGCTTTCTTGGCGATGTATGGGGAAGGAAGGCATCATTCCTTATCGCGCAATCCCTGTCGGTCGTTGGCTTCCTCCTGTTCATAATTTTTACGGTGGGTATTCGTGTGCCCATCGGGACCTCGTTTGTGCATTGGCCCATCTTTTGGGCGTATCTACTATTTTACATGGGCTCCGCATCTTTCGCAGTCTTTGGCGTGTGGTTTAGTGAATTATATCCGACTCGCGCTCGCTCGACCGGTATTTCAACCATTTATATGGTTGGACGAGGAATGTCAGCTTTAGCGCCCATCGTTGCGGCATCCAGCATGAATTTAGGATTACTGTCTGGCACATTCGCCGCCATCGTATTATTTGGCCTGCCGTGGATCTTACGCGAGACCCGGGGCGTTGATCTGTCGGAGGAACTTCAGATGGGCTTGGCCAACAACTGAAGGGGGTTCACTATGTATCAAAAATTTATTAATGGGGACTGGATCTCCACAGGGGATACCACGGAGGTGATAGATCCCGCGACCGGTCAACAAGTGGATAAAGTGGTACTGGGAACGGTGGAAGACGTTAATCGCGCTGTGGAGGCTGCTCAACAGGCCGTGCGCATACGGAAATGGCGGGAAAATGGGGTTTTACGGGCCGAATTTCTGTGGTGTTGGGCCGATCGCATTAAACAGGATCGTCACCGTTTAGCCACCCTCTTAACGCGGGAGAATGGAAAAGTCATGGCTGAAGCAGAACGAGAAATTTTGGCCACAGTGGACACTTTGAAGTTTGCCGCCGGTCAAGCCCGACAATTGGAGGGCAGGAGTCTGACTCTTGGTTCCGGTATGTATGGTGAAGTAATTCCCGAACCTCTCGGAGTTGTTGGGTTTATCATTCCGTGGAACTGGCCCGTGCTTTTGTTAGTGCGCGAATTGGCTCCCGCACTCGCGGCAGGAAATTCGGCCATCATTAAACCTGCACTGTTGGCTCCGTTGACTGTACTGGAAATTTGTCGCGATCTGCCAGACACTGTCGTTGTGCCTCGGGGTTTGATCCATGTCATTCCTGGTGAAGGAGTCCCCATTGGGGAAGCGATTGTAAGTCATCGCCATGTGGCGGCCGTCAGTTTTACCGGCAGTACGCAAACTGGTCAACGTATTGGAGAATTGGCTGCACGTGGAATTAAAAAAGTTTTGTTGGAACTCGGCGGTAAAAGCTCCTCAATTATCTTTCCAGATGCGCCATTAGAACGGATGATCCCCGTTTTGGTTCAAGGTATGTATGGATCGTCTGGACAAAATTGTATGGCCGCTTCACGAATATTGGTGCATGATGCGATTTATAACGCAGTACGTGATAAACTCGTGGAAACAATTGCTTCGTTGCGGGTCGGCCCTGGTTTAGCGGCCGATACCACCATGGGACCCCTAATCACCGAACATCAGGTGGCAGTATCCCAAGAGGCTGTAAACGCCGGCGTTCGCGATGGAGGTAGGGTTCTAATTGGTGGGCAGCGCATGACTGGAGGAGTTTTGAAAGACGGATTTTTCTTTGCTCCCACATTGATAGAAAACGTTCCTTGCACGTCCTCCATGGTGCAACACGAAATCTTTGGCCCCGTAGTGTCATTGGAACGGTTCCAGGATGAAGACGCCGCGATCACCTTCGCCAATAGTACAGCATATGGATTAGTGTCATCCGTTTGGACGCGGGACCATGATCGGGCGGTCAGAGTAGCACGTCAATTAGAGACGGGCACAGTTTGGATTAACACATACCAAAAAACATTTGCTGAAGCCGAATCGGGCGGTATGAAGAGCAGCGGTCTGGGCCGAAGCCGTGGCAAGGCGGGCCTATACGAATACACCGAATTGAAGAACGTAGTATCCGAGGTTTTGTGACAACCAGAATGCGACAGGTAATGCGCCCCGATTTGGCCCAAGGAGTAGGTTATCATCATCATAGGCAGAAAAGAAACCTACAAACCACAGATGTCTAGAGCACAGGGATATCACAAATACCCCAGAAATCCCTACCGATGTTATGAGGAGGTACAATGATGATGGATTTGCGGTCTTGGCTGGGTTTTCTTGAGAGCCAAAATCGGGTAGTCATTCACGAAGGACCATGGGATCTCACACATATGGTGGCGTCGCGTTTAACGGAGTATGATGGACAAAAAACCGTGATATTTCGTGATGGCGATCGCGTGCTTGTCGGCAACACCTTCAATAGTCGATCTGAACTTGCCCAATCCATAGGTGCACAGGATGCGAAGGTCTTGCACTCTCGTTACCGTGATGCCTTAGCGCAACCTCTGGTCCCCTACCAGAGTAACGCTGAGGATGCTCCGGTATTGACAGTCCGTGAGTCGTCCGTTCGGCTGGATAGCCTGCCTGCGCCACTGCATCATGCGCGGGATAGCGGCGCGTATATTACGGCGAGCATAGCGATTTCCCGTGACCCTGATACAGGTATCCAAAATTGGTCAATTCACCGACTACAAATCAACGATGCCCAAACCCTAGGCATTTTGATTTTGCCCCGTCATTTGGCAATCATGGTGGCAAAGGCGGAACAGCGTGACGAAGATTTGCCGGTTGCGCTAGTTGTTGGCTTACCGCCGGGATATTTGTTGGCTTCACAAGCGATTACCCCATACGGCGTCGATGAAGCAACAATCGCCAGTTCACTTTTGGGTTCTCCCATTGCTGTCGTGCCTAGTCCTCTCTACGGGATAGAAGTTCCGGCCGAGTCCGAATATTTATTGGAAGGGCGCATAATCGCCCATGCTCGAGATCTTGAAGGACCGTTTGGTGAATTTCCACGAACCTATGGTTCGCGTTCCCCTAGGCCCGTAGTGAAAATTGATGCTATATACCACAGAGAGTCTCCGATTTTTCAAACGATATTGCCCGCAAGCCGCGAGCACTTGTTACTCGGGGCAATACCTCGGGAAGTCGCTATTCTCAACGCAATGTCTCAGGTTTCACCCAATGTGGAAGATGTCATATTAACCTTAGCTTCAGGGTGTCGCTATCATGCAGTGGCCCAAATTACACCGCGTCACGCAGGAGAAGCTAAGAATGCGATGCTTGCGGCCTTTGCCGGAGTCAATGAAGTGAAACGAGTAATAGTCGTCGACTCCGACATTAACATTCATGACCCCGAAGATGTGGAATGGGCTGTGGCAACTCGCGTTCAACCGGATCGGGACATTGTGGTCGTCTCAGGCGCACTCGGCTCTGCCCTGGATCCGTCCGCAACTCCTGACGGTGTCACAAGTAAATGGGCCATCGATGCGACGATTCCAGTAGGCGTCGACAAGGCACGATTTGAAAAGATCACGGTGCCGAGTAACAATGTAGTCGGCGACTGACTGTGGTATTTAAGAGAAAATCAAAGAAGCATTACTATGCGGGTAGGCGTGGGAATGAGTGCGCGATCCCGATTGCCTGGATGACGGTAGCCAAAGAGAACCTGAAGGATCCTATGCGGGAATACGAGCGCACCGTGTGCGAGCGCGTGTAGATGGCAGGTAGGCCGCGGGTTTTGGCATAGAAAACTCAGGGCCGCGGGATAAGGCTGACCGGGTCCTGAGTAGACATCCATGGCTTTCATGTTTAGGTATTGCAGGGTTGCTAGCGGACCACGGTGAATGCCTTTTCGTTCCGTGCCACGTCCGTAATATGGTTTTTGTCGTCGACAAAAACCACCGTCGGTTGATGTTCGCGCAGTGCATCCTTGTCGACCATACGCCAACCCAAGATAACCACCAAGTCATCAGGTTGAAACAACCGCGCCGGCGGCCCATTAAGGCAAATGTCGCCAGCGCCTTTGGGGCCAGCAATAATATACGTTTGCCATAAGGCACCATTTGACAAATTGGTAATCTGAACCATCTCGTATGGCAGTAGACCCGTCGCATCCAAAAGGGCCTGGTCAATCGTCACTGATCCAATGTAATTTAAATTCGCTTCGGTAACCCGTGCACGATGAATTTTTGCTGTCATCATCCGATATTGCATCGAACAACACACCTCCTTTGCCTGCGCATCGCGTATCCCCTCAGTACCCTACATCAACGGCCTCTGGTGGAGCTCCATCTTTACTCTCTCGGCCACCCATACCGCAATACTTCGTTGACTCTGATCCGTCAACCCAGCGATATGCGGTGTCGTCCATATCTTGTCTAATCGGGACAACCTATCCTCGGGATCAGGCGGCTCTTGAGCACGCACATCCAAAATAGCGCCCGCAAGATGACCTGACTCGACTGCATCAGCCAAGTCCGCTTCGTTTACCAGGCCTCCACGAGATGCGTTAATAAGCACAGCTCCTGGTTTGAGGTTCCCTAGCAGTTTGCGATTCACCATCCCTTGGGTGTTTGGTGTTAGGGGCACATGAAGACTTATGTAGTCTACCGATTCCAAACCATCTTCTACCTCCTTAACCCGATACCGGTCGGGAATCTGGTCAACATAAGGATCATAAACACTCACCCGCATCCCAAACGGCTCGGCTCGCTCTGCTACCGCCTTCCCGGTTGCTCCATATCCCACTAAACGCAAATGGCGGCCAAAAACACCCTGAGCATTCATCGGGCGTTCCCATCGACCGGAACGAGTGGCCATCGCCATCTGTTCAAATCGCCGCGAAAAACCCAGTACAGCCCCGATAACATATTCCGCCACTGCAGCTGCGTTTGCTCCTCGAGGTATCACCAGAGCAATGCCTCGTTCTGTTAATGCCGTTGTGTCAATGTTATCAAGTCCGACGCCCAGGCGTCCTACGACGGCTATGCGCGGTGCCTTCGACAGCAAGTTTCGGTCCACTCGCGTCTGGTTTCGGACAATTAAGGCCTCAACTTCCGGTAGCCAGCGCTGTAGCTCCAACGGTTTGCAATATAACTCAGGATCGTAGCGATAGGGAGCATCTTCGAGTGTCCTGAGCCCTTCGACATGCATCATTTCCGTCACCAGAATCATCCGACTTGGCCTTGCGGACGCGTAGCTGATAAAGTGTCAAATCGCAACCCCACGCGTTCCGTTTCCAGCATTAAAATATCCTCAAAAGGCACGTTGCCGAGATTGACATTTGGGCCGAAGCGTCGAATGAACGCAATTTGCTGTTGTTCTTGCGGGGCTTCAAAAATGATATCGCCGATATCTAGCGCTTGAGTCATAGCATCAATTAGGGCATCATCAGCCTTGCCTTCCCTATCATACATTCCCCCAAGCCCGGAGGCACGTCCTTCCATAATCACCTTGCCGGCACCAGCTTGGCGCAACGCCTTAGCTTGGGCGACCTGTTCGGTGATACCCATCTGTTTTTCGTCGTCTTTGCTGCCCACCTCCGCCATTACATGAAATTCTTTGGCAAAACGTTGGACGATCGCTACCTTATCATCAAGGGGTATCGGGTAACTGCCTGAAGAGACCTCTACATACTGCAGCCCCAGGCCTTTAACGAAATGGTAATAGGCGTCCACTTGTCCTTGAGCCCAGAAGGTTTCAAACAATGTGCCGCCCAATACAACGTGGACGTCGCGGCTTTGCAAAAACGCCACTTTCTCTTCAAGATTTTGCATCACATAGGCGGTGCCAATGCCCAGCTTCACTACATCGACATACTCTCCGGCCATTTGTAAGGCATCTTCCCACGCGCCCAATCCCACTCCACGGTCATTAATACAGGTTAGCCCTTCGTTGCGAGGTTTTTGGGATCTAATCGGAATATCCAATGTTCCCATAGCAATCTCCCTTCTGTGGGCGCAACCACAATAGGCGCAAAAAACACACTGGAACTTCAAGCAGAGCAACGCTTACGAGGTTAGCTGACGGGCTCGGAAGGATCTGTCTCCCTACTCCAGCGGTGTGGCTAGAGATTCGCCCCAATGACCTGGGTTCCCCGCTTCGACAGAAATTCAGCGTGTGCCAAATGTGTTGCGATATTCAGACTCTACCTGTCCTCCTGGGTATTGGTCAACGCAGAGGAGAACAGGAGAACCCCGCTCAGGCCATCTTGGGGGCGACCACCAGCCTCTAAGAGGAAATTCCTCCGTTTTTGGGCAGATTAGGCCGAAATAGCCTCTCCCTTAGGGCACCCATCCCACGGTTTTGATATCCCAACTCTTACCACAACTCCTCTGAATTAGCGTAATTGAGGCATTGGGTATGGCGATGTGGTGCAGGCCGTTCCAATTTTGTGTTAAATCACTTAACAAACACCGCAGGGCTAGACGATGAGTGATCAGAACTGCGGCCGCGTCAGTTATTTCATCCATAACTGTTCTTAGTCTTTGTACCACCGCAGTCAACGCCTCCCCGCGGGGGAACTGAAAGTGTTCCGGGCTTGTCATAAAGTCCTGCCATTCTCGTTCGTAAATCAATTCGGCTTTGGCACGTCCTTGCCAATCGCCTACGTTTACTTCCCTAAGTCGTCGGTCCAGGATCGTTGCTTGGGCGTCTGCCTGTAAAATTTCTGCGGTTTGGCGCGCCCGATCTAAATCACTCGCAATAATAGGGACATTGGCAGGGAGAAATGGTTTGAGGCGAGCCACCTCTTGCTGGCCGGCGAGCGATAGCGAAGAGTTCCACCACCCTTGCATCACACGCGAAGCATTGGCAATGCTTTGGCCATGACGCACAATGTACAGAGTTTGCTCTAAAGTCATCATCATGTCTCCCCTAGCTAGTGTTCCAGTAGGTATCGTAATGGCCAATGAGTGAACCATACCCATCTATTATCCCATAAGGCACGTTGGTTAGCCATGAAAGGGTCGTCCGATGGTGGGCATCCACCAAGAGAAGCGACCCTGCGTTTTGTGCGATGACGTACGGCGTGACGCCCGAAAAACTCTCGATGTCCAAGGTATGCCTGCCTGTACCTAGGAGGTTCAATACCCACCACGACGTGATCGTGTCGTACATCGACATGATGGCACAAGGGAAAAAACGGCTTGGATCATAGTAAAGCGTTCCGGGAAGGTCCGTTTTTCTCGATCTCGCTGAGCTTGCAGCAGGTCCCGTCGATTCCCACACTCCCACAACGGCAAGGCCCAGCGGCAGCTCCGGAGGCAGACATCCACTAGAATGCCCGGGTGAACGCGAGTTCTGACCAATTGCTCCGAAAGCATCGCCGTTGTCAATCGATTCGTATCGGTTCGTAGAACTACGTGCCGCTGGATCTTCGATGTGGCCCCGTTCGACAACAGCAAAACCCAGAGGCAAGGGGTTTCCGGAACCGACAAGAGATCGGATGGTTTCCGTAGAACTACGTGCCGCTGGATCTTCGATGTGGCCCCGTTCGACAACAGCAAAACCCAGAGGCAAGGGGTTTCCGGAACCGACAAGAGATCGGATGGTTTCCGTAGAACTACGTGCCGCTGGATCT
>JAJZZP010000189.1 GCA_021797515.1 Bacillota bacterium | reverse complement strand
AATGCCCAACAATGGCTGGCGCAGGAGTGCCCACACCAGCGCGGCCAAGGTTTTCCGTGGCGATTTTCGCCGTCGCCCATAGGTGGTGAAAAACTCTGTGATAGACTGAAGCGCTATCATGCGGACCTTCCTCGGTGAAATCGTCGTGACGTCACACTTCGACACGAAGGCCCCGTCTTCCTTTGCGGAATATTCCGACTCTTTAATTACGTAAAAGTGGGGATGGGTCAGAAAACCACCAAACAAAAAGAATGCAACCGCGGAGAGGCCAAACACGCTGCCGCCAACCGTACTGGCGTGGTAGGCGATATAGAGGAAGATCCCAGACAACAAGTAACTAGAACGGCAATTAAACGTTTGAAACAATACGCGCTAGATCACGGGTACGAAGTCACACGTGTGTTTCAAGAGCAAGCGTCGGGTATCGATGAAAATCGCAAGCAACTCCATCACCTGTTGCAACTGGCAGAACAGCATGAGATTCAACGTGTGTTGATTGAATTTCCTGATCGGTTGGTACGGTTCGGTTATCGGTATCTGGAACGATTTTTAAGCAGTCACGGCGTGACAGTCGAAGTCACTCACAAAACAGAACCGAAATCATCACAAGAAGAATTAGTGACCGATTGGCTGACGATTGTGACGGGGTTTTCGGCACGGTTGTACGGAAAACGATCACAAGAGTTTGGGCAAAAAACAAAACAGCTCATCGACGAGATGGAAGGGGGTGAGGTACATGGCGACGCTGATGAAAACGGTCAAGATCGGCGTCCATAAAGAAATTCACGCCGTCAAACGGCCAGCCTTATATCCCAGGTTCCGCGAGTCAGGGAACGGAAAATCGTGGAATTTTTTTGGCCGTTAGCCCGACGGGTCCCAGATAAACCCCCGGTCAATCGGCACGCCTAGCGCATCTAAGAGGAGGCGGCGCTGGTACGGTAGGACGGCGGTCCACTGATACCACAGCAGGCTCTCATTCGATTGCCGGCGGATGTCCAAATCGCGTAGGGCATCGAGAATGACGGTTTCGGACCTGAGTGATCCCCAGTTTTTGGCATAATGCTTCAAATAAACCCGAGGCTTCATTTCACCTGCCAAAATCCAACCCATGCTTACCATGCGGATGCGGATTTTGTGGACATGATGAACCTGCACCGAAAGTGGAATGGCACTTTCATCTATCCGCGAAAGAAAAAACGTGCGGATGAACCCCGATGTCTCCGTCAATTTCACGGGTTGTGGGTCGGTAAGCACCCATCGCATTAATTAAAACCGTTGGCTTCACCGTGGAGCATGCCACACTATACGCCGATTATTTGCCAGCGTGCCTGGTAGAGGCTGGCGAGTACCTAATACCGGCGACCACGGGACACCTTGATTTAACGCGGGTATTGCCATTATCCATGGCTCGTACATTGGGCCCGCAAGAGGGTATTACGGTGATGAAGAGTGTGGGTTCTGCGATCTTCGATTTGGCATGCGCGGAATGTTTCCCCGGTGGGAGGGAAAAGCGGTCCCTTTCCACGGAATGACCTTGTGGGGCAGTACCCAGTCGGAAGCCACGATGAAAGATATTCGCCAATCTTGGTACCCGGTAACCTTACCAAGTTCGCCATCATTAGAAAAACTAAAATGATGGTGACAAAAGACTTCCTTTAGACTTGCACCGTAGTACCTAATGCAATGTGCGTAGTGGTGTCAATGATTCTACAAGCAATGTTGTTTGATTTGTATGGGACGTTGGTTTTTCCGTTAAGGATGAGTCAACACATAACCGCCATTGAGGAAATTACCAAAGTTTTGGATGTTGATTTTGATGATCTTCATGACGGCTGGGTTAAAGACTTTCCTCGGCGAATGCAAGGCGGATTTAGTTCTGTGGCACAAAACTTGGAATCAATCGTCCCAAAATTGGACAAATATCCCAACGCAAATACCTTGGCAGAATAAGAAATATTTGTCGCAATTTTACCATCGAGGGACAGGAACCAAAGCAAGGAGTCGTAGCGTTTTTAAAGGCGTTGTCTTGGCATGAGATTCGCACGGAATTGGTGTCGAATTGTGCGCCGGATGTCGTAGGGGTGTGGGAAACCAGTACCCTGGCCTCCTATTTTGGATATTGTGCTTTTAGTTGCCAAGAACGGATGATAAAACCTAACATTGCGACATATCGCCCGGTACTAAATGCGTTTGACAGTGATCCATCAGAACCGCTGTTAGTGGCGGATGGGAGTGATGAGGAGCTCACGAGGGCTTTGCAGTGTGGAATGCAACCAGTATTATTTCAGGAAGATTTGTCAAACACGTATGGCGTTCACTGCATGGATGTTGAAACTTGGAAGGGAATCGTTGTTCGGTCTTTTGAAGACTTGTATGAAATTATCACTGGATGAGAGCTAATGCAACGCGGATTGAGGCACATGGATTGCAGACTCGTGATACCACCATATTTGGATAATTCCAGCGTGTTCGGTATTAATAACAACCCAACCTGGGGCAAAGCCGACAGAAATTCCATTGGCAGCCATAAGACTCCAATAAGGTTGGCGGACAATCTTGCCGCCTTCCACCAAGGGCGCGTGATCCCTTCCGGCAGAACACGGTGGATTGTCGTGAACGAAGCTATTGAGGTTAATAGGACCGGCATATGTGAGATACTGATGCGGTGAGGTTGCCCGGATAGGATAGACATCCGAAACGCTGCCAATGCTTTCTTTGGTTTTGATAAGTTTCTGCAATGCAAGAGATAAACTCGGTTTTGGGAGGGACGGAAGCGTAATAGTCAGGGAAACCGGTTCAGATGGTTGCGGTATAGGCCATCCCGCACTCCGGATTAGCTGAGCCTGGGCCTGGGTAAGTTCCGGTTCTTCGATGAAAATAATGTCTTGCTTCCCATCAGCGATAAGGCTCATACTAGTGCCGCCACGATGTGCGAAAAGTCCGTCTATGGTCCAACCGTTTAACACTCCTTCAGATACGGAAGATGGGTTATCGCCGAGCCAGATGGGGAGGGTTTTGGCTGTCGTGGAGGCGATGCCAAGGTTACCAGACAGCATAACGGTATCTACCGGTAGTTTGATCGAATCTGCGACCTTGATATCACTTATAGCCCATGTAGCGCTGCATCCTTCTGCTTTCACCGACAGACTTTTCGATGGTGATGCAGATATACGAGATGGCGCGCCGGAATTAACTGAAGTCGTCAATGCAGGTGCGGCCAGGGATCCACATCCACTTAAAGTACTAATTGTTATCCCACTCAGAATTGCCATGAGATATTTCATAGTCTCACTCCCTTCTGCCTAAAGACAACGCTGGGTGAGAGTTTAAAGTTACCAGTTACGGGCGAATGTATGATGTGAAGATTTTGCCGATTCCTTTTGGATATACACACATAGGCAGCGAATCAAGAGATGATGGGCCGCTTAAAATTGGAGTTATAAGGAAACAGCGGATGGGATAATCACAACAGTCGTGGCCCTAAGATGTGTCATCTGCTAACACACAAGCCTTACAAAAAACGCAGGTGAGAATCGTCATATGAGGCTTGCCCTGTGTCGGTTAATGGTCTCTGCGCAATCGACTTTCCATGACTTATGTAGGGAATTGGAAGAGCGTGCACGTCATAGCCCCTGGGGACTAGGTTTGCCATTCAGTGCCTCTCCGTATAAGTCAGGGTCAAACCAGACCACTACATCGCGGTGGCGAAGAGATTAAATCGAAGAGGTTACCCCAAAATTATGCACATTGTTCATTCACTCGGAGTAGGAATCATCCCAGAAGCCGCGGAACGTTTCATCTCTCTCCCCTTTCCGTAGACAATTGTGTACCGATTCAACAACAGTAGGCTACATTGATAATTTAGAACAGAACCTGATCGATTTACGCCAACAATGATTCACATTAGGTCATATTGAGGGTAACCAATTTTGCGGCCGCCGGGAGCTAAATTAACTAGAAGCATATATGCTATGGGAAGAAGTCAATGAAACCTATCTCAATATTATCCAAACTTGAGGCGATAACGCAGTGGGTTGCAGAAAATATGATACTTATAATTGAGATAATAATTCTAAAGAGATATCGTATGTAATTGAAGATGACGATGTTGGGTAAGATAATGATAGTTTACCAACGTTTCGTCTAACATTAGGGCAACGTTTAAGCCTTTCATAAGCAATACAACAGAATATGGTGAAAATAGGACATGATTATGGTAAGATGCTGTCATTATTTATTGGGATCTAACGGGAAAATGTCTTGCGATGGCCTACAACGGGAACCAGGTTTATGCTGAGACTCAATGTAATCAGGCTGTTCGACTAAAATGCATCACGAGCATCTATTTGGGTGGTAATGGATCATCGCTTAATGTTACGGAGGTGTCCGATGGATAAGGGGCTGACAGTTTACAACGCAATTATGGCACAATCCGAAGCGTGGAAGGATGTTTTGTTGGCGAACTTGCCATTCGACTTCAAACAGCCGATATTATGCGTAGGCAGCGGCACGTCGTTCTATTTATCCTCGGTTATTGCGCATTTGGGAGCCCAGGTGGGTGTTCGCATCCGGTCGCTTCCCACTCAAGGCCTCATTCTGGAACCTCAGCAAACCTTGCAATCGGTGGAATCGGTGATGGTCATCTCTCGCTCCGGGACAACTTCCGAAGGATTATGGGCCGCTGAGTTGGCACGCCGTCACGGGAAGACTGTTTTGGGGGTAACCTGTGACGGCAAAGCTCCTCTGGCGTCTGCTGTCGATCAGGTGTGGGCGTTTCCCAGTGCCCATGATCATTCGGTCGTCATGACCCGGTCTTTTACCGCTATGTTGTTAGCGTTTGAACGGGTGTTAGCGGAAAAGGTGGTGCCGGAGTCTTCTGACATGTTGCGGAACATGGTTGCCTATGCGCCTGACTACATTTTACATTCCTAAAGAAGTTATTGAAAAACTAGTGCAAGCGAGTCCGAGAAGACTGTACATTCTGGGGGCGGGTGCACGCTATGGCATTGCTTTAGAAGGAGCCTTAAAGTCGTTGGAAATGGCCAACGAAAATGCCTATGCTTTTGGTCCGTTAGAGTTTAGGCATGGCCCGTGGGGTTCGGTATCCGATGATGACCTCATCGTAGTTTTGGGGCAAACCGTATATGCCCGTCACGAACGGCAGATTGTTCAGGATCTTGCCCAGCGAACCTCGCGCTTGCTGGTGATTGCACACGAAAGTTGGTTTGATCAGGCGCCAGGAATTCCTGGCCACCGGCTAGTGCTGCCGGGGAAAGGGGACGATTTGTGGATGGGGCCTTTGGCTGTTATCCCGCTGCAATGGATAGGATGGCATTGGGCGGTCAATACCGGAAGAAATCCTGATGCACCGCGGGACCTTACCGCAGTGGTGGACTTAAATTATGGTTTCTGATGTAGATATTAGGCCGCGCCGAGGCACAAAAGCACGACATCGAGAAATCATAGCCCTGTTGGACCAGCATGGGGCGCTGTCCATTGCGCAATTGGCCGGGCGTTTCGGATGTTCCCCGGCAACCATTCGAAGAGATTTAGCAGTATTAGGGAAAAAAGGCCTCCCGTTACAGCATTACCACGGAGCAGTCTCACTTACACGGACTAATAGTCTTGGTTCCCAAATCGAGGATCGGCAAATTGAACGCTATCAGGAAAAAGAAGCTATTGCGCAGTTATTGATTGATTTTATTAGTGATGACACCATTATTGGCCTCAATGGCGGGACCACGACCACTATGATCGCGAGAGCTTTGATTAAAGCAAAAAAACGCGTTCGCGTAGTAACCAACGCGGTGAATATCGCTTACGAGTTATCCATCAATGACATGGACGTGGTCATCGTGGGCGGTGCCGTGCGTTTGCCAAATTTCGAATCAACTGGGCCTTTGGCCCTGAGAACCTTGGGCGATATGCACGTGGATTTAGGAATACTGGGGGCCGAGGGCACCGACCCGTATTTTGGTTTTAGTACCACCACCGAGGAAGAAGCCGCCGTGGCCCAGGCTTTTCGATCCTCGTCGGACAAAATCCTTATGGCTATAGACCATAGCAAGATGGGCAAGAAAGCATTGTTCCGGTTGTTAAATTGGACTGATGTCGACTTCGTGGCCATAGATCGGGTTGATGAATTTCCAGTAAGGGGTTTCGCATTGCCCGATAGTTCGGTGGTCGCTTCAGCGGATCGGGCTACCGTGTGGAAGATTGCACCGAGATGATACTGGGATTTGATTTTGGGGGCAGCAAAGTGGATATCGGGGTCGGTACCTCCATGGGCGATTTGCTTGACCATCGCCGCCTAATGGTGCAAGATTTTCCGAATGCACGAGCGGTAGTGGGTGCTGCGGTTGATGCGGGAGTTGAATTGCAAAGGCGCTATGACGTTGCGGCCATTGGCGTGTCTACTATGGGTATCACCTTAGCGGATGGCGTGGCGTTGGCTCCCAATGTCTTGGGTTGGGCGGAGTTGCGCTTGCCGTCAATATTTCAGCACGCATTTCCCAATTATCCAATCGCCATAGACAATGATGTTCGGGCAGCTTGCAGTGCGGAAATGTTATGGGGTTCCATGCGGAGTTGCCAGTCAGGGATCTATCTTAATCTGGGAACCGGTATTGCCATGGCATTGGTGTTCAACGGTGGAATTTGGCAGGGTATGCATGGAGCAGCTGGAGAGATTGCATATCTCTGGGAAATGGGCCAAGCGGGCTATAGTCGGGGGCATGCCCCTTTTGAAGAGCGCTACGGAGGCCGCGCATTGGATCATATGATTCAGGCCCAATTCCCGATGCTAGGCGGGATCAATGACTTGCTTCGGCATCAAGCAAATTCACTCGTCTATGAATTTACCCATCGGATATTTAGGGATATTGCTCGACACGTAGGTCATGTGCTTCTGGCTCTGGATGTGGAAATGGTGTCGGTTGGAGGCGGAGTCTCTAGCCAGTTTGAGGTCTTCGCTCCCATTTTTGAAGATGAATGGAACACCCATTTGCCATACCCGCCGCGTTTGGTGCCCAGTGTTTTTCGTCATTATGCAGGCCTCTATGGCGCTTTCGCTTTGGCTAGCCGAAGGGAGGGGGCAAAATGATTTGGTGCGTCACCTTAAACCCATCGTTGGATGTGACCTACCGACTCCGCGAAAGATTCGTTCCCGGTACCATTAGCCTAGCCGACACCATGGATGCACGTCTGGGCGGCAAGGGAAATAATGTTGCAAGAACGGTACAACTTTTGGGACAACCCGTAACGGTAGTGGGAGTGTTTGGTGGCGCAACGGGCGCTGAACTTAAGGGTCGGGCAGAAAATCTTGGCATTCCGGTGGTTAGTGAAAGCGTACCCGATGATGCACGTATCTGTATTACCGTAATATCGGGTGATGGGGCCATTACGGAATTAAGGCCTCCGGGCCCCTGGGTCACGAAACATACTGCTGATAGGTTGCTATCGGAGGTTGAACGAGGCGTTTTACCTGGCGATTGGATTACCATTTCGGGAAGCCTGCCGCCTGGTCTTGAGCCTTCCGTTTATTCTGAGTGGATTGATGCCTTAAAACCTAAAACCGCCGGCATTATTGTTGATTGCGGAGGCGAGGCCCTTTCCCTGAGCGTCGCGGCTCAACCTACTGCGGTAGTGCCAAATCAGGAAGAATTTTTGGCGGCTTTTTGTGGGAAGCCACCAAGCTCTGTTGGCACGCATTATATTGTTACCGGCGGCGCGGACGGTGTCACTTGGTGGCCACCTGGTCAGGGAAAGCGGCGCTGGATTCCGGGCCCGGTAGCTGTAGTGAATTCCGTTGGCGCCGGGGATACATTCCTGGGCGCATTAGTTTCCCAAATTGTTGTCGGGAAATCATGGGAGGACGCCATTCCCTGGGCCACTGCTGCTGCTACGGCCAGCGTGGAAACAGTGGGTGTAGCGGTACTTGACCCCAGCCGCATTGCCCTCCATTTAGCCAAAATTCAGGAGGCGAGATTATGCTAACGAATCCAAAGAATCTTATTCACCAGGCTCGGGACGCGGGTGTTGCAATACCCGCGTTCAATATCGATTCTTTGGAAATGGCAATGGGTGTGATTTCAGCCGCCGAAACGAAAAAGGTAAATATTCTTCTCCAAATTACCGTGGAAACTCTGAACATTTGGGGCTGGGATGTCTTCTCTGACGCTCTGCTATTCATCTTACGGCAGTCTGATGTTAACACTGGCCTAATCCTAGATCATGCCAAGAACGTTGATGATATTAAGAAGGCTATTGATTTAGGATTTTCTGGAGTAATGTTTGATGGGTCAGCCTTGCCATTACCCGAGAACATTGCCCTAAGTCTCGAAGCGGTGTCCTACGCTAAAACGAAAAATTGTTACGTTGAAGGGGAAATCGGCCACGTCGCTCGTGATGGGGAACCGCCCGCGTGGGAGCATCTGACGACTGTGGAGGAAGCCTGGGATTATTTGAGCGCGACCAGAGTCGACGCCCTAGCGGTGGCGATTGGCAGCAAACATGGCCACTATCGTAACGTGAGTGATATCCGTATGGATAGAGTCCAGGACATTTTTGCGACCCTTGGGGCACCCTTAGTTCTTCATGGCGGTAGCGGCATGCCCCAGAAACTTTTTCCCATACTGTGTTCCCACGGGATCGCAAAAGTGAACATTGGGACCGAGTTAAGACGAGTATGGTGGCAGGCCATTGAAAACAATCGCGACCGGAAACCGCGCGAAGCGTTACAAGCCGCGCGCATTGCGGTTCAGGCGACAGTAGAACATCTTATTACGGTTATCGCAATGGAGAGATAAATACCAGGCAGTTACAGTCAACATGGACTGGAGTTGAATTGAAATGAGGAGGCGAGGTTAATGGCTAAGATTGCCATTGTAGGAGCAGGCAGCATGCAGTTCACACGCCAGGTGATTAGTGACCTGGTGCGATTTCCTGCGTTGCAACCCGTATTTCGCACCCTGACCCAGAGGTAGACACCAAACTTTTTTGACTACCCTGACGGCACGGCGGCTAGCCGCCGTGG
>JAJZZP010000114.1 GCA_021797515.1 Bacillota bacterium | reverse complement strand
AGTTACAAGCCTTCCATAAGTCCGCCTAAGTGACCAAAATGGAATGAGGAAAAAGTGGCGATTTTCAAGGCTTGGCGGAATGATCGACGTCTAAAAATGGTGTGTTATGAGGGTGCGAAACTCAAGTAATAAGGTTGATCGAATACTGGTGTTCATCGAGCACCTTTTTGACCGCCATCACATGGTCCCCTATGTTAGTCACCCGTTTTTGGTTGATTTGGGTCGCACCTTAATTACCCAAAAAACCTAGTGTTCATGCGGGGTTAGCGGCTTTTTATCCCATTGGATTTGCTTGGATTTCGGGGGTGCGAAACTCAAGGTCTTACTTATCGGGCGTTTCTATGACAGAGGAAAACCTGCAAGGAGATACGTTGATGCCTAGACGTTGGGATGAACCATTCTGGATTGGTGATCGGTTTTTTAGTTCGGAGGATATCGACCGATTCAAATCCATAGTGAAATATTTTCGACGATCGACTCGTACCGAACTGGCTGCGACATTATGTGATACTTTACCGTGGCGTTCGCCGAACGGCGCGTTGCGAATCGATTCATGCATGAATCTATTGGATGCCATGGAGGCATCCGGGTTTGTCGAATTGCCACCCAAACGCCAATTAGTGCCCGGGCGTAGTGCCGCCAAAGCCGAAAAACAGGGAGAACCACTCGCCCCCCTTGAGATCGCAGTTCCGCTGGCTGATATACAACCGATTTCAGTTGTCCCGGTGGTGTCTGAAGAGGAACGTCTCACTTGGAATGCCACGATGGCTCGCTTTCATCCGCTGGGTTATCGACGCGCTTTTGGTGCCAGACAGCACTATTGGATTGTGTCGGAGGCAGGTCCGACACCACGACGGCTCGGCGGCCTCCTCTTTGGGTCCTCGGCCAAAGCCTTGGAAGCGCGAGAACGTTGGATTGGTTGGGATAACGCAACCCGGGGTCGGTTTCGTGCCCGGATCATCAACAATAGCCGGTATCTGATTTTGCCCGGAGTGCACGTACCTCACCTGGCCAGTCATGTGTTAGGTCTGACCGCGCGAAGAATTCGTGCGGATTGGTACGCACATTATGGGTTTTCACCAGTGCTGTTAGAAACCTTCGTGGAATCTCCCTATCGCGGCACCTGTTATGCGGCGTCCAATTGGGTCTGCATTGGAGAGACCGTGGGCCGTAGTCGCCAAGATCGCTATAATACGATGCGCGTACCAAAAAAATCGATTTGGATGTATCCCCTGGTTCGTCACTGGCGAGAGGCCTTGGTGGAACCGTGGCCCGAGCAGCAGCACCTCGCCAAGGAAGTATTCGTCCAAGATGAATTCTGGTGATTCCCTGTGCAACACAATCACAAACGGCCATAATGTGTAGCTGCAGGTTATGGAGAGTTCGGGGCGTAATACGTTAAGCCATGACTGTTTCTTCCCTGACAACTTACCATAACCCTGCGGAAAATCGGGAGGAGGCAGGAGGTACCAAGGTTTGAATCCCGTCTTTTGGCCGTTTACGATAGAGACGAGACGATCGGAGATAAATGGACGAAGTTGACTCGAGATGGGTCAGGTTTTGGTCCGATTCCCACTGTCTAACTACGCTGCATTATGGGGAGTGGTCGTAGACGATTTCTCCATCGGAACTGGGCTCCCGTCGTTAACTCCCCACAACCTACAGCTGCACATTAGTGATATAACGTAGAGCTATTACCTGATCAGGCGGCATCCTATGAGGACAATCCGGGGTTGCAGTGGGGCCACGTGGTGCGGCAGAGCAATCTCGAGGTCATTGAGCGCACGATCACCACCACCGGCCAGATCCTTCTGATCCCCGCGATTGACATTGCGACCTACTGGACCTCCTTGCCGAATGGTCCGGCCACCATCCTACCCTGATACCCGGATCATGGCACCATGGAGCAATATCATAGCGAAGTGAAGACCGATAACTCGCGCTCTCACCTATAATCTCTTGCGCGTGATTGGACAGGCCGTGCTCGGTCGGACCGACGTCCCCTTGCGGAAAGCGGCGCATCGTCGGCGGCCTGCGGACGATCATCCAAAACCTCATTCTCTGTGCCGCCAAACCTATCATGCACGCACGCCGTCACCGGATTCGTTATGGGCGGGGCAATCGCTGGGGCCGGTGGCCGCCCAATTGTATGCGCAGTTTGCCACGGGCTAGCTTAAGCCCATCGCCGAAATTCGATAACTGGGGTTTGAGGTCATCGCCGCCGTACGGCGACGTAGAGATCCTTATGTCGTAGCGGACCTCAGATCATGGCTTGGCTACCATGTGGCGCTATCCCGCCGCCAACCCACCTCGCACCCAAGGCGCCTCGTAGCATTTTAAGCCGACAACGGGTCTAAATTAGCGTGCGGAGCACTTCTTGTCACGCATTCAGGTAAAACGGTTGGAATGGATTCCAACAAAAATGATTGACATCACGGTATAGTGTGTTTATTCTAAAAGCAATCGTTTACGTGTAAACGATTTTCTCGACAGGAGGAATTTTTGTGGCGACTATTCGTGACGTAGCCAAGCGTGCCGGAGTATCTACCGCGACCGTGTCTCATGTCATCAATGGCACGCGTCCGGTTGCCGAACGAACGCGTGCTCACGTCTTACAAGTCATGAAGGAACTGAACTTTGTTCCCTCCGCTTTTGGACGAGGGTTGCGCACCAACAGTTTGAAGACCATCGGGTTTATCGCTGCGGATCTTACCAATCCTTTTTTTGCCCAAGTATTTCGCGGTGTGGAAAAAAAAGCGCGAGAAGCTCACTATACCGTGATTGTTAGTCACTCTGACGAAAACGCTGAACATGAAGAGGAAGCCATTCAAAATCTCGTGGCCAAGGGCGTGGATGGCATTTTATTAGCGCCGGTTCGCACAGACCCGCAGGGTGCTGCTTTCTATACACGCATCCCGGTTCCGCTTATGACCTACGACCGCCATCTCAATACCGGCGATATTCCGTCCGTTGTGACAAATAGTCAGGATGCAGTCCGCGAGGCCATCAGTTTCTTTCGGGAGCGAGGTCATGAGCATTTCGCTTTGATTGCAGGTAAACAAGGGCTGTCGACTACTGTAGAGAGACTTCAGGGATTCGAACAGGCCACTGAGTCGTGTGCACACTGGGTATTTGACGGTGACTCCCGATACGATGGAGGCGTTCAGGCAGCCCACTGGCTCAGCGAATTGAGGACACGGCCTTCAGTGCTAATGGTAGGCAATAATCTGATGGCGATGGGTTTGGTCGTCACACTACAGACGCAATACCCAGACCTTCTGGCTTCCACGGTGCTCATTGCGCTGGATGACGAACCGTGGACGACTTTTGTGCGCCCTCCGCTATCTGTTATTGTGCAGCCCACGCATGCAATAGGTGTGACTGCCGCAGATTTACTTCTGCAACGCATACACCATCATGAAGTGCCACTCCTGACCACGTTGCCGTGTGACTTTGTCGCTCGTGTCGACCCAGTCTCTTATCGTCACCAACTTTCCGCTCAGTCCAAAATTCAATATGGATTACATGAGGAGGGATTAGATCATTGACTCATCGTATGCATTGGCTCGTTCCGATGGCCCTGACCTCGGTTGGCTCTCTGATGTTGGCAGGGTGCGGAGGGGCAACTAACGCGGCATCCACATCCGCCGCCAAAACGGTGTCATTAACTTTTGAAGAGGGCATTCAGTCCCCCGCCACTCAAACCTATCTGCAACACCAGATCAACGCTTTCGAGAAGTCTCATCCGACAATCCACATCTCCATGCAAAATTACGGTGCCGCCGATTCAGAAATTCCTAAGCTCGAAAGCGCCGTCGCCGCACACGATCCGCCAAACTTGTTATGGATTGCGCCCGCCTATACTGGCCAATTCGCCTCTTCAGGCGCCATCGTGCAAGCGCAGAAATACTTCAAGAACACTGATTTTCAAGCGTCTAGCATCTTTACCGGCTTATTAAATACCGGTGTCTACCAGGGTAAGGTTTGGACGATGCCCTTTGACGCGAACGATCTCGGCGTATACTACAACAAGACGTTATTCGCCAAAGCAGGCATTACTAGCCCACCCACCACTTGGAGTCAATTTCTGACCGATGCCAAGAAACTGACCACAAACGGAACCTATGGATTTGAAATGCCGATTGGCAACCAGGAGTGGACCGTTTGGATCTGGGAAACACTGCTCTGGCAAGCCGGCGGCCATCTGTTGAACCCATCGCGAACCAAAGTCACCTTCGACAGTCCTGCGGGCATTGATGCGCTGAATTATTGGGTCACGCTCATGAAAGACCATGTGGCCACGTTTGGCCCCTTAAATGACGCTTATCAACTCGGGGATTTTCTATCCGGAAAAGTGGCGATGGCCATTAACGGGCCGTGGAACTACGCGGCATTGCAGCAACAACACAGCGTCAGTTACGGGGCGTTCCCTTTGCCCAAGGACAAGATAGCAGCCACTAATATTGGAGGAGAGAGTCTCTTTATTTTTAACACCACCCCAGCGCAGAACAAAGCGGCATTTCTCTTTGCCAAGTATGTCACGACCCCCGCATTTCAAATTGGCTATGATACCGGTAGCGGCTATTTGCCCGTATCCGTCACTGCGCAGGATTCCCCACAATATCAGCAATACCTGAAGAACAACCCCTTTATCGACGTGTTCGCCAAAGAGATGTCCGTGGGCAAAGCGCGGCCCCCTATCCCAGCCTATTCCCAAATCTCAGCGGACATCGGCAACGCTATTGAAAATGCCCTCTATAACAAAATGTCCGCTAAGGCCGCATTGCAGCAGGCCGCCGCACAAGCCCAACAGGCGTTGGATTCTAATTCATGAACTGGTTGACGGACGTGACACGTTTGGGTAAGGGGGCTTGGAAATCGTGGTAGGCCGACGACGGTTGTGGGGGTGGGCGGCTCTGTTTCTGGCACCCGCCGTGATTCTTACCGCGGTATTTTTTTACTATCCCATGGGGTATATCCTTTGGCTCAGTGTTCATCATTGGAACGGTTTGTCTCCAATCAAGTCTTTTACGGGATTCGCCGAATTCCACCATTTGGTCGACGAATCGATCTTTGGCTTAGTCATCCGCAACACAGTACTTTTTGTGATCGGAACCGTGATACCGAGCATTGCCATCGGGTTGGGGTTGGCCTTATTGGCCAACCGCCCCTTGCCCTTGCGCAATCTGCTCCGCGGTATTAGTTTCGCCCCTTATCTGGTATCTTTTGTGTCGGCCGGCCTGGCTTGGGTGTGGATGGGCAGTTCAGGCGGACTGTTCGACCATCTGCTGGGGGTCTTTGGAGTGCACCCGGGCAACCTGGTTGACAATCCGTCTACCGCATTGATATATGTTATCGCCATGTATACCTGGAAAATGGCGGGCTACAACATGGTCCTGTATCTCGCGGGACTGCAGACCATTCCCCACGAGATCTATGAGGCGGGTGCTATCGATGGACTTAAGGACGGGTGGACCCAATTTCGCACCATTACTTGGCCTATGCTCAGAAACAGTACTTTTTTTGTGGTGATAATCAATTTGGTTTTCAGCTTTCGAGCTTTCTCGGCTATTTACGTGATGACCAATGGCGGCCCCGTCAATTCGACGACGACGCTCGTGTACTATATCTGGAATCTTGCTTTTGTGCAGAATTCGTGGGGTCAGGCGGCGGCCGCTTCTACCCTATTACTTATCGTCGTGTTGGTCTTGACGGTCGGCATGGTCCGTTATTTCACCAAAGAAGTATTCCGCATCTCATAAACTATGCAGTAATTGGAACGATGGCAGGAGGTTCAACGCGATGGTTGAAGTCACCCCGGTCTCCAAACCGGGTCCCGTTTTCTCACGGACACGCCGCGTAAAATTCTGGCGATATGTCCCCTTGATGGTGCTAGCCATTTTAGGCTTTGGCTTTCCCTTTTACTGGATTATCATGGGGTCCCTTAGCTCTAACACGGCGATTTCCACCGGCTCGATCCCGCTCTTTCCGATTTCTCCCCACTGGGCTAACTACCGGAACGCCTGGCTCTATACGAATTTTGCCAGGCAAGTGCTGAACACGCTAGTAATGTCGGTGGCGGTGACCGTCGCCCAGGTCATCACCTCGTCCATGGCAGGATTCGCATTGGCCCGAATCCGGTTTCCGGGACGCCAAGCCTTGTTTGTCGGCTTCGTTGCAACGCTCATCATCCCATTTCAGGTGATTGCGTTGCCGATTTTTGTGCTGATGGCCAACCTTCATTGGATTAATACCTTTGGCGCACTGATAGTGCCGACCGCAGTCAATGCGTTTGGTATCTTTTTATATCGCCAATTCTTCCTCACCATCCCGGAGGCCTTGGAAGAAGCGTCAATGTTGGACGGCGCGAATCCATGGCAGGTACTGTGGCGAGTATACTGGCCTCTGGCGAGGCCTGCCACGGTGACCTTGAGTTTGCTCACATTCATTGCGGAGTGGAACTCTTTCTACCTACCGTTCCTCTTCACCGAGACCAAGACGATGTATACCGTTCAACTGGGCCTGGTGGCTTTTCAGGGAGAGTTTGCCACCGTGTATAACCTGCTCATGGCGGCCACCGTCTTTATCAGCATTCCGGTGTTCATTCTGTACTTGCTGGGTCAGCGGGCCATCGTTGAAGGCATTGCGACGACCGGAACCAAAGGTTAACCACATTCCTTGGGTGGTGGGCATAACGGAATCGGATCATCGACGCCATAGGAACACGGGGTATCGGCATAGCCTTCTTCGGCTCCCATTCTCCACCCCATCAGCAGATATCCCCGGACCTCGTCATAAACAGGGCGGCAAGCATACCACAGCGCTGGAGTGCACTCGGCTGCCTCGGCTACGGGGAGATAGGGGCCCAAGATGTTGGGGGACTGAAAACAGAGAGTGGTCGTTCGGGGTTCGGAAAAAGGGTTCGATGGGTGGTACCAGTCCGATTTGACGGAGCAGTAGAGATACCACCGACCTTGGCGTTGAATCACGGTGGGCACCTCTAGATCGCGAAACCAGCCAGGGCTGAGAACCGGCGGCAAGAGCGACCAGTGCCGCAGATCTTCAGACACTGCAGCAGCCACGGCACCGGAATATCCCGGCACCTGCCGTCTGTCATGTGCGGCAATGAACAGATAGTATAAACCCGTGGCCGCATCCCGCACAGCGTAAGGATCGCGCCATGTGAACGTTTCAGACGATTCCTCTGGTGCAGTGACATACCATTGGGGGTCCGGGGGCAAAATCGGCTCAGATGGCGATCTCTGCCATGATGATAGGTCGTCTGACTCCGCCACACCAATGTTTTGAGTGCGACTACGTCTATCGCGTCCAGTGTAGAACATTAGCCAGTGGGTATCGGAGCGAATAACGCTCCCGGTCCACAGAGACAGATCGTCCCATGCGGGGAATAAGGGGGGGCGCAGCGCATCCACTTGGGGAACCCAGTGTTCCCAGTCGGTGGAAATCGCGTGGCCAATCACGGCCTGATCGTGGCGAGACTGGGGAAGTCCCGTGCGTGGCGCCTTGAGATAGAAAAGATGATGGGTGCGGCCGACACTAGTTGCCCAAAAATCCCAGATTCGATACTGTTGACTATATAGCACCGTCCCGATTCCTCCTCGCATCCTACGGATCTATGATACCGTGACAGCCACCGGGACGAAATACATCTTATCGGAAGAAGAGAGGTTTTCGCATGCAACCCACAATCGCCGTCATTGGCAGCATCGTCATCGACTTTCCGCTCATTTTGCCTCGGCCTGCCATTTCCGGAGAGACGTTGAAGGTAGAGACTCCGGGCATGAATTTAGGAGGAAAAGCGGTCAATCAAGGATTGCAGGCCTTGTTATGCGGGGTCTCCCCACTTTTGGTGGGCAAGGTAGGACACGATGTGTTCGGGGAGTGGGCCCGCTCAGAACTCGCGCGCTACCATTTGAGAACTGACGCCGTCAGGATGGCGGCTGCGTCGACTTCATGGGCGGTTCCGATTATTGAGTCTTCCACCCAATATATCCTGCACGTGGCTGGAGCCAATGCAGCAATGACGCCAGAGGATATCACGGATAGCCACCCTTTATGGGAAGGGGCCCGATGGCTCTTAGTGCAAGGCGAAATTCCTTCGGAAGCTTCATTGAGGGCTGCCCAGTTGATGCATCGCCAGCACGGTCAGGTGATCTGCGATCCCGCTCCGGCCGACAGTATGACCCCGGAATTACTACGTGCTGCGGATATTCTGACCCCAAACACCCAGGAACTGCGGGTTTTGACGCATCAACAGAGTAACGACCTCGAAGAGCAAGTGCGTATTCTATGGACTGAGTATCCCGGGCTTTCCACCTTGGCAGTGACGATGGGCGCTGAGGGCGTATGGTTCCAGGAACGTGGAAACCATGGTCAACATATCGCTCCACCACGGGTGCAGGCGGCAGATCCCACTGCGGCGGGCGATGCGTTTAATGGAGCCTTCGTCGCCGCGCTCTCGACAGGATTCAGTCCACGGAAAGCCTGTGAAATTGGATGTTGTGCGGGAGCTTTGGCGGCCACAACCGTTGGTTCGGCAAAGAGTTTGGCCTCCCAGGAGGATATTATGGCGCTATGGGAAAAAACTTATCATGCCCCAGCCAGGCGCGATGAAAAGAGAGTGTTCTAATCTACCTAGATTTTGCTTTTCTATCAAGTCCCAGCAATTTGGCCGAACCCTTCCGGGCTTTTCTCAAGTTCCCTGTCCGCACATCAGACACAATAAAGAATGGGCGCGGCGACAGGAATACTACTTCGAAGAAAACC
Source organism: Bacillota bacterium (assembly GCA_021797515.1). Lineage (GTDB taxonomy): Bacteria > Bacillota > Sulfobacillia > Sulfobacillales > Sulfobacillaceae > Sulfobacillus_C. The sequence goes on along the minus strand of JAJZZP010000114.1, from coordinate 35,128 downwards.
TTCAACGTCCCCACCGTGGCGTGATATCTTCTTGGCTCGGAGGTTTCGGCACTAGAGTCCCCACACGAGCTGTTCAGCTTCGGTAATGGTAAAAACTGGGGATCGCTCAGCGCGATAACCATCACATTCTAATTACCATGCAACAATGTCAATGATCACATTACTATTGCTAATTAATTACTTTCTTTTTTGTTATATTCATTATATAATCGGAAAATAGGGAGGTGGTATCCATGGCAAAAATGTTAACGACCTGTCCGAGCTGTCGGCATTCGTTGGCAATCACGGAGTTGACGTGTCCACACTGCCATATCACCATTCGCGGCCAATTCGAAAGCCACCCCAGCCTCGAATTAACCGAGGAGCAAATGGCCTTTTTAAAGGTGTTTGTTGTCAGTCGAGGAAATCTCAAAGAGATAGAGAGGATCCTAGGCATTTCTTATCCGACCGTCCGCAGCAAATTGGACCAATTAGTGGAGGTCTTCCAACCCGACACAGAATTTTCAATGGCTAGGGAAAGACCCGCAGATCGGCGCAGTATATTGGAACACATACAAAGTGGAAAACTCGGGGTTGCAGAGGGTCTAAAACTTTTGCAATCAGGGATCGTGCCTGATGATGCCGGTACGAAAGACAAACTCTAACCAATCTGCCAAAGGAGTAGTCTATTATGATACAAGATGTCACCGTAAAGTTAAAAAAAGCCAAGGTGCATATTGCTCCTAGTCCCGACGACGATGTGCATATCGTAAGCGGAGTTCCCCTCAATCAAGAACGCACTGGGAATCAGATTACCATTGAGTACGATCAACCGCGAACCATTGATGTTTCCCTGGCCCTTCCTACCAGTATACGGTCGCTAGATTTCAACTTGGGCTGGGGTCCTGCAACCATTACCCAGATATATCTCACTGACGCCGACATTCACGTCGGATTAGGAAACCTCGCCGTCACAGCCTGCCACGGGAAATTTGACGTGAATGTTGGTAAAGGCAACATCACTATGCAGCATCTAGAAGGAGAAATTGACATCAACGCCGGTCTAGGCACGGTTTTTCTGCAACAAGTAACCGCCAATGGCGATATTAACAACGGGTTAGGAGATATCACCATGGAAAACTGTCGCGGATCGTTGGGTGTTAATGCAGGCAAGGGCGATATTAGCGGCTCGGGCTTAAGCGGGCACATGGAAATAAACGCCGGAATGGGATCAATTCTCTTTGCTGACAGCCATCACTTGTCTTTGGAGGCCCATAGCGGTTTTGGACAAATTAAGCTGATGGGCGGAATCCTGGACGATGTGCAGTGTGAGTCAGGCATTGGCTCCGTGACGGTGGAGGCAAGGGTGGCCCAATTGAATGTCGATATTAAAAATCGCGGTGACATCCATGTGAACATTCCCACCACACAGGGAGCACGAATTGAGGCTAGTACCGACCAGGGCCGCGTCGTCTCCCAGATGGAACTGGTAGAAGTGAACAATCCAGGTCCGGCTCGAGGTCATCGCCTAGTGGGCTCTACTGGAGACGGGTCGACCCATATTGCCCTGCATACGCGTCGGGGTTCCATCACGCTGGGACAGTTCGCCGAACCGAGTGGACAAGAAGAGGTCGAGGAGAACACCAACGAAGTGACCACCTTGGACCCACGACTGCAAATTTTAGAGCAGTTGCAACAGGGACATCTCACGGTAGATGAAGCCGACGCCCTACTGTTGCAACTCGACGACAACCCCTAACAATCCGGTTACTTTTCAAGCGGCGGCTTGCGGAATCCCTCGCCCACAACTTCATGGACCGTCCCAACGACCACAAACGCACTGGCGTCTACGTCATACACAAGTTCTTTCAGTGTCGTCACCTCTGATCGTGTCACCACCACATACAAAATAGCACGGTGTTCGCCGGTGTATTCTCCAGTACCACCTATTCGCGTAACACCACGGTCCATGTCACTAAGAATTCGTTGCACAATGGCGTCGGCCCGCTGAGTCACAATGGTAAAAGCGCGGGCGTAAGACACGCCCTCTTGCACAACATCAATCGCGCGGGTAGAAATGAACAAAGCAATGAGGGAAAACATGGCAATGGTAGGATTAAAGACAAACCCAAAGGCTGCAATAATGAAAAAGTCAATCAGCAGCATCCCCTGCCCCATACTTACCGGGACTAAATGGCTCAAAAATCGTGCCACCACGTCAGTGCCGCCAGTGGTGCCCCGCGACCGAAACACCAATCCTAGTCCCACCCCGGATAAGAGGCCCCCATAGACCGATGCCAACAACGTGTTATGGGTAAACGCATGAAGCGACAGCACAGCCACTGCTACCGACAGCGTAATGGTACCGTATATCGTTCGAGTGCCGACCCGGCCTCCCCACAACTTATGGCTCAACCATAATAGCGGCAAGTTTACCACCAACAGCGTAATCCATACTGGGATGTGCAGGACATAAAACAAAATAATGCCCAAGCCGGAAACCCCGCCGTCGGAGATCCGGTTGGGTACATAAAACCCGTTGATGCCCACTGCAGTAATGACGGTCCCCGCGGTGATCTGCAGATAGTCTATTATCACCCGCCGTTTTGACGTCATGGCGTTTTGGCCTTAACCTCCATAGACCCCTGTTGTAAGGTCACCGACTGTATCTCCAATTCTACCGGTAATTTGATCGAATTCACATTAAAAATTTCGATATCAGTAACCATCGGCAACTGAATGCCGTCAATTGAGGTAGGATGAAAGATCAAACTCTTTTTGTCGCTCGACACGACCAAGGTGCCACGGGTGTCCAAAGGGACATAAACTCCCCCTAGCAGCACGCGGCCCCCTATGGATATCCCTGTTGGATCAATATGCACCGTAGGATTTTGAAACTTCCCCTCTTGAGCTAAGAAGTGCGCCAACGCGACTTGGTCCACGGTGATTATCACCGTCATGTGCCCGGGACGAGTAATGACCAATCGGTGTTTCAAAAGTGCGGTGACACCCACTGCGCCATTTTGCCAGTTTACTGTGGTGTCAGCAATGGTTAACGGGCCCATGGGCACATTTTTGGCATTGACGTAGACATCTTGAAATCCACCACTGAACAAATACCAAAAGGGGATAGCCGTGATGGTTATCACAGGACGTTCTCCGTGATCCAAGGTCATGATTTGTGTAGCGGCCTGGGTCGCGATCCACCGGGGAACATACCACTGCAGTCCGACTACCGCCAGCAACAACACAATCATCACTTGAACCATGCGGTTCATTAATCGATGTCCTCAGGCATCAAAGATCCTTTGGCTTCCGCCTGAAGATAGGCTTCAATAAATCCGTCGATATCCCCATTCATCACTGCCTGCACGTTACCGGTTTCATGACGGGTCCGGTGGTCACGGACAATAGTATAGGGCTGAAATACATAGGAGCGAATTTGCGAACCCCAGCCGATATCGGACTGAGCCCCGCGAACCTCTGCCATATGTTGCTCCCACTCTCGCTCTTTCAATTCGGCCAGCTTTCCCCGCAACATCTTCATTGCAGTCTCCCGATTTGAGTGCTGAGAGCGTTCCGATTGGCACGTTACCACGATGCCTGTCGGCAAATGGGTGATCCGGATCGCCGATTCAGTTTTGTTGATGTGCTGTCCCCCGGCACCCGAAGCACGATAGGTATCAATCTTCAAATCATCCGCCCGAATGTCAATGGTGTCGTCTGTTTCCAAATCGGGAATCACTTCAACTGAGGCAAATGAGGTGTGACGACGACCAGACGCATCAAACGGCGAGATGCGAACCAGGCGGTGCACACCCCGTTCCGGACGCAAAAAACCAAACACGTTTTCGCCGCGCACTTCAATGGCTACACTCTTTAGGCCGGCTTCTTCCCCAGCCAACTGATCAATCATGTCAGTGCGAAATCCCCGGCGTTCCGCCCAACGCAGATACATACGCAGCAACATTTGCACCCAATCTTGTGCTTCAGTGCCTCCGGCTCCAGCATGCAGGGTCAAGATCGCGTCTTCATGATCATAAGGGCCACGCAGCACCAGAGTAAGCTCGAACTGTCGCAACGCATCTTTGAGCGAAATCCCTTCGGCCAATTGCTCTTGTAACAAATGGGTATCTTCTTCCATTTGGGCTAATTCCACCAACTCAGCCCAATCGGTATATTGAGCGGAAAGCGCAATATACCGTTGGAGTGGTCCTGAAACTGTTCTGAGCCGTTTCATGACTCGCTCGGCTCGAATCGGATCACTCCAAAAATCTGGTTCGGCCATCACCACTTCTAGATTTTTTTGCTCTGTTTCCCGTTCTTCCTGGTCAAAGAGACCCCCTAATACGATCGAGAATAGCAATCATTTCACTTTGAGTTGCAATAATATCGTCGGAAAGCACACTCTTCTCCTCTTTAGTAGGGACGACCCACCAGCATGATATTAGTAAACGGTGTAACAGCACACAGTTTACCCGACTAATCTTGTTCTATGGCCCCGTGGCACCGTTTATACTTTTTCCCACTACCGCAAGGGCAAGGGTCATTGCGACCGGGTTGGTCATTCTTTGTCCGTAGCGGTTTGCCTTGGCCTCCTTGAATCACCTGAAACGGATGGGCGGGTCGCACATCATCTCCGTGTTGCTCGGCTACCGCGGTCGCCACCGGCTGGGCTAGCTGCAACTCCGCCTCCGGCGCGAGCTGCAGATGGAACAGCATTCGGATCACTTCCTCGCGAATGGAGCCTAACATGTCTTGATACATGTCATAGGCTTCTTTCTTGTACTCTACCACCGGGTCCCGCTGTCCATAGGCACGAAGTCCCACGCCTTCGCGCAACGCATCCATCGCATCAAGATGCTCCATCCATTTCGAATCGACAACCCGTAACATAATCATTCGTTCGAGTTCTCGAACCGCCTCGGTGCCAAATTGCTCTTCTTTTTCTTGGTACAATTCCTCACCTTTTTGGTAAATCACCTCTTGCAATTCTTCCCGGTTCATGCCCAGCAACTCTTCGGGATCCAAGGTGCCTTTAGGAATAAAGAGTTCATCGAAGCTGTCTAACAGAGCGCCGATGTCCCATTCTTCAGGATGTAGGTTCTGCGGACAGTACATTGTGGTGGCATCTTCAATTACGCCTTCCAACATATGCAACACGTCTTCACGCAAATTTTCTTTTGTCAGGATGTCCTTCCGCTGCTTATAGACCACTTCCCGTTGCAGGTTCATCACATCATCATATTGCAGCACTTGTTTTCGGGCATCAAAGTTTCTCGCTTCGACTTTCTTTTGCGCTGATTCGATGGCCCGGGTTAAGACCCCACTTTCAATCGGTTCATCTTCCTGGACCCCCAAACGATCCATCAACCCCGCCAGAGTCGGGGCGGCAAAGAGGCGCAGAAAATCGTCTTCCAAAGAAAGATAAAATCGTGAAGAGCCAGGGTCGCCTTGGCGTCCCGACCGCCCTCGCAACTGATTATCAATGCGGCGAGATTCATGGCGTTCGGTGCCAATGATGTGCAGCCCGCCCATCTGGGGAACGCCTTCCTCCAACACAATGTCCGTTCCACGTCCCGCCATGTTGGTTGCTATGGTCACAGACCCAATGCGGCCAGCTTGTGCTATGATCTCCGCTTCCTGCTCATGATATTTCGCGTTCAACACTGTGTGAGGTATACCTTTGGCTCGAAGCATTTCGCTTATCATTTCAGATTTTTCGATAGAAACCGTACCAACCAAAACCGGGCGCCGGGTCTTGTAGAGTTCCTCAATTTCCCGCACTACCGCTCTAAATTTTGCGGCCTCCGTCTTATATACCACATCAGGGAAATCTTTTCGTATCATGGGCATATGTGTGGGAACCGCAATAACGTCCAGGCCGTAAATTTTGCGAAATTCTTCTTCCTCAGTTATCGCGGTTCCGGTCATTCCCGCCAATTTGGTGTACATCCGGAAATAGTTTTGAAAAGTTATGGTGGCCAACGTCTGCGTTTCATCCTCGATTTTGACGCCTTCTTTGGCTTCAATAGCTTGATGCAAACCGTCTGAATATCGACGCCCAAACATCAAACGACCGGTGAACTCATCCACTATAATCACTTCACCGTCTTTGACCACATAGTCTCGGTCTCGCTTCATCAGGGATTTAGCACGCAAGGCTTGATTTAAGTAGTGAGATAAATCCAGATTGGCATCATCATAGAGGTTAGGTACCGCCAGCATCCGTTCCACTTTCGCCACGCCCGCCTCGGTAGGTGCGACGGCCTTTAACTTCTCATCCACACTATAGTCAATCTCATCTTTTAAATTGGAAGCAATCCGAGCAAAAGTATAATACAAATCTGGAGAGCGATCAGCCTGGCCGGAGATAATCAGCGGGGTACGAGCTTCATCGATGAGAATGCTGTCCACTTCGTCCACGATGCCATAGTGCAGTTCGCGCTGCACCATTTCCTGTACGGTATTAACCATATTGTCCCGCAAGTAGTCAAAACCGTATTCGTTATTGGTCCCAAAGGTAATATCGGCCGCATAGGCCTGCCTTCTAGCTTCCGGTTCCATGTCATGCTGAATTAGACCTACCGTCATGCCCAAGAATTCGTAGACTTTACCCATCCATTGCGAGTCACGTTTGGCCAAATAGTCGTTAACCGTAACCATATGCACGCCCTTACCCGGCAAAGCATTCAGGTAAGCTGCCAATGTGGCCACCAAAGTTTTCCCTTCACCGGTCTTCATTTCGGCAATTCGACCATCATGCAAGACCATACCGCCGATCAACTGCACATCAAAGTGGCGCATATTGAGTACCCGACGGGCCGCTTCACGCACCACCGCAAAAACCTCAATCAGCAATTCGTCAAGCGTCTCTCCCGACTCGAAGCGATTACGAAATTCGGTGGTTTTTTGCCGCAATTCCTCATCGGTCAAGGCTTCCATTTTTGGTTCCAGGTCATTAATATCCTCGACCAGTCCCCGGTATCGACGCACTTCGCGATCGCTAAACCGGTTCACCCAATTGGACAACATCTTGAGCATGTCCTGATATCCCCCATTCAACGTAAAAGGAACCATGAACGGTTCCTGCGTCGATCCTCAATATAGCATTTTATCATGAAGCCGGGGGCCTATCAACCGGACTGAGTGGTACCCTTGCGCAACAAGCGCGAGAAAAATGATGGTGTCATGTCCCAACCATGGCTACTACCCTCTGTTCGAGACAAATCGTTGTGCTCGGCAATCTCTAAAAATTTATCCGCGATCGTCGGATCAAACTGAATGCCCGAGCCGGCACGAATTTCAGCAATAGCGGCTTCATGCGGCATGGCACGACGATATGGTCGATCTGACGTCATCGCGTCATAGGCGTCGACAACGGAAATAATGCGGGTTTCGACCGGAATTTCTGCACCCCGCAAGTTGTCCGGATATCCCGTGCCATCCCACCGCTCATGATGATGCAACACGCCTTTAGCGGCACAGCCCTGCATTTGAATCTGCGCCAAAATTGCGCTACCCACAATAGGGTGCCGCTGCATGATCAGTATTTCATCCATGTTCAGCCGCCCCGGTTTATTCAAAATATGTTCCGGGGTTCCCATCTTCCCGATATCGTGAAGCATCCCGGCAAACCGTACACCTTCGACCTGATCTTCCGGCATCTCCATGTGCTGTGCCAACAACATCCCGTAATGGCCAACGCGCATACTGTGTCCGTAAGTATAGGGGTCCTTGGCATCCAAGGCAGCCAACATGACCCGGATAGTGTTGAAGTAAGCTTGGCGAAGAGCTTTGACAAGCACAACAGTCCAACGAATGCCAGCCAGAGGCACGAAGAACGCTAGTTCACCCCATATCCCTAAGGTTTTATATAAACCTGCCATAAGAAATGCCACGGGCAACATTAGGATAAAGCTAGGTGTAAGAGATTTGTAGTAAACTCTAAATACCTCTTGTAATGAACGTTGTTTTCGCAAGGCCACGGCAACCATCACAAAGGCTGTGTTTAATACAAACGCTAACCCAATGACGATTACAAGGGGAACTGCGTTAGCCAAAAGGCTATATCGAATAACGTTACCCCCAAGAATCGCAAATGCATAACCTGTGACCCATCCAATAATAGCAAATTGCGCATGATTAAAGACTGTTGAGGGCCACCGGATTTCACGGTTCAACTCCCGTCGAGTCCATGTTGCGAGCAGTCCGGTCCATGCGCCCACAAACGGGCCAAAAATGATTGACGCTGCAACCAAGATTGGAAGGTCCACCGACACTTCGCCGTGGCCTCGAAGAAGCGTCAAACTGCCAAACGCTCCAATTTCGTTTCCTATTGCCATGATAAGGATGCCAACCGACCATGACGCATGAATGAAAAAGCTCTGACCAAGAATGATTGCAGCAACAAAGACTACGAACGTCATATACCAAGACATCGCCTTTGGGTACATATTCGTTCCTCCCATCTACACACCCGTAAAAATTATGACCAACTGACCTAATCTAACCGCCATCCAGCACCTGCGTTTAAAACTTCAACTAATCCTGCAACGAGGTGACGTACCAGACCCTTCATATTTGGCTATTACTCCTATCGTAATTGCCACATGGTGCCCTCCTCTTGGGGCTATCCCACATAAATTATTCGCTTCGGGTCACATTCAGTTGGTCGAATCTTTCAAATTTTTTGCCCGGTGTACACTAAGAACCTACGATTAACCGCATCCAGAGTCGCCCGAATCACTGAATCTTCCACGGTATCACGAAATACGGCACTGCCCGACAACACTTCATTGCCCGACTCCACCACAGTCACCAGCACCACTTCAATGCCTCCACTGCGGATAATGTCTACGCCGTTAAATACCAGATGATCCAGGCGAGCCAACGCCTCGTTTACCGAACCCACGGTGGCCATAGCCATTGCTGCTGCTAACGAAGGGCCGTTGGCCACGGCTTCAAACACTTCCACTCCCCGATTCAGCCGACATGTCGCTTGAATCGCAGAGCCGTTGTGTCCTACCGCAAATCCCGCGATCGAAAGCCGTGTTGACGAAAATGCGGTGTCTCCATCCTCATGTACCTGAACTACAGTGACCCAATCAGCGTTGGTATTCGAGAATCCCACACTGCGCAGCAGCGCTGTGACTTCGCGAATAATGTGCCGCGGCGGTTGAACCGCTGTCGCCAGAACATGAACCTTCGGATGCCCCTCTTCGTCTGGCACGACGTGCGCCCCCTGAATGTAAGGGATGCGAAGGATGATATTTTCAAGTTCCTGCCATGATAGTGTCATAGGTCCTCCTATGGGCATATTCTAGTCTTTCGACGGGATTTTCCAGATTCCTTCTTTATCAAGTCAATAAATGAAAAAAACCCCTTCTTTTTACAGAAGGGGTTTTTAAGGGCTCTGTCAACGGGGTTCGAGAAGCCCGTATTCCCCGTCACGCCTACGATACAAGACATTGATGGTATCGGTCTCACCGTTGTTGAAGACGAAAAAGTCATGGCCCAATAGGTCCATCTGCATCAAAGCCTCATCAAGCAGCATCGGCTTAGCTGGAAAAGTTTTACGGCGCACCACGCTGGATACGTCCATTGAAGGTGGCTCACGGCGTTCGGAGGGCCCATGGCGCCGGCGCACACGAGTCTTGAATTTTGCATATTGTTTCTCGAGTTTATCAACCACAAGATCGACCGATGCATACATATCCGGCGTCGCCTCTTCTCCCCGAAGAAGCAGCCCATCAATAGGCATCGTCACTTCCACAATCTGGCGTTCTTTCTCGACACTCAGGACCGCGTGCGCGGTTACGGGGTGGGGGTCAAACAATTTAGCCATCTTGCCCAATTTTTTGGCAACATGCTCTCTGAGAGCATCCGTGACCTCAAAATTTTTGCCGCGAACGATGACTTCCATGCGTATTCGCCCCTTTATGGCTTTGTCCCAATCCATGGCAACTGAACTGGTACTCCATTATACCATCGTTGCAAATCAAATAGGCAAGGGACCGAATAAACGGCCCCTTGCCTTTGTCGAAATTTACACTTTATAGGCGGACGACGTTCGCGGCCTGTGGGCCACGGTCACCCTCTACAACATCAAATTCGACACGCTCGCCTTCGTTGAGCGTACGGAAACCTTCGCCATTTATGGCACTGTAATGAACAAATACATCGCCGCCGTCTTCACGCTCCAAAAAGCCGTAGCCTTTTTCTGCGCTGAACCATTTGACACGTCCGGTCATACTTGAATATTTCCCCTTTCTTGCGCCGCCCTAGCTGTGAGGACGACCGGGGTTAATATAGCATCTACTGCCAAAAAAGTCAAACAATATCCATCGGCAGTATTCATCAGCCTTTGTTCCCGCGAACAATCCACAGTTTGGCAGTCGTTCTCACCTGGGGATAATGGGGATAACTCTGTTGATAACAGCAATTTCAACAACTTTTCGTGGGGATAAGTATTAGAGAATCGAGAATTACCCTCCTAATTGAGTGTCAATAGTGAATTTTGCGTCTTAATTCTTTGTTTCTGTACATGTGCTGATCTGCGACATTTAACAGATGTTCTAAGTTCTCCCCATCTTCGGGATAGAGTGCCCATCCCACGCTAATCCCCAAGGGGAAGTCCACGCCAGAAAATTGATACTGTCCAATGCGGTCCTGAATCCTATCTAGAACCTGTTTGACGCCTTGAACATCAATATCCGAAAGCAACAGCACAAACTCGTCTCCGCCGTATCGGGCCAAGAGATCATGGGCTCGAATTTCTCTACGGACCACTGCCACCAACTGGCGTAGTACTTCATCCCCTATTAGATGTCCATACTGGTCATTGACCAATTTAAAGCGATCCATGTCTAAAAATGCCACGGCACACTGGCGTTGATACATTTTGGCGTAATCAAGTTCGCTCTGCAAGGCGTTGCGGAAATGACGATAGTTAAAGAGTTCAGGTATTAAGGGATCAACCCGCCCTAATCTTGTGGTTTCGTGATCCAGGTCAATTTTTCGCAACCCTATCGCAGCCTGTCCAGCAATGATCATCCCGAGCCGCAGGTCAAAGTTATCATAAACATTCGGGCGCACATTGCCTACCACCACCAGACCCACCAATTGCCCCTCGGTGACCATGGGCAACAACAGCGCGGAACGCAACGGATAAGGATCGCCGGGATTAACCACGCGACCGTTTACACGAAAGCTATCGCGCACCAATTCGGGAGCTTGCGTCTCCATCACCCATCCGGTAATGCCTTGGTTGGGAGAGACGGTACTGTCATAGGGCGCGTTTTCCCCCAGTGGATGAAAAGTCCATTCCCGGACCAATTCCCGTGGATTAGGTCCCATGGCATAGATGACAATGGCGGTTGCATCCATGATATCCCGCAATGCGCGTTCGATTAATTGGTAAATGGTGCGGCGATCCCCCGCCAGCGCAATCCCGGTGCTGGCCCGCGCCACCACCATAGTGTTTTGATGCGCACGGCGGGTTTGATAGGCTGAGGCTAAAAGCCAGGTCACAAATAAAAACGGGAAGAATGCCAATATGGCGCCCCGCCAGTGGTAGGCTCGATCCAACAAAACAAAAATCGCAATTAGGGGGGCGGATATCACCCATGCTACCCCGTCTAACCAAAGGTTGGGTACCACATCGGACAAAGCTGGGGTTCCTTCTAAAATTACGTAGTACGCGTTTACCAGTAAGTGGTTAATTGCTATCGAAACCACGGCAAACGCAACCAAAGCAAGCCATAAATGAGTGATCATGGCGTCATAGACCAAAGCCGCCCCATACAGGCTGAGAATAAATTGAGCCATATTAAATATCGACTTGATTCCGCGGGGATGAACCAGACCACTGATCATTAACCCGCCTAACAGCGCGTAGGATGCTGTTGGCAACCCATCGATCATGAAGACCGAAAAATAACCGGCGGTCGAGAGAACAATACTCCCCCGCGATATTTTCAAGGGCCAAATGTCCGATACCGCCACCATAGCCATACCGATAACGATGGTAGGAATGTGGACCGCCGGATAGAAGCCCAGGCGAAACCCCAGCCATCCTAAGATAGCAAGTCCCACCACCAGCCATAAATAAACATCAGCCATGCGTTGCTTCATTGTCATATGGATCGACCCCTAACAAGGCCGCCTTGATACTATTAATTATTCTCGAAACACACACAATTTCCTGCTATCCTGACAAGTTTTTGCTACGTAGTGGATTTTGCGCCAAAAGTTGGTGGACGGTAGGCACAATACTACCAATGCGGTGTCCTTTGGAATAATCAACCCAAATCACCACCGGGTAATTGCACAGGCCCAGGACTGACGCTTCGTCCAACCCAGAATCGGCGACTTTGAAACCAGGATAGCGAGTGGCCAAACGCTCAACGATAACAGCGGTTTGGTCCCGCGAGCCTCCATCGGAGATTATCACGTCAATGTCGCTATGTGCCCATTGCTGCTCCGTCCATAACGACATCAGCTCCCGCATGGTGCGTTCAATGGTCGCTTCCTGGTTCTTCACCCGCACAACTAAACTCACGAAATTAACACGATGCCACGAAGCAGGGAAACTCACCCTTTGATACAGCCATTCCACCAAATTCATGGCTCCATACAACGCTAGTGCCAGACCAACGGCTCCCCACCATGTCACTGCGGCTCCCCCCTACCGGTATGTATACGGGAGAGGAGTGGTAAACATGCCTTTTTAAACTTTAGCCTGAAGTTGTGCGGCTTCCTGCAGAGGTTCAATGCGGTTTAAGGATTCCCACGGCAAATCGACATCCGTACGGCCAAAGTGGCCATAGGCTGCTGTCTGCAAATATATCGGGCGTTGCAACTCAAGTTGGCGGATTATCGCCAAGGGCCGAAGGTCAAATACCGACCGTACCACTTGGGCTAATACATGGTCTGGTAGCTTTCCCGTCCCAAAGGTATCTACCATGATGGAAATCGGCTTAGCCACACCAATTGCATACGCTATTTGAATTTCCGCCCTATGAGCCAACCCCGCCGCCACCAAATTTTTTGCCACCCAACGAGCGGCATAGGATGCCGAACGGTCAACCTTAGTGGGGTCTTTCCCCGAAAAAGCCCCGCCGCCGTGGCGCGCGTATCCCCCATAGGTGTCGACAATAATTTTCCGGCCAGTCAATCCGGCATCCCCGTGGGGTCCTCCAATCACAAACCGACCCGTAGGGTTGGTCAAAATACGGGTGTCCGAATTCAGCCAGCGTTCACCAAGTACCGGTTTAATGACCTCTTCAATGAGTCCCCGACGCAGTTCCTCTTGGCTCACTTCACCGTTATGCTGTGCCGAAATCAATACCGTGTCAACCCCGGCGGGCATTCCGTCGCGGTAACGTACCGTCACCTGGGTCTTGCCGTCAGGCCACAGGTAAGGCAGGATGTCTTCCTTGCGCACCTCAGCCAGTCGATACGAGAGTCGATGCGCCAAAAAAATTGGCAATGGCATGAATTCCGGTGTTTCGTCACAGGCATAGCCAAATACCATGCCCTGATCCCCGGCTCCAATCCGCTCTACATCCGCTCCTTGTCCGGTCCTAGACTCAAGCGCTTGATCGACTCCCATGGCAATGTCAGGCGATTGTTCGTCAATCGAGGTGATAACCGCGACGGTATCCGCGTCAAATCCCATTTTGGCCCGAGTGTATCCAATATTGCGGATGGTGTTCCGGACCACATGAGGGATGTCAACATAGCAGGTGGTGGAAATCTCCCCGACCACAAGGGCTAGGCCAGTGGTCACTACGGTTTCCGCCGCCACTCGCGCCGTACCATCCTGAGCCAAAATGCGATCCAAAATCGCATCCGAAATCTGATCAGCCACTTTGTCGGGATGGCCCTCGGTTACTGATTCTGAGGTAAATAAAAAATCATGTCCCACAGCTAGCCCTCCTACCCATCACAAAAAATCCCCTTCTCCACGTGAGAGAAGAGGTCCAAACCCATATCTCTCATCCGTCCCCAAAAAGGGGTCGGGATTGGCACCTTGGCAGGTTTCGCCGGTTGCCGGGCTTCATCGGGCCTGTCCCTCCGCCGCTCTTGATAAGAGCATTACCATATTATCGTTGCAATTATAGAAGGGGAAGTTAGGATTGTCAATTCAACGAGGCTGGATTCTCGCCGGGGGCGATGGGTGCGCCCCCGGCTTGACCCCGGTGTATCGTGTTTGGGGTCGACACTGCCCTATCCTAGAGATTGTTTTGTGTGCGGAATTTTTGACGGGTGGCTTCGCCGCCACGAAGATGCCTTTCAGCTTTGTTCAACTCAAGGACTTTTTTGACTTCGTCGGCTAAGTGAGCATTGACTTTGGGTAACCGCTCGGTGACATCCTTATGCACTGTGCTTTTCGAGACACCAAACACTTTGGCTGTGTCACGCACGGTAGCCCCACTCTTCAAAATATAATTACCTATATCCATTACACGTTGCCAGATATGGTCCTTCACCCCTCCGGCCCCTTTCTCCCCCCGATACTTGGTAGAGTATATGGCCCGGTTAAAAAATAATGCCAGAGCATTTGATGGCTGCTCTGGCATAAGATCCCTGTCTCCCTACCTTAATCTTATGACGACGGATGAAGATAGGTCTCAGGATCCATGGCTTGGTTCCCTCGATACACTTGAAAATCCACGTGAGATCCGGTTTGGCGGCTGTAAATGTCGTTACCCCCAACGGTTCCCAATACCTGTCCTTGGGTTAGCATTTGTCCCTTTTTAACCGAGACCTGCCCCAAATGTCCATACACGGTATTGTAGCTATTTCCATCCGCAACCGTAACCGTCATCCCCATGGCCGGGTTATCGGCGACCTTGGTCACTGTGCCCGCCCAAGCCGCGTGAACCGCGGTGCCGGCCTTAGCTGCAATGGTAATGCCGGGATTGAAATACCATTCGTTGAGAGCGCCCGAGTATTGCCAACCGTAAGCATTTTGCACCGGGGCGTTGACCGGCAGCATTAACGGTGCGGCGGTTGGTTCGGGTGCCGCTTTTCCCGAATTGTTGTTTCGGCGATGGGGATGACTGATTCGCGTGACCGGAACAGTTACGGACCGAGTGACCGCATGATGCAACACCACGGTCACAATTCCCCCGGCTACCACGACAGCTCCGCCAATGATGCCAAATAAGGTGAGACGACGATTTGCCATGCTATTTCCCGCTTCCTGTCGTAAATTGAGGAGCGACTAGGCATCCTCCTGCTTCCATTTTGCCCAATTTATGCCATTTTAATCGGACTCTTAGTCTCAGTAGGTTACCGTCACCAGCGGAGAGCCCACGTCAATTTGTTCTTGATGCCAATAGGTGTTGTAATTGAGTGCTACTTGAATGTTGACGGGATGTCCCTGAAGATTGTCGGACGCTCCAATCAGCTTACTGTCACCAGCCATCGAAACATATTGCGGAGTCGCTATGCCATTGACTCGGACCGCGCCGATTGCGGTAAACGCTTGGTTTACCACCGCTTGTTCCTGCGCTACTGACATTGCCGATCCAGCAATAGAACCTTGCAGGGTGATAGACATGTGCACGGGCCCAAAGGGTTGTAGCACTTGGTTCACCACTTGGGTGCTTTCTCTCAACCCATGAAACCCTTGGTCTCCAGTTCTATCCACGACGATGAAATCGCTGCCGTTTTGCAATCGCTCCGCAATCACGTCGGTATAGAATCCCGCAACCGTAGTGGACACGGAAATTTTTTTGTAGGTGGAACCACCGCTGGTAATTAAAGGTCCACTGACATGTAAACTGTGGGCTGTTTGGGAAACCAATGCTGATAGGGTCTGGGTACTGTGTCCTGGAGGAATCTCCACCCAGCCGTTGAGACTAAATCCTAAAGGTTTAGCGTGAGTCGCTGAAAACGCCGTGAGCAAAGGCGACACCACGGCGGCCCGAACAGAAGCCCCTACCCAAACCACGGCCGCCACTGCGGCCGCCCACAACGCCGTTTTCATTTGCATCCCTCCGTGAATATCGAATCTACCAGATTGTTCCACGGATTATGCAGTTTCATACATGATTCCGGTCGGGGGACGATAGCAAAAAGTCAAAGCTCTATCGGCCAAGCGCTATTCGCATAGGCAGCGACGATCTCTGTAGACGCGGACCTCTCGTCGGCTACGGGATCATCAGCAGGGCCTGGAACGCCCAGGCCGAATCATCTCGATGGACCACAGCAATCTCCGGAATGGATTCGGTGCGCCCACGGCCGTGGGCGCCAGGCCGGGCTCACGAGGTCGTTCCCACCTGAGGGCCCGACTCCATTGGGCCGCCAATGCCCGAAATTCGGGACTGACAGCGATCCAGGGCCGAATGTGCGCCCGAATCCAGGCCAAGCTCCAATGCTAGCGGCCAGCGGTGTGCTGTAAGGACTGCCCGTCGACCGCCACCGCCGTCACGGCCGCCTCTAAAATCCATAGCGCAGCCAATTCATAAGGGAGAATCCAGAGCGGGAAGAGGGTCTCGACCGTGTGACAGACGCGACAGCGGATCCGGGTCAAGGCAATGAAATCCATCGGATCCGCCGTCCATTGCAAAGCGCGACGCCGAGTGCCTGGGATTTCCCGGAGGGCGTGACACCCGGAGCACGCCCGCAGGGCGGGCAACATGGTGGCCAAAAATTGCGCCTAAAGCTGGCACACGGCATCAAAATCCGCCATACTAAACCCGGATTGCATGTCCTGAGAGCAGGGGTCGTACGGGACTCTCTGCTCTTGCTTCCTTTACGGAACGTTCTGTTCCGAGCAAACATTCAGTGCGAATTCTGAGATCCGGGCCCATGGCCCTCGGCCACGAAAATCAGGACGAATCCTCTGCATTACGGTCAAATACCGTGAGACCTAACACCATTGCTTCGGCCACGATCCCGCCAGCATGGCAGCCGTGGTCGGGGCTCAACTGATCGCGATGACGTGGTGGATTAAACCGTCAGTGCTGCGTGCAAAAAGATGCCCCGCATTGAGTGGGTCGAGATGGCGCGGGAAGCCTTGGGCGTGATGCGGACGACCTGGACCGGGCGATGGCGACTCCAGACGACATAAAGACTCTCATCAGAGGAATCCCTTGCCGTGCCGACCGCGAACGCGGTCGACCCATGATTTTTGGTAGGATAATACGCGGTTCACGTCGAGAAGTTTTTTTCGCAGCGATGTCCCCGGGTGCCCGTTGGCCCCCCAGGGCGGACAAATGACCTCATGGTCCAAGGATGAGAGGTTTTTGTGTCGCTTATCCGCAACTTGACACCATTGAAATGCTATACCGAGTTGTGCCCTGATGTGTTCCATTTGACCCATGATGCATGATCGGCGTTATGGGATTGCAAATGCTGCAACGCGCGCACCCCCTAATAACACTTTCGCCCAGGTGGAGCGCCGCCCAAAAAGTTTTACCAAACTTTTGCCGACTTCGAACAGTCCCTAGATTGTTGCCCTTGTGCCTAACACGAAGGTTGTCCCCGTGAACTCCAATCTAACTCTCATCGCCTTGCGTAGCCAGACTAAAACTTCTGGGTCTGCCGTAAACGGTGCCTTTTCGATCATAAATTATTGACTGAAATGGAATGTCACGGTATTTTCTGGCTAGAATACTCACATTTTAATGAACTAAATCTCACAAAGATAATGTTATGTGATAGAATACATAACAACCCAGAAACAAACCTGACATTTTTACAAAAACTATAGCATATCTTGAGAAATTGAACCGGTGCTGTGTTCTTCCTACAGGTACCGTATGGTTTGGAATAATAGTGTTATTCTGAAAGTTATATCAAAAATGTTATGTATATTACTATACTTATGTATTGGTATTTAACATCACGGCGGTCCACAATGATTTATCAAGCAAACGGCAAAATTTGTAGGTAGTGGGGAGACGTGACCTTGATAAAGGATGAGATAAAAGGGCAGATTAGTAAGTTTTCCGATGAACTTTGGCAGATAGCTCATGAAATTCATTCATTTCGCGAACTAAAGTTTGAAGAATATAGATCCTCTAAACTTTTGTCGGAGTGGCTCGCTCAACAAGGGTTTGTGGTGGACGTGGGCGCGGCGGGGCTTGATACGTCGTTCGTAGCACGTAAAGTCCATGGAGAAAATGGGCCAACCGTCGCTATCCTTGCTGAGTATGACGCATTGCCGGAAATTGGACATGCCTGCGGTCACAATCTTATCGCAACAATGGCAGTGGGCGCTGGCGTTGCGTTATCGGAGTGGCTCAATCAGTCTTGCCACGCGGGTCAGGTCATGGTAGTGGGAAGTCCTGGAGAGGAAGGCGGCGGAGGAAAGATTCCGTTGCTTGAACAGGGAATTTTTGATACAGCAGATATCGCGATAATGCTGCACCCTGCGGCACGAGACGAAGTAAATCCAAAATATCTTGCTAGGGAGGGTTTGGATTTTGACTTTTATGGCGTCCCGGCACATGCGGCGTCCGCGCCCCAACGCGGTGTTAACGCACTGGATGCAGTCGTTACGTTCTACCAGATGATCAACTCCCTTCGTCAAAGATTAGAGCCATCTGATCGAATTCATGGCATCATCACTCATGGTGGTGATGCGCCGAACGTTATACCGGAACATACGACCGCTCGGATTTTGGTGCGCTCTGAAGGAGCGGACCGTGTTAGTGATCTGTTGTCGTGGGTCGTCAAGGCGGCAGATGCGGCTGCCTCTGGTATAGGTTGTACGTTCAAATGGAAGAGGTTTGTACCGTTCTACAAAAATGTGAAGAATAACGCGGGCTTGGTATCGTTGGCTGAAGAGGCGTTTAGCGCTTTTGGCCGAGAACCAACCAAAGTGCCCCAAGCCCACGGATCCACAGATATGGGCAATATAAGTCACAAAATTCCGTCTCTTCATGCGAACATTGGGCTGGGAGAGGGATTGGTGGGACATACGCATGAGTTTTGTGCAGCAGCAGATTCGGTCCATGGCCGCAGGGTAATGGAAGATGGCGCGGGAATCTTGGCTATGATTGGGGTAAGGTACTGTACCGACGTGGCCCAACAGTCGTTAGTGGGGAATAGCCGCTAAATTATTCACAGGGAGGATGATAAAATGTCCACAAAATTGTTGGGAACAATGGTCACCGGATCTCTGGTGACCGTAACGCTGCTAGCGGGTTGTGGCACGCAGGCCACAGCCGTGAGTTCCACGCAGGCCAATCAGGTGATTAAATGGGCAGACAGCGCAGAACCTACAACCTTGGATATGGCAGCCAGTCCTGCCACTGCAACCGAAAATATTGCCCTGTATATTTACGAAAACTTATTCGCTTTGAACTCGCACTACGTTCCCGAGCCAATGTTAGCGAGTTCGTACACTGTAAACAGTACCTTTACTAACTACACCTTTTACCTGAGGCATAATGTGCCATTCCAAAATGGACAAATCATGCACGCCAGTGACGTTGTGGCCTCGATCAAGCATTGGGGCGAGGTGTCTTCGATTGGTCGTGGTGTCTATAGCGACTTTTCTTCCATCACTGCCCGAGGCCCCTATACGGTAAACATTACCCTCAAAAATCCCATGAGTTCTCTCGTGCTCGCCTTAGCTGTACCGGATAGCGGTGCTATCATTATGCCCGCATCAATTGCGAATGCCTCCGGTGCATTGCCGGCCACGCAATTTATTGGGACAGGTCCTTACAAACTAGTCAAATGGGTCCATGGTCAATTCATCGAACTCAAACGATTTAACGGCTATAAGGGTGTAAACACCACCCCTTCAGGGCTCGCCGGAGCGAAACATGCGTATATTAAGGAAATTCTTGCGTACTTCATGCCGAGTGCCTCGACCGCTTATGATGGCCTGAAAACCGGTGAATATCAAGTCGCCGACGAGTTGCCGTCTCTTTATTATTCCCAAGTCAGTTCTGATCCATCTCTGGCGATACACATTGTAAAACCTTATGCCTGGGCAGGTTTGATATT
Organism: Bacillota bacterium; assembly: GCA_021797515.1. Classification (GTDB taxonomy): domain Bacteria; phylum Bacillota; class Sulfobacillia; order Sulfobacillales; family Sulfobacillaceae; genus Sulfobacillus_C. The sequence continues at coordinate 15,172 of JAJZZP010000114.1, read as the reverse complement.
AAATTCTCAGGTGGGCATTTTTACCAACCCTTTGTTAAGAAAGGCCGCCAGCTATGCCATCAACGATCAAAATGTGATGGCGGCAGCATTCGGCTTGCCAGAATTCTATTCGCTCAGCGGATCGCTGTTCTTTAAGCAAGATAAGAATACGTATTCTACCGTGGGTACTTCAGGGTACAACCAGTATAACCCCACCAAAGCTAAGCAATTGTTGACCGAAGCTCATTACAACGGGCAACCCATAACGTTTTTGGAAACAAAAACGTACATGTGGATGTATAACGCGGACCAGGTGGTCGCTAAGGACATGGAGGCGGTTGGCTTTAACATCAAACCACAGTTAAATACATGGCAGGAGCAGCTAGCCATCCGCCCTCATCTCAACGAGTGGAATATGTTTGAGACGAGCTATTCGGCAGAGTCGGTCAGTCCGTTGTCCGAATTGATTTTCCAACCGGGATATGCGGCGAAGTGGAATTCAACACGGTTACGCAACTATATCAATCAGTACGAAAGCACGTCGAACCGCCAAACCAAGTTGGCAATCATTGGGGAAATTCAAAAATTATTCTACCAAGAGATGCCCGACGTCATGGAAGGTGTCGACTATTCAATGACCGTAACGTCATCCAACCTTAAAGGACTGGGAAGCTACTATCTTCCGGTATTGTGGAATGCCAAAATACGTTGATGGCACAGGTATTTATCTACCGCATCAGCACCTAAAGGGGGGGACCTCATGCTAGTTTATATTCTCCGCAGAATTGGGGCGGCGATTCCGATTTTAGCTATTGTTGTGATCGTGACGTTCTCCATCATCCATTTGGTTCCCGGGAATCCAGCCGCGGTAATTTTGGGTCCTTCTGCTACAGCCCAAGCCATAACCCATCTAACCAGAGCTATGGGTCTTGATAAGTCGTTGCCCCAGCAATTTCGCATTTGGCTGTCAGGTATTGTTCAGGGAAATTTCGGGTATTCGGTGTTTCTCGACGAACCCGTGTTGCGTGCTATTGCACAACACGCTGTCCCCACGTTATGGTTGTCCATATATGCGGAGATTATATCCATACTGCTCTCACTGGTTCTGGGGATGGTGGCCGCGTGGTACGCCGGTAGCGTGATTGACCGTGTACTGGATATAGTTTTTATGGCTCAAATTGCTATCCCCGATTTTATTTTGGCACTGGAGCTTATTTATTTGTTTGCGGTGCTGGTTCGCCTGTTTCCCGTCAGTGGGTACACGAGCCCGTCGCAAGGGCTCGGCCCATTCCTTGGCAGTATCACATTGCCGGCATTGGTTTTAGGCATCGGCCAGGCCGGACTGATTGCCAGGGTCATTCGTGATGCGATTGTGGAATCTTTTCAGCGAGACTACGTCCGTGTAGCTATGGCAAAAGGCGCATCAAAGATGCGCGCGTTTTTTAGACATGCCCTGCGGAGTTCCCTCATCGTCCCCTTGACCATGATGGGTAGTAGCTTTGCGACACTCCTCGGGGGAGTTGTGATTTTAGAGTCCGTGTTCAATATCCCGGGATTGGGCTGGCTTGCGGTTAATGCGATTTTAAACAAGGACTATCCCACTGTACAAGCCGTGGTAATGCTCATCGCCATTAGCTACATTACCATCAACTTAATCGTCGACATGTTGTATTTTGTAGTCGATCCCCGAACAAGGACCATTTACCAATGACAACATTCCTTGCAGCAAGCCGAAAATATCGGATGTCCTACAGCATGATCGGCGTTGTGCTGTTGCTCATCGAAATCGCCATCGTGGCGTTTGCCCCAGTGGTTTCACCCTATGGACCTAATCAGCAGTTCTATAATGCTTTGTTGCAACCGCCCTCACTGGCGCACCTTTTTGGGACTGACAGCTTAGGGCAAGATGTTCTGTCGCAGGTGATATATGGCGGGAGAACTTCACTCGTCTTGGGATTTGGTGTGACTATTGCTAGCGGGTTTGGGGGCACTATTCTCGGGATGCTCTGTATCACACCGCGCCGTGACTTTTGGATTATGCGATTGGTGGATGCGCTAATCTCGTTTCCTCCGATCTTGATTGCATTAGCCATCATTGGAGCCATAGGCAGCGGACTCACTAAAGAGATGTTGGTCATTTCCGTGGCATTCATCCCGTACTCCGCGCGAGTCGTGCGGGGAGAGGTACTGCGGTTAAGGAGCATGACCTATGTGGAGGCAGCCGAGGCTCTGGGTGGCAGCCAAATACGGATTGCCCTCAAACATTTTTTACCCAATGCGATGCCGGCTATTATGGCGCAACTAACCTATGTCTTCGCTAGGGCCATTGTGCTGGATGCCGCATTGGGATATTTAGGGTTAGGGGTTCCACCACCCACGCCCACATGGGGCACATTAATCGCAAATAGCCAACCGTATTTGGCTACTGCTTGGTGGGCGTGGCTTGCTCCAAGTTTGACCATTATTTACACAACGATTGTTGTAAATATGGTAGGGAGGACCATCAATTCTTGGCGGAAGCGCTGGGACTCGTCCGAGTCGGAGCAGCAGTCTGTAGAAGATGTTATAGGAGAAGCTACGGGATGAAATGCGGTAGCTTCTTGGGGATGCCCGATCAACCGTTGCATTCTAAAAATGGACTTGTGTCAATAGCATGGACACCAGGAACTCGCGGCAATGCCTTGTTGACGCCTACCGTACTCACGTAATACTCCCGCGCCCACAAATGTCTCCCTCGCCCTTGCTTCATTTGCGGAAACCGATCAAAGACCATGAGGGCACTTTTGCCTTTGAGGTAGCCCATAACACTTAATCCTTTGATGGAAAATTGCTCAAAGTGTAATGCTGGGGTGATGAGGCATTAACGCCATCATGTACTCGCATTCTGGGTAATGATTAGCCATACAACCAGGACAAGGCGGTCGGCATCCGTGTGTACATCACGGCCGCACCGGAGGCGGAGGACTGAGCATGATAGACTCGATGCGTATGCCACAACCATTTTGTTCATATCATGCTCAGAGAGACTCCAGGTCCAGTGCACAATGATCTGTCCAAGATTAGAGAGTTTACCGTCTGCGTCTGGCAGAAAACCCTAAACCGCAGCAAGGGTCGCCCCTGGGGAAATTATGAACTGAATTGTGCTTCTTCAGTGGACCCTAATAGCGCTATCGTCGACGAAGCCCCCCCGGTGATCACCAAGGATACCTCGTCAAAGTACCCTGCCCCGACTTCGCGCTGATGGCGCACCGCGGTATAGCCGTGGGCCTCCGCGTCGAACTCTTGATCCTGCAAGTCCGCATACGCTTTCATCCCGGTCTTTCCATACTCTTTGGCCAATTGGAACATGCTGAAATTAAGAGCATGGAATCCAGCCAGCGTAATAAACTGGAATTTGTAGCCTAGTTCAGCCAACTCTTCCTGAAACCGTTCCAATCCACGGTCATCCCAGCGTCTGCGCCAGTTAAACGAAGGCGAGCAATTATAAGCCAAGAGTTTGCCGGGGAATTCCTGATGAATACGGTGGGCAAATTCTTTGGCTTCGTCCAAATCGGGTTCGGAGGTCTCACACCAAATCATATCCACATACGGGGCATAGGCCAACCCACGGCCAATAGCCGCTTCTAGGCCACCCTGAACGCGATAGAATCCTTCTTCGGTGCGTTCCCCTGTCATAAACTCATGATCGTAAGGGTCAATATCGGACGTCAGCAATTGCGCGCCGTTGGCGTCCGTGCGAGCTATCAACACGGTAGGCACCCCCATTACATCCATAGCCAATCGGGCTGCCACCAGATTTCTCACTGCCCAGGCGGTGGGAATCAAGACTTTGCCACCCATGTGGCCGCATTTCTTTTCCGAAGACAATTGGTCTTCTAAATGTACTCCGGCGGCTCCTGCTTCAATGAGTCCCTTCGTCAGTTCAAACACGTTTAAGGGTCCCCCGAACCCCGCTTCGGCATCTGCCACAATCGGCGCGAACCAGTCGACGTTATGCCGCCCCTCGACAATGTCGATTTGATCGGCACGCTGTAGTGCCCGATTGATCCTACGCACCACTGACGGCACACTGTTGGCCGGATACAATGACTGGTCGGGATAGGTTTGGTCTGCTCCATTGGCATCCGCCGCAACCTGCCACCCACTTAAATATATGGCTTCCAGACCAGCCTTGACCTGCTGCACCGCCTGATTCCCAGTCAAGGCTCCCAGAGCTGGCACATAGCGTCGTTGGTGCAACAGGTTCCACAAGCGCTGGGCGCCACGTCGGGCCAATGTGTATTCAATCGGTACCGAACCCCGTAGTTTAAGCACTTCTTCCACCGAATAAGGACGCGTGATGCCAATAAACCGTTCACTCTGCCAGATCCCTTTGAGAATTCGACTGTTATCATCGTTGATCATGAATCATATCCTCCTTCATTGGGTTATTGTTCTATTGATACCAGACGTTCGTAAGCGGGCAGGGTGAGGAAATCGACCCAGTCGGAAGACAGCGCCACATGACGCAAAAGTGACTCCGCCTCATCGATTTTCGGCCAATTGGCTCCCCATTCTTTCACGCCCTCCACAATGAGTTCATTGACCCGTTCCAGGTTAACCGAGAACCCCGAGTCCAACTTCACTTGGTTGGTGACCCATTGCCAAATCTGGGCCCTGGCGATTTCGGCGGTGGCGGCATCTTCCATCAAGTGGTATAGTGCCACTGCACCCGTGCCGGATAACCACGACGCCAGATACTGAATCGCCACGGCAATATTGCTCCGCAGGCCGTCCTCGGTCATGGTGCCGCCAGGGACCTGAAATTGCAAAAGCTCTCCGGCGCTCACGTGGACCTCATCGCGGAGCCGATGCCGCTGGTGTACTCCATCTCCGAGTGCCCGTGTGAAAATTTCATGGGCTAGGGGTACCAGGTCCGGATGGGCCACCCAGGTTCCGTCAAATCCATCGGCGGCTTCACGTTCTTTGTCCTCGGAGACTTTAGCCAAGGCTACCCGATTAATTGCCTCATCACGCCGACTCGGAATAAAGGCAGCCATGCCGCCGATCGCATAAGCCCCGCGACGATGAGCGGTCTTTACCAATAATTCGGTGTAGGCCCGCATGAACGGAACGGTCATGGTAACCTGTTGGCGATCCGCTGGCAACACCGCGGTTTGATTGCGGAATTTCTTAATAATGCTAAAAAGGTAATCCCATCGCCCGGCGTTCAAGCCGACAATATGGGGTCGTAGTGCCCACAGAATTTCATCCATCTCGAATGCCGCTAAAATCGTCTCGATCAACACTGTGGCCTTAATGGTGCCGCGCCTTAACCCCAATGCGTCTTCGGCAAAACAAAATACGTCTTCCCATAATGCCGCTTCTTCGGCATTTTCCAGTTTGGGAAGATAAAAATACGGACCACTCCCCTTTTCCACAAGACGTTCCGCGTTACGATAGACATACAGGCCAAAATCCATCAGAGAGCCCGACAACGGCTGATCGTCCACCGCAAGATGCCGTTCCAGCAAATGCCATCCTCGGGGCCGCACCAACAGCGTGGCGACCCGGTCGTTAAGTTGGTAACGCTCTCCCTTAGGAGATACGAAATAGATGTGTCGATCAATGGCGTCAGACAGATTCGTCTGCCCTTGCACCATATTCGCCCAGGTAGGGCTGTTGGCGTCCTCGAAGTCTGCCATGAATACCCGGGCTCCAGAATTTAAGGCATTGATCACCATCTTCCGGTCAGTCGGTCCCGTGATTTCTACCCGTCGATCGATTAAGTCGGGTGGAATGTCCCCTACAGCCCATTCTGATTCCCGAATGCTTCGGGTATCTTCCCGAAACGAAGGGTGCCACCCATTTAAAAGGCGATGCTGTACGGCCTGCCGTTGCTCTAGCAATGCTTGGCGCCGCGGTTCAAATTCCCGATGTAGTGATTCTAAAAATTTTAGGGCATCCGGTGTTAAAACGTCATCGTCGCCCGCCACCTTAGGGCCCACGATGTCAATGCTCATCCCCATCCCCCCAGACCCGCACATCCTATGACCAACCAAATGTGTGTTGCAGGATTTCTGCAATGCTAGGGTACCGAGCATCTCTACGGAAAACGAGACCTTACACGTGAATCGTCGTCAATTCTTGGTGAACCGCCTTACATCTCCGGTCAATGGCAATGAGTGACGTGAATAGGGGCACGATTTCGTGGTCCAGAACCATTGAGGTACCGCTGACCTTAACCTCATATGATGACACGATGTCAACCCGGCCTAATTTCTTTTTGGGCCAGCGCGTCCAGTCGTCAAGGTCGGCATAATCGCCGTAGGGAAGCCTTGACGAGGACCGCATCTGGCCTATCCTGGCCGAGGCCGGACGGGATCGCTGGTCCCTCTGACGGGTTGTTCGAGGCGACGGCGGATCATTCTCATTGACGCGGGCTGATGGCTCTCGATGAAGAGAGCGTAACACAAGTTAGCGAATCCGACGGGGGCTGTCTCACTCAGAACGCACGTTTTCGACCGAGGGTGTTAACGCCAGGTTAATCGACGAGGGCTTTCTCGCTTCCGTGAGTACGCCGCATGCACCGAGCACCGCTCAGCGGTCTGCGCCAGTCCGGGGGTAACCCCAATGGTGTGAGGTTAAGGTACACCTCCCACTAATTTCCAGTCATCTCCAGGAGAAATTTCCCAGGGAGCCGACAGAAAAAGCTCTGATCGAAAAGGCCCGGGGAGGGTCTTGTAGGACAATCCGATCGCTCACCCCCCCACGGCAACGTAAAGAGTGCCCCTTAATGCTTCAGGGAAGAACCCCCGAACCGGTGCCACACGGCTCCGGGATGCATTCGCAAGATCGGGGACAGGTCACATGGCGTGTGAGAGGCATCCCGAGCGGCGGCGGCGCTCGGAGAACATCTAGGGATGCCCGAGTTATACGAGATCCTCTACAGGCAACGGCGTTTCGTGGGGGCATACTTATTGGCTTTGGCGGTTTTTCGCGGGAAGGAGCGGCCAGGAAAAATGGGGAGGATGTTGCTGGTCAAGTCTTCCGACCACCGTGCCTAGGCGGCTTCTTGTTTTTGGGGATCCTCTTCGAGAATGAGGGCAATCAAACGATGTTTCATTGTGCCCCCCACGATGTTGACATGAATGTTGTCCTTCGCGTATGTTCGCTAGCGTTACCTCTTGTTCGATCACGGAGGCCCTATTCGCCAACAGGAGGGGCGCCTGATAGTCGTGTTCGACCACGAGCGGGGTTTCCCCCGAAAAATTCCGACTTGTACAATTTAGCCCGCGAAATTGTACAGGTCGCGAAATTCCTCAAAGTTGAGTTTAGAGTTATTCTACTTTTCAGTACAATGTACTCTGGAGGTGTGACCGGTGTTTCAACCTCAGATTAAATCGTGGGTATCAACTTTGCGTGCAACACGCGAACAACTGAAACTGTCTCAGGCAGAGTTCGCCCGCCAGGTTGGATGCACACGAAGCCTAATCAACGCTGTAGAACGCGGCAAGGTTATGCCCTCACTCTCCGTTTTCTTTAAAATGTGTCAAATTCTCGGGTTGTCTTTGCGCCTCACTCCCGACAATGATTTCGGCCCCGAAGTACCACCACGCCTTCGCGACATACACATTGAGGATCTGCCAGCACTTGTGACAAAATTAGTCGGCACTTATGTTCCTACCGAAACCTGCATTCTCACTCTGAACGAGAATTATCCAGAGCAAGACGAGCCTCAGGTATTGCGTCAACTCACAGTTGACGGAAACACAATAGTTGCCAGCTACTCCGGAGCCACTTTATCGGTGCATTGTCCATTCCCTGTTGACTCCCTGAACCAAAACACTATAAAACTCGTGGCACGACGCGTGGAAGGGCTGTTGGATGATTTTCAAGCTATGTCTCGTGCGCAGACACTGTCCATGCTCTATGACACAGCCACGCGGTTGAGCGAACAATTAAACCCCACACCGCTCCTAGAAACGACTATTGATCGAGCACGACGCTTTCTAGATACTGACTTGGCCTATGTCACACTGGTGGATCCGATCAGCCTGACTGTACGGATGAAGGTGGCATGTGGCTATCTCCACCCGGAATTTCTTGATATCGTGCTGCCGTTGGGTGTAGGCATTGGCGGATGGGTGGCGCGGAACCAACAACCGCTCACCGTAGCCGATTACCTCAACTCGTCCAGCATCGAACACGATCCGATAACCGATCGTATTGTTCGGCAAGAAGGGATCCGTGCCATTCTAGGTGTTCCTTTAGTAGTACGTAACAAGTCCCTCGGAGTGCTCTTCGCCGCCAAACGCCAGCCAGCCCAGTTCACAGCACATCAGATTGCCATTTTATCGTCTTTAGCCGACTTTGCCGCGTTAGCACTGGATAATGCCGAGTCGTATCGCACGGCGCTATCCGTCGCAGAATCCAGTACGGCGGTTCGGGATGAAGCGGAAGCGCAGTTACATTGGTTGGAACGGACGGTGGAACGGATGGCACAATTAACCGCTGTCCACTTGACTGGTACAAGTCCGAAGGTTGCCTTAAACGAGTTTGCCGCTGAAATTGCGGTGGAAATTCTTGTCATAGACAATGCTTATACGGTCTTGGGCAAAACCACCAACTGGCCGGATTCGGGACTAACCGAAGGCAGTGTTGTGCCGTTATTATTTCTATCACGATACGGAGTGAATTTATCGGCCCCTATGGTTTATTCTTCTACCAGCGCAGTTAACCACCATCCATTCGTGGTGTTGCCCTTGGGCACTGAGCAGGATAACTACGGGTTTTTTATAACATGGCATAGCACGAAGACCCCATGGACCCCGTTGATCGTGAACATATTAGAAATGGCAGCTGCAAATTGGGCTTTGCAACGATCGGTTGCCGAAGCCTTGCATAAGGCAGAACAGCAGCACCAGCGCGAATTCTTGGATGAATTGTTGGCAACCCCCATGCCGCCCCGCGAAGTGCTGTTGCGTCACGCTCGTGAGGTTTGGCCTCAAGCCACATTGCCACACCGCCCTTTTGTGCTTCAAATTATGAACGCCCCCGAACATGAAGGACTAGTCGCAGCGCGCGACATTCATCGTCTTCTTACAGCATTCTCCCCCCAGGACTTTTTTGCCGTTTACGGGGCCTGGGTTGTGGGTTTTAGCCGCTCTCCTGACGTTGAGTTTTTGCACCAAATGATTCGTCATCTCAACAATCAGACGGTTTGGTCTTCGGAATCGATCCGCCTGGTCGCAGGGGAAGTAGAACGCGAGTTCGCCGCGGATCGTGAAGCCATATTAGAGGCTTTTCGGGTGTTGGACTGGCTAGGGCCGCACCTACGGCAACCAATCACTTTGCTAAAACCGCTTACCCCCCTTCTAACACTATTTGGACAAGCAGACTTACAGGTATTGAAACAAATGGTCGAACAGTATCTTGGCCCACTTTTGAGAAAAGATGCCATGTGGGTCGAGACCCTTTACGCGTATTTGGTCAACGAACAAAACCAAGCTAAGACTGCAAAAGCTTTACATGTTCACCCGAATACACTCCGCTATCGAATTGAAAAACTCCGCCTGGTCTTAAGCGATCCATTCGACGATCCAGTCACTCGTCTCATGTTGGAAATCGCTGCGCTCGCTTGGAAGACACTGGGATTCCCCAAATGAACGAGTAACTTGAATAAATTTTGTGAATATTACACGATGACGGAGTTGAAAGTCCTTGGCAAACTATGTGGTAACGCCGCTCAGCGGTACATACCCGATAAACTGATTGGTTGAAGACCGGCGAGCCCCCCTCAAAATCATTTCCAGCATAATGGGGTGTCGCTGCCGAAACCATCACGTAACATGGGTTACCTACCCTACATGCGCGTTTAATGAGCCTATTTTATTCTCATGACCGCCAACGATAACGCAGCCGCACAGAAATAATAAAGGAGGAACAAAAATGCCGGGATTGACTGTATTTGTTCTTATGGTGTTGGGTTGGCTGGTTTTCAATTGGTTACCCGGACTATGGTTACTAAATCACTCGAGCAAGCCCGATGCGGCGATGGAGGCTGTGATTCGCCGTTATCAGTCAGACCGCATCCGGATTGAAGAAGGTCTGTATCAAAAGGAGGGTTCCTGATGAACCTTCATGCACCCGCCAGCATGGCGGTCACCGTAGTTATCTATTTCGTTATCGTGGTGGCGTTGGGCCTTTGGGCCAGTCGCGGTACCCGCAATCTCGCCGATTATTATGTTGCTGGACGAAATGCTCCACGTTGGGTCGCCATCATTTCAGGAAGTGCAGCCGTAATGAGCGGCTTCGGGTTGGTGGGAATCCCTGGTTTGGCCTATGCATACGGAGGCGTGGCGTTTTTCCTGCAGGTATTTGCGATTTTAGGATTTGCGGTGGCCGCTTATTTGGCCTCTCGCAAACTTCGCACACTTGGTGAGATTCGAGTAGCCTACACGGTTCCCGATGCGATGGTTTTGCGTTATCCTTCGATGCCCAACGCCATGCGCATCGTTGGCATTCTAGGCATTATCGTCGGCATGTTGGGTTATCTCTCCGTGGAATTCCAGGCTTTAGGCGTCGTATTGTCCTCTCTGTTACCGGTTTCGTACTGGTCTGGCGTACTCTTAGGAACTGCTATAGTGGCTATCTACACGATTGCTGGCGGCATTCGCTCCGGAATCTGGACGGACTTGTTCCAGTTCTCGCTCGAAATGCTCGCCGGGATCACTGTAATCGTCACCGTGTTCATTGTCGTCGGAAACCCGGTTCATATTCTTTCGGTGTTAGCACATGCTAAAGGCACATGGGCCTATCATGCCGCGCCCTGGTGGCCTGCAGGCACCGCAGGTTTAGGCATTGGGGCGGCAATTGCATGGGCTTTTGAGTTTGGCCTTGGCGGGGCTGGACAACCACAATTATTGGCGAAGTACTACGTCCACAAAAAAGCCTCCAACACCCGTTATCAAGCACTAGGTAATGGGATTACCTACTCACTGGCGGCTTTTATGATTTTTAGCGGTCTCGGGCTCGCGGCTTTGACCGTGCAGCATCGGGCACCCTTACTATCAAACCCCGATTATGCCGCACCGTTCTTTTTTATCCATTTTATCCCCACGTGGCTTAGTGGTATCGTTTTTACCGCACTCATCGCCGCGTCTATGGCTACTGTCAATGGATTCTCCAACATTGCTTCCGCCGCCATCACGCGCGATTTCATGGGAGGGGTGTTGGGTAAACGCTTTTCAGACCGTCGCGCTCTGCTTTGGGGGCGTCTGTGGACATTTCTTCTTATTGGTATCGCGCTCTGGGTCACATATGCTCGATCCAGCCTGATTGGGATTGCCGGGACAGAAGCATGGGGACTCTTGGCTGCAGTTTTCTTGCCCTCTGTTGCGATAGGGTTGAATTGGCGTCGCGGAACTGGGTGGGGTGTTCTCGCCTCCGGATTTATTGGCATTGTGGGAGGTACTTGGGTGACCATTGCTAATTGGAACCCTGGCGGTTTTTTTGGTATCGCCGTGGTCATGGCGGCGTCCTTAGTTGGCTACGTGGTCGTATCGTTAATCACGCCTACTGAACGCTTGGATCCGGCTGTGGAAGCTGTCGTCGCCCTGGGTCATCCCCAAGCAGAAGTCGACTCCGCACCTTCGGTTGAGCCGTCAACCTAATCATCGGGTGATCTCCACCTTGCTGTAGGTGATACGTAAGAAATGCCAGTGGACATCCTACCCAGATCTAAAGGCCGAGGATTGCACCACTGGCTTCATGAACCACTTCAGGGTTCTGCCGTAAACAGCGTCTGTTTGGTCATCAAGCACGACCGTACCGAGGAGGATACCATGGCATTCACTGCACTCTTTAAGGGGCTTCGCGTTGTCGATTTCACCCAAGTGCTCTCTGGCCCTTTTGCTACAATGCTCCTAGCCGATGCCGGGGCTGATGTAGTCAAAATTGAAAAACCTCAGACTGGCGACCCAACGAGACAATGGGGACCTCCCTTTGTTTACGGGGAAAGCCTGTATTTTGCCGCCTTTAACCGCGGCAAGCGCAGCGTCGCCTGGGATTTGCACGATCCAAAAGATCGGTGCAGCGTGAAGAAATTGCTGGGGTCTGCAGATGTTCTGGTAGAAAACTTTCGTCCAGGCTGGATGGCACAATGGGGTTTAGACGCTGACACCCTGCTCGCGGAAAACCCTCGGCTTATTTATTGTTCCATCAAAGGTTATCGTGCGGATAGCCATAATGCCAACCGCCCCGGTGTAGAAGTTTTACTGGAAGCCGAATCTGGATTAATGGCGATTACCGGTTCCGAAGCTGGCGACGATCCGGTGCGCTTGGGCATCGCAGCCATTGACATGATGACCGGGGCTTTTGCTGTTGCGCAAATTGCCTCAATGCTGTATCGTCGCGAAAAAACTGGAAGAGGTGGTGCCATCATGGTCAGCCTAGAAGAAACCGCCGATTTGATGATGACCCACCCCTGGCTTCTCTACCTTAGGGCTGGGGCAATCTACCCGCGATCTGGCTCCGCACACGCTAGTATTGCACCTTATGAAGCATTTCGAACTCAAGATCGCCCCATTATCCTTGGAGCCATCGATGATACAGCTTTCCAACGTCTAGCCGAAACCTTGGGAGAGCCGCAATGGGTCGACCGAGATGAATGGCGAACTAATGAAGATCGGGTTTTGCACAGATCTGCTTTGAAAACAGCCATCGAAGCCAAATTATCGCAACATCCAGCGGCCCACTGGCATGCTTTATTTGTATCCAGAGGACTTCCTGTTGCTCTGGTGAACTCTGTTGACCAAGCCGCCAAAGCATGGAGCAACAGCCCTATCCCGAAACTCAGTGCCTACCACCGCTTGTTAGGCCAGTTGACGTGGCCCACGTCCCCATGGCTCAGCGACGGAGGCACTGTATTGCCGCCCCCCGAGTTAGGAGAACATACTCAGCAGTTCCCGGCGGCGTGGCAAAATACCATAGAAGGGAGCAACAACTGATGACACTAGCGACTTATTATGCTGAGAGGGACGCCTTTCGATGGCAATTGCCTCCCCATTGCAACATCGGCACCGCAATTTTGGAAAGACACTCGTCAAACCAGATTGCCATCTACGACGTCGACGATGATCTGACGGTACATTCGTACACGTTTGGAGACCTCAAGGATCTGGCGAATCGCTTAAGTAACCTGATGCATCACTTAGGAGTTGGTCGGAGGGACCGCGTGGGCATCTTCTGTTCCCAAAGCGTGGAATTAGTTGTGGCGCACCTTGCCACTTATCGCATCGGCGCGATTGCGGTCCCTCTATTCACCTTATTTGGGGATGATGCACTGACCTACCGATTAAACGACGCGAGTGTACGCGTGCTCATTGCCGATGGCCTATATTGGCCCCGACTGAGCACCCTGCGCAGTCGATGGTCGACCGTAGAACACATAATCCTCACCAGCGCCGTTGAATCAGAGACTTCAGAAGTTACATCCTGGAGTCGCCTTTATGAGGCGCAAAATACACTGATTCCGGAGGAAACTGGTAAGGATGATCCCGCAATGATAATTTACACGTCGGGAACAACAGGGACTCCAAAAGGTGCTTTACACGGCCACCGCGTTTTATGGGGGCATTTGCCCGGTGTAGTAATGCCGCACCAACATTTCCCCCAACCGCGAGATCTGTTGTGGACACCTGCGGACTGGGCATGGATTGGGGGTTTGCTTGATGTCTTGCTTCCAAGCCTATATTTTGGGGTTCCAGTGGTCGCTTTTCGCGCTCGCAAATTTGAACCGGATGTAATTATAGATCTTATGCGGCGATTGCCAATTCGCAACGTATTCTTCCCTCCGACTGCGTTACGTATGCTTCGCAACTTTCTCGATCATGCTGTGCCAGAGATTTCCCTACGTACCTTAGCCAGTGGAGGTGAATCGCTAGGGCAAGACTTATGGGAATGGATTCATTCCACGTTTTCCGTCACTCCGGCAGAGTTTTACGGTCAGACCGAAGCCAATTTGCTTATCGGAAATGCTCCAGATGTGTTCGAGCCTCAGAGGGGATCGATGGGACTTCCGGTATATGGTCACGAGATATCAGTGCGACACCAAGATGGTTCTTTGGTATTACCGGGCCAAGTTGGAGAAATTTGTGTCGATGCGTCAGACCCTGTCGCGTTTTTAGGGTATTGGAACCGCCCCGAGGCAACAGCAGACAAAACCCGCAACGGGTTCATTCATACGGGGGATTTGGCTCGCCAAGATGAACAGGGATTTTTTTATTTTGTGGGACGCTCTGATGATCTGATCAACTCATCCGGGTACCGCATCGGCCCGACAGAAATTGAGCAGGTGTTGTTAAGCCACCCGGCGGTCTCCATGGCAGCCGTGATTGGTAAACCCGACACGGTGCGAGGCGAGATCGTCAAAGCCTTTATCGTACTGCGCCATCCTCAGGAGACAGATGTCGCGGAGTTAGCGCTCACACTTCAAGAACTCGTGCGCACCCATCTCGGGGCTTATGAATATCCGAGGGAAATTGAATACGTCGATGAGTTACCTACGACGACTACTGGCAAAATTCAGCGGAACATTCTTCGTCAGCGCGACGCAAAAAACACATAAGTAACATCGGTGGCCTGCACGCCCGCCTCAAACCACACCGCACCGTCGAGGGGCTGAAAGCTGAGGGATCTCCAGTTTTTACCATATTTGATGGTTTTGAAACTGCTGTCTCCGCGCTTTGGGCGTCCGGATTCCGCCACGACCGTGGCGCCTGACGCTGTTCCGCGGCCGAGTGGGAAATCGTGGCCAAACGAGGGGAGCGGGAACTGGCGACAGGGAATATTCGCGTGCCCCTTGCGTTGTCATCTCTGGGCACGCCGTAGAGTAGGAGGACCCCTTACGGGGTCCGTCCCCTCATCGAACCGGACTCGTGGTTTTCCCACATCCGGCTCTCCGACAATAGTTGCCCCGTACTAGGGGCGAGGAAGAGTCCTGCGCACCTTTTGGCGCATGACGATTAAGGAAGGTAAGCCGAGGTCGAAAAACCGTGGGTTGGGCCATTCGCGGTCAAGGGCTGCACTCCGGTTCCAACGTTTGCTCACAAAGGCTCGCAAACGCTCGCGTATCCACGGGTCTAGACGCCCGAATAGCGGTCCTGCATGGCTGATGGCAAAATACGCTCCCCACCCGCGGATAACCGGAGCA
>JAJZZP010000026.1 GCA_021797515.1 Bacillota bacterium | reverse complement strand
CGACCGATATGACAAGATGACGGAGATGGCCGCAGGCCATCTCCGTGACCCAACATGCCTCGAACCAAAATTCCGTCAAATGGCTGAATCGCCTTCTCTAGGGGGTACCTGAATAGTTACTTTCGAGAAGGATTGGCCATCCAGAAAGAGACATCACCACATTCTACGCCCCAGAATTTGGCATATAATCTGATGGTGTTCGACAACTCCAAGTAGCATAGTTACCGATCGCTGCGTTGACGCAGAACCTCAAACCCCAAAACCGCGGCGGCTGCCGCTGCATTTAATGAACCAACTTGCCCCATCATAGGAAGAGACACCATCCCGTCACACCGCTGTTTTACCAAAGGACGTACCCCCTGACCCTCAGACCCAATCACAATCCCCACCGATCCGGTCCAATCATTGTGATAATACCGTGTTGAAGCTCCCGGATCCGCTGCAAACACAAAAACTCCTAATTCTTTAAGATGCAAGATGGATTGCGCGATATTGGTTACTCCCGCCACAGGAACATACTCCACGGCGCCTGCGGAAGCTCTAGCAACTGTAGCCGTAAGTCCTACCGCACCACGTTCAGGAATTATCACCACGGTGCATGCAACCGCATTAGCCACCCGTAAAATGGCCCCCAGGTTATGGGGGTCTTGGATCCCGTCCAGGATAAACACTAATGGTTCTTCCGCTAGGCCTATCAATCTGTCTGCATCCCTCATAGATAATAGATTGCGCACCGCCACATATGCTGCAATACCCTGGTGTGGCATGTCTCCAGCAATCTGTTCCAGCTTCACCCTCGGAACTTTGTGGACGGGAACCCCGGCTGCCCGGGCCATGCTAATAATTTCTCCCAAGCTTCCTTGCAGGGTCCCGTCCTGCACCAAAATCCGACTCATAGGGCGTCGCGTTCTGAGAGCTTCGCGAACCGGATGCCTGCCAAGGAGGACTTCATCCGAAGATGGCGCTGCGAAATCGTTGCGATGAGTTCGCGATGCCCGAGAAAATTCGCGTCTGTCTTTCATAAGTCCTCCTTGGTCACTACCCGTGAACCCTTGGGGGTATCTTCGATGGTCCAGCCAGCTTGGGTCAGCACTACCCGGATCCGGTCGGCAGTTCTAAAATCCTTATCTTGGCGGGCCTGTTGGCGCCATGACAGCAGCGCCGCCAACATTTCATCATGTGCAAGCGGGTCGTTACTAGTAGCTGACAACGGCAAAATCCCTAGTACCTGGTCCGCCTTCAATAAATTGATCCGCGCCAACCCATAGGCCGTAGCCGCGTGACCTGACGCTTCGCCCTGATGCACATCGCGCACCATCTCGTAGATCTCCGCCAAGGCGCGGGCGGTGTTAAAATCATCATTCAGAGTACCTAACAACCGTTCCTCAAAACTCTCCAAACGCTTTGCCCACGGCTGATCCAACCGTTCCGAGGGCGATCCCACATCTTTCACCTGTTCATACAAGTCCCACACCCGAGCTATTCCTCGAGACCAGTCTAACAAGGCATTTTGCGAAAAATCCAACGGATTACGATAGTGTACACTCAACAAATAGGTTCGAAGTGCCATGGGCGGAACACGGTCCAACAATTCTTTAAGACTAATGCCATTTCCCAGAGACTTTGACATTTTAATGCTACCCTGAGTAATAAGGCCGTTGTGGACCCAGCAACGAGCAGGAGAAACGCCCCAATAGGCTTCAGATTGTGCCAATTCATTTTCATGATGGGGGAAAATAAGGTCGATGCCGCCCCCATGAAAATCAAATTGGGATCCTAAATATCTAGAAGCCATCACAGAACATTCAATGTGCCATCCAGGACGCCCGAGGCCCCACGGGCTTGGAAATCCCGGCTCACCTGCTGTCGACGACTTCCATAAGGCAAAATCCGCCGGGTGTTCTTTGCCTTCCGACGCTTCGATCCGAACACCCACCCGCTGATCCTCCACTTGGCGTCCTGATAGTCTGCCATAACCCGGAGACTGATTGACGCGAAAATAGACGTCTCCCGCAGGGGTGGCGTACGCTTTGCCTTTGTTTATCAATTCCTCAATAAATTGGTTAATGGGTGCCACGTTTTCTGTCACTCGCGGTGCATAATCTGGGGGCAGCACCCGCAACTGGTTCATCGCATCGGTGTATTCCTTCATATGACGCTCGGCCAAGTCGGTCACCGAAATCCCCAATTCTTGGGCACGGGCAACAATCTTGTCGTCAATGTCGGTAAAATTTTGCACATGGTGGACTAGATACCCTCGTCGTATAAAATATCGCTTAATTACATCCCACAATACGGCTGGACGGGCATGGCCCAAATGACTTTCGGCATATGGAGTCACGCCGCACACATAAATCGAGACGTGGCCTGGAACAATGGGCTCAAACGGTCGTTTTTGCCGAGTCAGCGAGTCGTAAATCATCATGGCGCAACGGAACTCCTTCAGTAATCCTAATTTCGACAGTGCCGGATACATGTGGAATTCTAGGCAAAAATCTGTTTAAGGTCAATCCAGGACACATGAATGAGCCCAAATATACGCTGCCATAAATTATTCCACCAGGCGAGCAATTGGGTCCAAAAAGGCTGGTTAGCCCGGAGATCTTGCTCAATACCCGATAATTGGCGACTAAAACTTTGATATGAAATGGACAGTGTTCCTAATTGCACCATTAAACCTGTGATTTGATTGATCTGCGGGGACGTTAACCGAATGTTGAGGCGATTCGCCATTTCGATTACCACAGAGCGAATTTGTTGCGGTGATTTTAGATCTTGGTGCACCACCTCCTGTTTTACTAGCAAAATGAGCTCGGCGGCCTTTTGCTTGTTATGGATTGCATCACCAAGATTTCCCGTGACCACCATTTCCCGAGCTGCAGTACGAGTGCGTTGCGGCGATAACTGAACTCCCCTGGCTTTTTGATAGGCGATTAAAATACCCGCTAGGGCAGCGGTTCCGGAAACCCCAAAAGGTGCCGCAGCCACCACTCTTGCGTTTTTAACCCCAGCCGTCGCCAGTGCGTTTGCATACATGGCTGGGGTTACCCAGGTAATGTTGTAGGTCGCTACCCGTATCCCATACCCAAGGGACTCTGGCACCACATATGAAGACGAAATGGAGCGCGTGCCGATTTGATAGGAAGGTGCAATGCCACCGAGCAATTGGTGCTCTTCCTGGTTATTAACGGTAATCACGGTGACAGTAGACGACGTTACTCCAAAGTAGTTCAGCATTTGCTGCCGTTGACCTGGCGATAGATTGTCACCCAACGTTACGCAGCTCTGTCCCATGGCATACACACTAGAATTAATCGCCATCACGAAAATCAGACCGCATGCCACTACGAATCCCCACCATCGTCTTACCATAGATTCAGTCACCTCTGTAGCTAGTATCAGCAGATTTAAGAATGACATACCTAACCGATTGGCGGTGCACTTCTGCCAGGTTCAATCGGTAGCATCATCTCAAGTGGTATAATGAAATGCAGGAGGCGAATGCCTAATGGTTCCCGAAGATAAAGACCTGTCTCATATCATCGTTGCTGGATTCTTAGCGGGTATAGTCCTCACTCTTGTCATGACTGGTATTTTGCCGTCTCTACTCCACGCGGTTATGATGTAGCAGTCCCCCCTTTTTTTATATAGGAGGACGGGCCGCAGCGATAGATCTCTTTCGTCGCATTGGTATGCGAACTCAGCCAACTGACGGCAGGTAAGGTTCACCAAAATAGCAGCGGAGAAAGGAGCAGCGAGAATGGGGCAAACACCGTCTGCCGCACCACCCCTCCCCGACCTGATGGCCGAGGCTTCCCGCGCGGCTGGATGAAAAGTGTCTCATGGTTTGTGAGTGTCGGTTTGTTGTGGTTGACTGCTGGATGTGGTTTAAACGCCATTCCAGTCAAAAGCACTCCTCCAGTAGCTCTACGGCCGATTCGAGAAGATAAAACCACACTGACCTGGTACCCCGTAACTGTAGGTCCCGAAGTGCTGCTCAACGAAGGCACCTCCATTAGTTCTGTAATGTCAGGTCCCCATGGCCGCATTTACTACGGCACTGGCAATCCGTTGGCTGATGCCGATGTAATCGGATGGTTGGATCCCGCCTCTGGCCAGTCTGACTGGTCTTCCGTCCCTGCGATCAATCCCGAGTTTCCGCCAGACTCCGAACCTAAAACGCTAACCCAGACCCAGTCGTCTTTCTGGTCTCAAGTTGATCTGGTTGTCAGCGGGGCCCATACCGTCTGGTACCGACACTGGGGCTATATCGGCGGCTGGACCGCGAACGGCTCGTTTGTTCCCGGCGCGTATGCCATCCCCGGCCCCACCGTAACCGATGGTGTTTGGACAGCATCGGTGCGGCTCTCGTTTAGCGGAACCGCCGCGCTGCGGGTAATGAATGTGGCCACCAAAACCGTATCAGCATTTTCTTTGCCTTCAACCCAAACACCGATCGACCTGGCTTTTGGTTCAACTCCTAACCACATCTGGCTCTTGACGTCCTCTCAACTCTGGCAGTTCAACGTGGCTACCGGCACTTGGAATTCTGCGGCTATCTTGTCTTCGGGCGATTTCTTTGTCGCTATGGGGCAGTCGACACTAGGCACCTGGATTATTGATGCCAATGGCAATATTGGCATCGTTAAATCACAGGGGGGCATTGACTGGATCACTGCACTAGCCGTTACCCCCTTATCCGCAATATCCGGGCCCAACAATGGAATTTGGATTGCCGGCCCGCACCATCTAACGCTATGGCGACCTAATTTCCCCTTAACGCAATGGCAATGGCCCAAAGATCCTTATCCTGCGCCGGCTTCCACGTGGCCCACCCAATCCTTAAATGCGCCACCGGATTGGCCGCCTTTACCGCATTTAGCAGCAGGGCCAGGCAGTTCTTTAGACATTGGATACGGAACCTATATCGGCCAGGCTCGGGAGCAATCTGTCATGGTCTTAAAAAAAGTGTTAACTTCAGGAGGAAAATCATCCTAAAATGACGGCTGACGAATTGGTCGAACAATATTACCTAGCTGCTTCTGAAGGTACCACCATGCATGCATTCATTCAAACCGTTCTCCCTGACTGCCACACGAGAGAAGATCGGAATACGATGCTAGACTTTGTGGATCAAGTGGAACGCATCGTTTTAAGCAACATGATTACCCATGGCGACGACAATCTCGATGAAGCGGAAGAGGAGTTCTACGCCATTCGCACATGGATAATGGATACGTTGAAGATGTAACCCAGAGTGCGAAACTTTAAGACATCGTTCACCCGATCGGCTTGGTCACGAGTCAGTAGTTCACTTAGCGTGACTCGGGCATTGGGGTCTTGAACTCATCGCACCTTCATGTGGGGAGGCGAATACTGTTGCGAGTACGCATGGCATTTACCCAATTGATTACTCTCATGCGCACCCTATCACATAACTCGTCCGGCCCCTCATGGCGACGTGCGGCAGCCCAGGATTTAGTAGTGTACGAACTTCTGCACCCGATTTGTGGAGTACCCGCCGATGGAAGGAAACGTACCAACACGGATTCAACCACTACCACCACGTAGCAATTCTTTAATTTTGATCGAAATCCGAGGAAATGTCGTACAAAATGGCAAGCACTCACGCCAGAGAAATAAAAATCATGGCACAGAAATGCCGGGTAAATGATTCCCCTCTAGCCCCATTCGGCACCAACAGTACGCGGTCGGCTAAGGTAGCAGATATTTGTCGCGCAGAGCCCCTTTCCATCCCGGACCAAGTTGCAGCCCTTTAAGGAAAAAGTTATCCAAGTTTCCGTATTCAGCCAGTATGGCTTCGATTGCTGCCTTGAGATTTTCTGGATATGCATAGGTCAGCGGCCACAACGGGTGGGAGGCATCCACTTCACTGTCATTGGGCGCGATTAATTGCACTAGTTGGTTCGTGAATTGATTGGATATCTCAAAATCTTGCACGATGAAATCCCAGGAAACACCTAGGGCCCATAGCAATAGAGCCGCCGTCACCCCAGTACGATCTTTCCCTGCCGTGCAGTGGAAGAGGATAGGGCCTGACTCCGGATCAAGCAAAATGTGAAAGAATTCGGCATGGGCCTCTTTAGATTGAGTAAACGCCCGGTAACGATCTCTCACCGAAGAAAGAACCAAGGCTTGGTCCGCCACATCATCCGTGTGCGAGGTATTCCGGGATCCCCGGTTGGTGCTCAAATTGAGGGGGAGATGCCGCATTTGTTTGGCTAAATCCCCAGGAGTAGGATCTTTTTCTGCCTCAGCAGAACTTCTCAGGTCACAAATCGTGTGTATCTCTAGTTTTCGGATATAAGCCTGGTCCTGTTGGGTTAAGCGACTTAACCGAGCGGAGCGGTAAAGTGTTCCCCAACGCACCATTTGCCCAGTTTGAGTTCGGTATCCTCCAAGATCGCGAAAATTGAATCCGCCTTCCAATGCAAGAACCCGGTCTGCAATCGTCTCCATTTCCCCATTGGCAAATCGCAAATGCAGGTAGTTACGCTGATCCTGACAAATGTTATGTGCTTGGCATTCCCGAGACTGCCACCGAAGAGGAGTTAAGGGAGAAATCCCCGAATTTAATAAATTAGACTCCAAACTAATGTATACATCAGGATGGTTATCTTCCCCCAACTCAGGCAAAAGATTTACCTGCCACCCACCTTCCGGCAATTTCTGCACCGTACACCCGTGGGTTCTCAAAATCTCCACCATTACCGTCCCCCCCTTTCGCGTTGCCGAAAATCAGCCTCAGTTATCGGACAGCTTTATCACTTTAGCTGATAGTGTAAAAACCGTTCTGATAAATTTATCCATTTCCGATCATTCCAGACCAAATTTGACGCCACCGTCTTGCTTGATCATGCCACGGCTTTTTAGGGCCATTGGACAGTCATCCACCGCAGGGCGCTCCACAAGTTCTTCACCGAGCCGTTCCGCGTTTACGTAGAAACGGGTGAGGAGCCGCTGACCGAACTCTCGGCCACTTTCTGCCAATTACTCGCCGGGTTGATGTCGCGGTCATGCGGTGCCTGGCACTGCGGGTATGTCCATGCCCGCACACTTAAGGGCACTTTCGGAATCTTATAGCCGCCGTCCGAACCGGTTTTGCAGCTGGGATACCAACGGTCCACGACGATGACCATTTTCCCGCGTTGCTCCGCTTTGTATTCCAATTGACGACGGAATTTGCCAGCGCCCCTATCCGCAATCACTTTTTTTGAGCGGCCGGATAGATTTTGGGTCCCCACGACCTTCTCGCCGGTTGAAAGCGCGGCGAGCGCCGCGATGCCCCAGTCCAGCCCGCTCACCGCTGGGTTTTTGCGGCCGACAGCAGGCGGATCCGGGATCTCGACCGGGGGCACTCAGAAACCAGCGATCGGTAGTCCGAGAAAGGGTACCTTCCTGCACTTTGCCCGTCAAGCACAACGGTTCGTGCATTCGCACCCAGCCCAGTTTGGGAATAAACACTGGCGATCCTTTGATCGCGAACTGATCCTACGTGAGCGTGAAGCTGTCGTGACGGTCCTTCTTCTTAACCGTCGGATAGTCCGCCATCCCGGATTTTGCCCTGCGCTTAATGCCCAGTTGTAGGCAACCCGTACCACTCCAGTCGCCGCGCGGAAATAGGACTCCTGGGCCTTGTTGGGAACCCATGCGATTTTGTGGGCCCAAATCATCACCAAGCCTCCTGCAGAAATACCTATGTTGATGCTTCGGTCTACGATGTCCTCTTGAAGAATCAATCCGAAATCGGAGTTTTGTCGGACGATTTTTCCCTGCAATTGGTATTTTTCAAGAGACTGCGTAACCTCTTTTTACCCAGAGCACACGATTGAGAGATATGGGTGCTGTCGCGGCAAAAGCCATTCTATCCTGCACCAACCCGAACAGCGCCACCCACATGGGCCAATCAGTGCATTCCTTTCAAATTGATTGGTCCGGTGTCTTGTCGGCCCGCACTTTCACCGCCTCCAGTCGGCGGCACGACTGCGTTGACAACCCATGCGTCGTTTCTTGGTCTAAAATTTCGCCCAAAACCTTGTGGATTCAAGAATACCCCCTAATTGTCATGCCATATCTCGATTTTACATCATTGGATAACCGTAGGAAATATTGATGAACACTGTTTCGTCCCTAACGGGCCACATTGCTCTAGTCATAGAGGAGTTTACCTGCGCCACAAAACACTCCCAGCCATTTCCCCGGCATTAAACATCGCAGTGAGGGCGTGTTGGTGTTGGTGTTGGTCTTGTCCTTCCATCTGTTGCATACCATGCATTAAAGTTTATCGGGAGAAGGTGTGAAAACGCGTCGAACCATCTTGGTTGAAGTGATGGCAACCTTAATCCTAGCTAGCGCTTTCTGGTGGACAATAATCAGCAGGCATCCCGTTACATCAACGGTGGTTTCCCCGAATTCTATTGTGGTTATTGATCCAGGTCACGGAGGGCGAGATCCGGGGGCAATTGGCATTACGGGGGTATGGGAAAAGCAGGTAAATCTTGCTGTCTCCCTAGCGTTGAGCAGTGATTTGCGTGAACGCGGTGTTACTGTCTATCTAACGAGAGCCAGCGATCAAGCCGTCAATCGTAGTGGGCCCTATTCTGTAAAAAATGACTTATTAGCGCGCAGCCGGTTTGCCAAACAGCATCACGCGACCCTTTTTATAACGATTCACAGCAATATCGAACCTACCCGCACCATGCAAGGACCCATTGTCTATTATGACACTCATTCGGCCGCATCCTCGCAATTGGCGATAACAGTATCCCAATCCATCCATAGTTTAATGGGGTATAATCGTCCGCCGCGTCCCATCAACCAATTAGTGCTTGAAGAAGCCGAAGTGCCTGCGGTCAACATCGAAATCGGGTTTCTTAGCCATTCCCGGGACAGCGCACAGCTCATCACCCCCTCCTATCAACGTACCCTGGCCCAGGCCATTGCATCTGGCCTTATTCAATACCTGCACCAACGAGGCTATGGACCATGATCAGACAACCACCAGCGGTCTGCGCGAATACATTCCCGTCGGTATCTCCCTAAATCCCCAGATCTCGTCCTGACCCATCCCCAGTTTTGTTTGGTAAATAGGCGGAATATTCACGCAAAGGAATGGGTGGTCCCTCTGTCGAAGGTGTGGGGAGTAACAAACCCCTTGGAGGAGGACCATCCTGTTCAAGTTGGCG
>JAJZZP010000044.1 GCA_021797515.1 Bacillota bacterium | reverse complement strand
CATGGGAGCGCAACCAAGGATTCGACACCAACCACCCTGAACCCTGCTGAGAGCAGCAGTCAAGCAGACAGAATAAAGGAACTTTTCATGCGGCGGGGTGCGGCGGAGCAGCATGGGAAACTATTCGGAAAAAACATTATCATGATTTTCTCAAAGACATTTTGAGTGCTTACGCCGGCAATGGCTTGACTCAGGCTGTGTTAGTGTCCTCTCACATTGATCCGCCCTTTATCGAGACAACGCAACGGGTGTGTACGGCCATCAATCAAGAGTTTGGGGCTCGCTATATTAATGGCTATGAACGGTTTCCTTTGCAAGACGTGGCATCTGGACAAGCCGAACAGTTATTTGGGTATGGGAAGCCAGGGGATGTGCACGCCGGATTGATGGAAACGTCAAACATTTTGTACATTCGGCCGGAACTGGTTAAAATCCAAATGACTGCGTCCTTAGAGGACGCTCCATTGTCGTTCGAATCGATGGCCCAGTTACGATCATTGCGCGATTTCGGTACGGGTCTCGGCTACGTTGGCTACCCGGCTGATGCTAAAGCGCATTATGGGGAAATGTGGTTTGAACGTTATGCGACGATGTTTGCTGATGTGGTACGAGCATATTGCCGCGGAGAGGACGTTTGGGACCGACTCAGCATCACTCCGATTTTAGAGCAATTGCAGAGACAATAAGGCTCCGGGATGATTAAAGAAGTGCTATCGGCATGAGCAATATGATGCCACTACCTTCGCCACAGCCAGAGTGAACGGACCCCTACCCTAATCCTGTTCTTAAGATCATTAACCGGTTTTTGCCCCAACGTGATTTTTGGAGTGTCCAGGCCTTTCTCTTTTTCATGATGCTGCATTTGTGTCGCGTGTTGTTCAGCGACGCCTGACGTGGTGGCCAAGGTCTCTGACATGGCCAGTGGGATCCATTACTCTACTACTAGCGATACCCACAGCATTACCGGTTTTTAATCAACGGAGATTTATAATATTCCGAGTGGGTACCTACTCACCGAAACGTTATGTCAAGAACTTTAGTAAAAAATGGCGTCCTATGCGCATTTGCCACGGTAACTTTCCATAATGCTCAGCTTGTCATAAAAAGAGAGAGTTATCTGAAGGCCGAACGACAAAAGAAGGTATAGAGTGTGGTAGACTCCGAGCCTTCGGATAACTCTATTGGACTAAACCGCAGGAACTATGGGCAATCTTTTCCGCCACGTCGGTGTAATCGGCCGACACGGGGAGGGGCCGCGGACTCTTCGAACCAGATCCAGAGGCACAGATCTTCCCCCTGTCCACGTCGTCCACGTCAGGGGCTTTCTGCACCGCGCCATGCACTGGGAACCTCGATCAGGGCCGCCCCGAATCGGTTGCCAGTGTCCCTGTCCACTGGCGGGGCACAGCGTGACATCGCCACCGAAAGCGCTGTTGGAGCAAGACCACATCCGAGAGGATCGGCGTGGAGGGTGGGAGCTTCGGACCAGTTGGGTGGATTTGTTCCGGGGACTCAGGAACCCGTAGTGGCGAATCCGGGTGAACCCCGACGGGAGAATGTGGAGGACTGTCAACCCTGGCCGGACGGGGTCTTTGAACCCTGCCGGAGGAGGATTTCCTTTCATGGGTGTTTTTAGGCACCGCGGATTATTCTCGTATACGCGGGCTTCGCTGGCTCCCCAGGGAGAGCATTGCCGTGAATCCTCTGGTGGAGATGTACTGGCAGCCTGGCCGAAAGGAGGCCGCGCCTAGACACTGGACCATCTGGCTTCTTTCGCGGGCCTTCGTGCTCGTAATTCCGCCAAAAACACATTAAATAACCACCCCGTAGAAGACATAGACACGTTGGCAAATGGTTTGGGTACGGGAAACCGTGCGTTACCGCGTTATTTTATCCAATCCCTCGAATGCAAGCGTTCAAACGCGAGCAACCCTCCATGACCTAAGGTGCAGCGCTTGGCTGGTTATCTAATCCCGAAATCCGGCGAGAATGTGCCCGTCCACTCCACGGACCGTTGGGGTTTCGAGCAATGCATTCCAAACGGCCTCTTCGGTCGCTTCCGCGACGGCATCTAAAATCCGACTCATGGGCGACCCAGATTCGGTGTTCCGCCCGGTTAGCATGCCGTTTGCGGAGGCCAGCCGGGCATAGCCCTCAGGCGCGGCCGTACTGAATGCCAAGAAGAGTTCACCGCTGGTATCATTCGCAATAGAATCGGTTCGGCTTAATCCAAGGCCAACCCGGCGAGCCACTTGCGCTTCTTCATCCATGCCGAACTCTCCCACCCACTTTCCTATGAGGCGGAGGATTCCCAATCCCCCGCGAGCAACCGCACAGGATTCACAACCATCATTTGCTCAATGTCACCGCCGGAAAACCCGGATTGGCGAAGACGGGGAACAATCAACCGCAAAATATGATCATATCCCCGGCCTCCGTGGCGATGCCACTGCATTTTGGTACACACATCCTGCGAAAGGAGCAATTGCGCCATGTACCCTCGCTCTGCCAACTCTTGAAAAGCCACCATCCGCTCATCATCGGTGGGTTCGCGCGTGTTGGAATCCTGAAATCGGCACTCCGAACCCCAAGTGTCAAATTCCATAAAAACGCCTCGTTCAGCCAGTGCCAAGTGATACGGGAGATCGAGGTTCTCGTCAATGTGGCTTAATGCCACCCGCGACAGATCCGCCCCATACGCCTCCAACGCATCAAGTACTTTCAATCCTTCCGAGGCAAAGATGGATAGATGGACATTTATCCCGACAGGGTACTGTCGCTGCACGGCTGCCGCCGCCCTCAAGACCTTCATTTCATCGGGGTGAACAGGCGAACTGGTTCCCAGTTCGCCGATAATGCCGGCCCGAATATTGCTTCCTTTAATTCCGTCCCTGAGAGCCCGCAGCATGTGTTCGTAGAGCTGCTCCCAAGAGGCATCGTGCACCCATGTGGGGTGAGCCCGCTGGACGTAAAAGCCTGTTCCTGCAACAATGTGAAGTCCCGTTCGCGCGGACAGGTCGCGCAGTTCTTGCGGATAGGGACCAATCGTCAAGGTAGAAAGGTCAATCACCGCGTTCCCGCCCGCTTCGCGAAAAGAGATTAACTCCTCCGCCACCGCATCCTCATCATCCAAATGCAAGTTGTCTTTAGAATGGTATGGGTCCTCGCTCAAAATTGTGTAGATGTCATTACTAACTGGCTCATCTATGAGCCATTGACGCCCCGAATCGCGGGGAGCATGCC
Source organism: Bacillota bacterium (assembly GCA_021797515.1). Taxonomy (GTDB): domain Bacteria; phylum Bacillota; class Sulfobacillia; order Sulfobacillales; family Sulfobacillaceae; genus Sulfobacillus_C. The sequence continues at coordinate 5,984 of JAJZZP010000044.1, read as the reverse complement.
AGAGGCAGCTAAGATCCAAAAAGGTATGTTCATGAGGCAAGACCACCCCTAAAGACTCCGAGGAAACGGGTCCCGTTACCGTGACGATTGTCGACATCGGATTCAACCTCCAAATTGCGTATATATGGCTATGAAGGCATCATACTATTTCCATGAATAGTTGCGCCGTTTCCCTTAAAGACCAATCCTACCGCAGGTGGCGCCCATACGCATTAATCCAGGTCTCAAACTCCACCCCATCTGGTTCTCTTGTTTGTGGGGAAAGGGTTGCGGTTGGACGTTGCATGTTGGCCTTCTTGGCCCGCAGAAATAATCTATTCGCCACGAATCTCGCATAGCTACACCTTGATTACGCTAATTCACATACTTCCCTATCCTACAAAAAATCCTAGGCGTCGAGTGAAAGATTAAAATTTTTTACCCTATATAGTGCCGGCAAAGGCCCGCCCTTGAGGGCGGGGATGCCCCAGGACTTCGGTTGGCTATGGCGGGCACCGTCAACCCGGCTATTCGCCCGCCTCTCACGACATTTACACATGCTTTCGGATCCAGGCAAGATTTTTGGGAAAGCTAGTTTTCGCTGGCACTTGGACATGCTTATCAACGAAATGGGAAGGTCATACTACCCTCCGGAAAATATGGACGCTTGGCACCACTGATGGCTGACACCTTAAATCTTGGGCGTAGTGGTCTCATGGCAGGATCCCTCATTCGCAACTCTGCGGTGGTAACATGTTTTGACAACCAAAATAATCTGCTGTTTTTACAAGGTGCGTCAGTTCATGACGCAGTAGGTCCATTGCGGTTGGAAGGTACTCAGTGGGGAATTATTCATCCAGCGGCAAAGGATATCCAGGGGCATGGTGGATGACGCGATCCCGATTTGGATTTATCAATGGCCATTTGCGACCAATTCACCTGCCAACGATGCGATTGCCCTCAGTTTAGGATTACTGGTCTGGCTGCTGTTGGCAATAACACCCTGGATTCCGGCATGGAATCCAGGGGCCCAAACGGGCGGGGGTTTACCGCCTGATTTGGAAGCGGTATCATCAGGAGCATCAGGAGCCGTCAGATCAAACTGGCGATCAAGGGAGGTGCTCGGAGTGCCCGCTCGTCCTAGCCCCAGAAGATGGCTGGCCATGCTTCGCATGATCGTGGGCAGTGTGCTAGGTATTTTGGGCTTCGGTACCTTGAGCATTGGGTTTGAGCAATTAAACGGGGTTATTATGATGGTCGGTGTTATTGGCATCTTGCTGGGTACCTTTGTCGCGATGGGTGTACTTGCCCCATTGCGCCATGGGAAACATAATCACCGTAAATGATTATGGTGGGCGACCGTTGAGATCGGCGCCCTCTTTTTTCGCGTGAATCACTAAAGGAGGTGGGGGAAACGTCTTGATTAATACGTTGTTGTTATACGGACACATCGCCACCGCTATTTTTGGATTTGTCGTAAGTGGAGGGTTGGCTGTTGTGGCTTTGACTCGGCGCACCCGAGGATCGTTGCCGAAAAGCTTTTGGCGTTGGCAAGCGGTGGTCCAAATCAACACGCTGTTGCTAGCGGTGTTTGGCACATCATTGTTTCTTATGGGGGCGCGGCCCAAAGTCATTTTGCACATCTTGTACGGCGCAATTGCCTTGCTGACTATTCTAGTACAGCGCGCGGTTGGCACAGACGGTGCGATGTTGGAGGGTATGTGGCCCAAAAAAGAAGGTCGGGCGGGCGTTAATATCGCATGGGTGGCTTTCGGACTGAATGCTTTCTTGTGGGCTATTTACGGGCGAGGGTTGACGACTGGATTTTTCGGATTCTAATTGAAGGAAAGGGGCGTTATTCGTGGACATTGGTTGGATAACGCGGGCATTTCGGAAAGCAGGGCTATCTGAAAATTCTCCCCGAAGTGCGGTCACATTTGAGGACGGGCGATCCTGGAGCTATCAAGACCTTCATCAAATTTCTAATCGATATGCCAATGCGCTGGCTAAATTTGGGGTCGAACCTGGCTCACGTGTCGGTATTGTGATGCAGAACTCCCTTGAATACTTAGCGTTATATTTAGCGATTACCAAACTGGGAGCCATTGCGGTTCGGATCAATTTTCGGTTGGTTACCGAAGAACTCGATTACATCCTTAGAGATTCATCACCTGTGGTGCTCTGTCTCGACTATAGTATGGTAGAAAAAATTGCACCGTTGGCTGCCTCGCTGCCCATAAAGCACTTCTTTTTGTTGGCATCGCTAAGCGCTGCGATGCCACCGTGGGCTGAGTCGTGGCAGGTATTGAACGACGGGTCTGAAGCGGAGCTTGCCTATCGGCCGAATGAATCGGACCCGGCCATGCTGATGTATACGTCGGGAACTACGGGACGGCCTAAAGGAGCGCTCTGGACCCATGGCAACTTAATGTGGTTCTCCGCCATCCAGGTGATGCGATGGCAACTTAGCACGGATACGGTATCGCTTATGACTGGCCCCATGTATCACGTGGGGGCTATTGAAGATATTGGACTGCCCACACTTATAATGGGCGGGCAAGTGGTCATCTTGCGCAGTGGACAGTTTGACATTAGACGCGTACTGTCTATGATTAAGCAACACCAGGTGACGGACGCCATTCTATTTCCCTTTATGATTTATGCCTTGCTTCAGATTGAGGATTTGCGTTCTGGCGATTTGGCGCCATTGCGTCATATCTATTCAGGTGGGGATCCGCTGTTGCCGTGGGCCATCGAAAGACTGCAGACACAATTTCCCCACATTAAATTGACGCAAGTCTACGGGTTGACCGAAGGGACCCCGATTATCACCAGTTTAGATTCCCCCTATGACATTCGCCATGCGGATAGTGTGGGAACGCCATTGCCACTGTGTGAAGTTCGGGTAGCGGGCGATGACGGTCAACAACTTCAAGTCGGCGAAACCGGCGAGATATGGAGTCGCAGTCCTGTGGTATCCAGAGAATATTGGAATAATCCCAAAGCAACACAGGAAACTTTTCAGGATGGCTGGTGCCACACTGGCGATTTGGGTACGATGGACAAGGATGGGCTGCTTCATGTTGTAGGCCGCAAAAAAGACATGATCCGCAGTGGTGGCGAGAACATCTATCCAGTGGAAATCGAAGATGTTCTCATGCGGCACCCGGCTATTCGGGAAGCTGCCGTGATTGGGGTTCCCGATCCGCAGTACCTTGAAACGGTGTGTGCGGTGGTCGTCATTCGTGAGTCCATGAACCTTTCTGAAGAAGAGGTGATTTCCTACTGCCGGGAGCATTTGGCTGGGTATAAGCAGCCGCGGCAAGTGCGGTTTGTTTCCGAACTCCCCCGGACCCCATCCGGCAAAGTTACCAAACACGTATTGCGATCGGGTTGGAGTAAATGAAGAATGGGAAGGTGGTAAGATATGCCGTTTGGATTTGGAGGCAACCAGACCCTCACATCGATGGATGAGGTGGTCAAGGAGCTTAACGGGCTGCAGCATCATGAAGCCGGTGCTGCCACAAGCAATTTATCGGCCATGGACTTTTGGTTAATTACCGATAGTGGGTACCAACCAGTAGGGTTTGTTTTGGGCAATAGCGTGATGAGTATGGGAGTAAGCGGTGGCATTGCGACCGCGTTTAAGGGTTTGCAGCGGGGCGAATTAACCCAATTGACCCAACTCATGTATACCGCCCGTGAATTGTCGTTGCAACGGATGAAGGCAGAAGCAGATGCCCTTCACGCTGATGCCGTAGTGAATGTCAACGTGGAGATTATCCATCGCTCCGAGGATGTCATGGAAGTGGTTGCTACAGGAACCGCTGTGAAAAAGGTCAGCGAACCTTCCGGTCGGGCGGTTACCTTGCAAGTCAAGGGATAGTCGGGTTGGGAACTGGGCATTATAGCGCCCAGCTCCCGCTCTACGACTGACGTACCTCAAAATCTTACGGCTTTGGGCGAGGCGGATGCCCAGGAATTGCTCGTGAAACAATGCGGTGGTCGACCGCCGTAGTATAACCGTCATCATAATGTTGTCGAAGATCCTTGGGGGATTGTAAAATGTCCAACGGGGCAATGGCTCCCCAACCTTGACCCCGTAAGAATAGTTCGCGGTGGTCAGGATAACTAACGAGATCCTTGGCGGAAAGCGAGCTATCCGGCCATATTTCTATGTCTAAAATTGTCACCGATTGATCCTTGTTAGCCCAGATATGGCTGGTTAAATCGGGGCCCGTAGGTTGGGATTTTCTGCCGTAAACGGCAACTCTTTGACGCACAGTGATCAACTCGGCAGTTGCCAGTAATAAAAAGTAACATTGTTACGATAAGAAGCCAACATGACTATAGTAAACTGACGATGAGTTTGATAAGATGACCCTAATGCGTGGCGTCCGCGTGTTCAATGACGGTATAGAACCATCGCATTATGGCAGGTTTCAAAGAGAAAGCCCACGCATTCCCCTTTCGAGGCGAAGCCGAGAGGGGGTCAAGTGGATGCGTCCTATGGACGCACCTAGGGCCGGAACGGTCCGTCACGCCTTGGGCCGACGGCCTCGGCGCAGCGATCTATGAGCCAGGAAACCCCCGCCTCAACCTATCCAGGTTAGGCGGCGCCAGAGTTCATTAATTGGGAACTGTGCCTGACGTCTAAGTTTTTAACATCTAGTATAGATAGGCAAAAGTTGTTGAGGAGTGTTTATGATGCCCGAATTGATGGTTCTTATTGCCAGTACCAGACCGGGAAGAGTAGGGCTTCCTGTAGGAGAATGGTTTGCCCATGTCGCCCGCCAACAGGGGAGCTTTGATGTTAAGGTGGTTGACCTAAAGGTATTGGAACTGCCTTTTATGGATGAACCCCATCATCCGCGGCTCCGCCAATATCAACAGACTCATACACGGCGTTGGAGTAGTATGGTGGATGCGGCGGACGCTTTTGTCTTTGTCATACCCGAATATAACTTCGGGTTTACCGCCCCTTTAAAGAACGCTTTAGATTATCTATCCCAAGAGTGGCAATATAAGGCGGTCGGATTTGTTAGCTATGGTGGCGTTTCGGCAGGAACTCGCGCAGTTCAGATGACGAAACAAGTGGTCACCGCGCTGAAAATGGTGCCGGTACCGGAAGCAGTGACGATTCCCTTTGTATCGCAGTTGGTCAGTGACGGTAAATTCCAGTCTAATGGGCCATTAGATGCCGCCGCTACGTTGATGCTCGAGGAACTGCAGCGTTGGGAGGGGGCATTGCGTCCTATGCGCGTAGCTGTTCAGCCGACATCGAAATAACCTGCTCCACCGTGCTCATCCGGGCAAATATTGAGCGCTGCTCTGACCAAGGTTCTTTAGAGGACCGAGGGCACTTCACCATGTCGGATGAGTTCTAGTGAACTCCTGACACTCCGAGGATTCTATGGAATTTCGACGTGTTAGCACCATAGGCCCGAAGGATGCGCCAGAACCGTCTGGTGGTATCCTTCGTTAGATTTTCTTGACTCCATTGCCACGATAGATTTTCACGCATTGCACGATCGCTAAGGCGCAAACATAAACTCTCCCCCCATGGCAACCCGGACGGGTTGCCATGGGGGTTTCTGAGACTACCCTCAGCAATTCCTGGTTCCCCGCTGCGCCGCGCCATGTGGCCTCGTGCGTCTTATGCCGATCTCCCCATGCGTCGATTCGGACCGCTCCGACCCTATGGTCCAATTATAGGGTAAACGTTTTAGCATATCTAGCCCTACGGGCCAGCCCGCTTGGCCCCCTCTTGGCACTTTCGCACCGAAGAAGGGGAATGTGCGGACGATGTGTTCAAGGACGGTCCCAACCCCTACTGAAGTGCTCTTACCCTTTCGAATGATGACAAAATGGCTCCTAATTCGTAACTATTCAGGTACCCCCTAGAGAAGGCGATTCAGCCATTTGACGGAATTTTGGTTCGAGGCATGTTGGGTCACGGAGATGGCCTGCGGCCATCTCCGTCATCTTGTCATATCGGTCGGAGG
>JAJZZP010000100.1 GCA_021797515.1 Bacillota bacterium | reverse complement strand
CTCTCTTTTTTGTCATGATCGATGAACTGACCGATTTAACCTGGGCGATGGTTTGGGACCAGATCATGGCCGCCTTCGAGGCCGCATTGCAGGAAACCCTGGACTTGACGCCCGACCCAGTCGAGACCCTCTACCAGGCCTTCCTGCAAAAACTCCCGGATCCCCTACGTGATCGGATTAACGGACTCAAAAAGTCAAGCCCTGATCAAAAATCCCGCAAAGCCGCATAGGGAGTAGAAAAACCCAGCATATTTACGTGCGAAAGTTGGGTAATAAATAGCATTAACTGCAGCTTCCGGACCCATAATGGCAGCTTTTGCGGTCGGCAGCGCAATTACGCTGTCACTTTGAAACGACGCCCCAGCCATAGCCATGTAACCAGCGCCGTAGGCTTTCCGCACCAATACAGAGATACGAGGGACAGTGCTTTGCCCCAATGCAGACAACATCTTAGCCCCCGCCGAATAATTCCTTGGCGTTCCACCGCACTCCCCACCATAAACCCGGAAATGTCTTGCAAAAACACCAGGGGAGTCCCATATGCCGTACACAGTTGAATAAACCATGCCCCTTTGTCGGCGGAGTCAAGGAACAATACTCCACCTTTGACCTTTGGCTGGTTGGCCACCACCCCGACTACGCTGCCTCCTAGTCGGACCAGTCCCACGATTAGATCGCGAGCAAATAATGCCTTCAGTTCCAGCCAGCTATTGTTATCTACCAATGCATCGATAACGTCTTGCATATCAAACACCGAGTTCTGGCTAGCTGCTACAATATCTTCCAGCGGCTTCTGCGACACCGGAGATTGGGCCGCCTTATGAAGCGGTTCTTCTTCCCAGTGCCAAGGCATGAAGTTGAAAAATTCTCTGACTTTATCCAGAGCCTCCTCCTCATTAGCTGCTAGATAATCGCCAAGCCCACTTTGGCTGCAATGTATTCGGGCTCCCCCGAGCTGCTCCATGCTCACCCGCTATCCTGTAACCATTTCTGCCATGCGCGGTGACCCGATATAACACGATGAATGCCCTTCCACCATCACAACAAAGTCGCAAAACGCCGGCAGATAGGCGGCTCCCGCAGGCGACGGCCCAAAAAGCACACATACTTGGGGGATTACTCCAGACATTTGGGTCTGGTTGTAGAAGATCTTCCCGGCTTGATTCCGATCCAAAAAATCGAGAACTGCTCATCAAGTCGGGCACCCGCCGAGTCCTGCATATAAATCACAGGAATACGCGAGCGCAACGCTAAGTCTTGCATGCGCAGAATTTTTTGCACAGTAACCCGACCCCAAGCCCCTGCCTTCACGGTCGAATCGTTTGCAATGATTGCAACCTGTTTACCGTGAATCGTCCCGACACCAGTGACAATGGCGTCGCCCGGAAGGTCTGCATCAAGGGTTCGGCCCAATGCCCCGTCCTCAATCCAAGGAGAATTATCATCAAGCACAAGACGAATGCGATCCCGAACAAATAGTTTTTCCTGTAAACGATTGCGTTCGTGGTATTTAGCCTGTCCACCACTCTCCGCGGAGTGAATCCGTGTTTTCAAGGCCTCCGTCAATTGCTGATGGGTCATAATGTCATCCTTTCTCCGGGTGTGGGGTCAGCGTTTTAGCATAGGCTACAAAAGCATCGAGACATTCCGGGTTAGCCATGGCATCGAGGCTTACCGCCGCTTCCAATTGAACGCCTTGTAAAATGCGGCGAACTGGCACTTCCAGTTTTTTGCCGTTTAAGGTTTTGGGAATGTCTGGCACTACAACGATATCATCTGGTAAATGCCGCGGGCTCAGTCGGCTCTTAATGGCGTCCCTGACCGCCTGCCGAAGCTGATCAACTTCTAGGTTCTCACCCTCGATTTTAATAAAAAGCGCCATGAAGGAGCGGCCTCCACGATATTCAAGGTCTACCACCAGGCTGTCCTTCACTCCCGGCACCGTTTCGACAACGCGGTAGATATCAGATGAACCCATCCGCACGCCGTAACGGTTAATGGTAGAGTCTGAACGTCCGTAAATGATAGCGCTGCCGTAAGACGTAATGCGAATCCAGTCCCCATGACGCCAGACCCCTGGATACATGTCAAAGTAACTGGAGCGATACCTGGAACCGTCGATGTCACCCCATAAATAAATGGGCATAGAGGGCATGGGTTCGGTTACCACCAGTTCGCCTGTAACATCAATAACAGGCGAACCATTGACGTCATAGGCTTGCACCTTGGCCCCGAGGGCGCGACACTGCATCTCTCCGGAACGAACCGGCAGTATCGGACAACCTCCCACAAACGCCGCACAAATATCGGTTCCGCCACTCGCGGGTGCTAGCCATACATCGGACTTCACGGCGCCATAAACCCACTCAAATCCCTCCGGTGTTAGAGGAGAACCGGTTGAAGCCACCGCCCGCAAGTGGAACCAGTTGCCAAATTCCTTCGGCTGTATGGCGGCTTTCATAGAATTTTGAAGAAAGGCCGCACTCGTGCCAAAAATCGTAATTTCTTCCCTAGCCGCCCACCGCCACAATGCGTCCGGTCCGGGATAGACTGGGCTGCCGTCATACAAGATAATGGTACTGCCAGCTAAAAGCCCGCTTACCACAACATTCCACATCATCCACCCGGTGGTGCTAAACCAAAAAAACCGGTCTTGCGGCGTCAAGTCAAGATGGAATGAACCATTAACCAAGTGACTAAGAAGCATACCTCCGTGACTGTGAACGATGGGTTTAGGTAGCCCGGTGGTGCCCGATGAATACAAAACCCAAAGAGGATGAGCAAAAGGAACCTCGCGGAAAGTCAAAGGATGAGGCTCCTGTACGGCGTCGCGCCACGGCAACACCCCCGGATCCATCCAGTGTCCGTCAGGGTCTTGATAGGACACTGCGATCGTGTGCTCCACCGAACTAAGGCTGTTTCGCAGGCTTCGACTTTCCGTGGTTCTGTCAAACCATCTCCCCTGATAAGGATAGCCATCTACAACCAGCAACACCTTGGGAGCAATTTGTTGAAATCGGTCGACCACGCTAGGCACCCCAAAATCTGGCGAACATACGGACCACACTGCCCCTAAACTTGCTGCCGCAATAAAGGCAACCACAGTTTGTGGAATGTTAGGAAGATAAGCAGCCACCCGGTCTCCGGGACCAACCCCCCAGTTCTTGAGAGTTTGGGCTAAGGCACCCGCCTCGGCAGATAATTCAGCCACGGTCATCGACCGTCTGGCACCCGTTTCATTTGCCCATAATATAGCCTCCCGATCAGGTGTGGCAAATGGCCGCAGCAGTGCTTGCGCATAATTGACCATGCTGTCGCGGAACCACACGGCTCCCGGCATCTGCCGCTCCGCCAGCACCGGCGATGTTCCACGGCCCGGCAATGCGAAGTAACGCCATATGGAATCCCAAAATTGCTCTAGAGAATCCGTTGACCACTGCCACAGTTCCTCATAGTTGTCGAATGCTCTTCCTTCTTGTTCTAGCCAATCCCTAAACCGTGTGATATTAGCGCGCTTGACTGATTCGGTGCTAGGAACCCACAAAATATCTCCTTCACTCAATCGGACCACTCTCCTCAAGCCATCCAGGCATCCATCCCAGCGGCGCCTCGACCTCCATACGCAGCAACAAATTTCCCCATGACTTGCCGTGGGCATCCAAGTTCAGTGAACGCGACACCCCTCCAGACAAGGCTCGTTCCAACACAAAATTAATAGCCGAGATCCCTCCTAATGTATATCGGTGTATTGGCCCCTTGACTTCGCTGCCAAACAATTCTTGCACCCGGTCTACAGTGACTTGCTCCAGAAGCCAATCTGAATCATGCGGTCGATACGGAACCAAGCCAACGTTCGAGGTATCTCCTTTATCGCCGGACCGCGCAAAAGCTACCTCCCTTAGTGCCACGCGACTCACCTTCATCCCCCCCTTTTTGCAGCTTAGGACTTCCTGAAAAATAATTTCTAAATCTGCAAAGGTAAATGCCTGATCCATCGCGAACCTTTCTCTTTCATGGCGAGTGGAATTATGTGATCGCCCCAAGTTATTTTGCCGAGAGTCCTTACCGCATACACTAGCTCCAAATACTCACCTGTCAATGCCAATTCCATCCATACGCGTTGAGAAATCATGGAATGAAGCGGGATTGACCATGGGGCACCACGAGACCATTTTGCTTCCGGCATTGCAAAATCGCACATCATGGCCAATAAAAATCCTCCGCCAAACGCAATGCCATTAACTGCCGCAATGATGGGTTTGTCAATCCAAAGATTCCTATTCAATATAGGGACAAATGTTCTCTCGGGTACCCCGGTCTGATGCTCCGCCATTTCTTTGGGGCCGCCACCCGCGCAAAACACCTGTGAACCTGACGCCGTGAGAATTCCCACTTGACATGCCGGATCTGTGTTAAACCGGTCGAAGGCATCCCGTAAACCTCGTCGCATGGTTAGATTTAGAGCATTTCGATGCTCCGGATCATCCATTGTAATGACTGCGACGCCGTGGTCAACACGATATCGAACTAGGCTCTCATTCATAGGTCGATTTCCTTCATACTACTGTTCGGTTTTCAGACCATTGTTCTATTTATGAATTATAAAACTATTATCGAACCTCAACAATAGACAGAAATTTGTGCCGTTCCTACCAGGCCTAAGTGACAGTGATTTCGCAGTCTCTGTTATGCGGATTCCCTTAGGCCGTGATAACATAAAAATACGACAAAAAAGGGAGAAGATACTTATGAGTCGCGACCGCGAGCGAAGGCAAGAACAGATGCTGAATCTCTTGCAGGAGCGCACAGAACCGATTCGTGGCGAAGACTTAGCATTAAAATTAGGCGTAACGCGGCAAGTGGTGGTTCACGAAATAGCATTGATGCGCGCAATGAGTCACCCTATCGTGGCCACCCCGCAGGGGTATTATCTCGCGTCAGTATCGAATAATGCCAAGAAATCGTTGCTTTCGCTGCGCCATACGCCGGAACAGACCTCCGACGAGTTGTATACGCTAATCGATCATGGACTAATTGTTCATAGCGTCATTGTCGAACACCCTATCTACGGAGAACTCACTGGCACTTTGCATCTTCGCTCGCGCCACGACGTTCAACAATTTTTAACTCTGGTGGCTGAATCCAAAATATCGCTGCTGTCCGAACTTACCCAGGGGTATCATTTACACTCCGTAGAATTTGAGCACAGCGAAGATGTGGACCGAGCCGTAAATGCTCTACGGGAAAAGCATATTGAAGTGTTGCCCTAAATTTTACAATTCTTTTCTCTGTAGTTTGGGTTCCTTAGGAAGATTGTCTTCCAACCTGGCCATGCGTTGTCCATAACACGACCAACAACCAGAGAACCCCAACACGTATAGCCACATCTGCCGCATTGAAAACAAATGGATAAGGCGCCACATGCCAATAATCCACCACACCACCATAGCGTATTCGGCTTATCGCATTGGCGATGGCTCCACCCAGCATCATGGCCAACGGATATCGCGCACGGTACCATCGCCAATATAAAAACCCTAACACCGCTAATCCGACCGCTACCCCGATCTGGGCTAACTGTGGCTTTCCAGAACCCCACCCAAATGCCACCCCATGGTTAACAATAAGACCGTGCATATTCTGGCCGCGGTACCAGAAAGTCAAGGCTATGTCCACAACGGCGACTAAAAACCCTACGAGTCCCGATCCCACCTTACTCACAACGCCTGTACTCTTTTGGACCACCACGGCACCTCGACTGGCCTGTCTTATGATGATAGACACACGATAAAAAACAACGAGACCAACGTCAAGCGATTGATTTTGCCATCGAAGGATTTGCCAAACCTTTGATCGTAGTGTATATACAGTAGTATGTACTAATATCTAGGAAAGCAGGTCCCTTTTATGGCACTCGACACACAATACGGCAGCACGGTGCTCAAAGTTGAGCCATTCGGGATAGAACCAGTGACTGACCGCGAACGTCATGGACGACCACGGAGCCAGTTCACCCTTTGGTTTGGCAGCAATCTTACCATCGCCGATTACGCACTAGGTTTTTTCCCCATCTCGCTTGGCATGCCATGGGGGTGGACCGTGGCGGCAATTCTGGTGGGAAACCTCTTGGGGGCATGGGTCTTGGCTTTGTGCGCAGCAATGGGGCCCTCTTATGGGCTGCCCCAACTCATGATTAGCAAACGAATCTTCGGCAACCGGGCCGGCTATTTACCGGCCCTTTTGAATTATGTTAGCACCATAGGTTGGTTTTCTGTTAACAACATTCTCGGATCTTTTGGTCTTCGATCATTGTGGCCAGGCCTGCCGTTTTGGCAAGCTGCTTTGCTCTTAGTACTTATACAAGGCCTCATTGCTATATACGGTCATAATCTAATCCATACTTACGAACGTATTATGTCCGTGGTGTTAGGAATTCTATTTCTGTTAGTGACGATTTCTCTTATCGGCCGTCCAGCGCTAGGTTTTTATCAACCGACGGTTCACAGCCCCTGGGTCTTGTTCGCGATTATGGTAGCTGCGACCTTTTCTTACATCGGTAGTTGGGGACCGTACGCATCCGACTACAGCCGATATCTTTCCTCACGAACACCACGTCGTTCAATCATGGCATGGAGTTTCCTCGGAGCGTTGATCGCCTCAGTATGGCTCGAGTTAGTCGGTGCGGCGGTCGCAGTAGTGGCGGGACCGGCTGCATCCAACCCCATTGCCGCCCTGCATTCAGTAACTGGTGCCTTGGCAAGCATCTCCGTCATTGCGATAATATTAGGTGGCACAGCGGCGGACGCCCTTAACCTCTATTCCAATGCACTGTCCGCCGGAGCACTTGATTTGCGGCTACCCCGATGGAGTCTCGCCGCACTAGCCAGTTTGATCGGGCTTGGGCTCAGCCTTGCGGGTTCGGGATCCTTCGAGCAATACTATGACAACTTTCTCTTGTTGTTAGGCTATTGGATGACGCCGTGGATGGGGATTATGTTTGCCGACTTTTACCTACGCCAAGTACGCTTTCGACCAATCAATGCAACTCCAAAGGGATGGCGAGCGTTACTCAGCTTTGTGGTAGGGTTCTTGGAATCGATTCCCTTTATGAGCTCCACCTTATTCACAGGTCCGATAGCCCATAGGTTGGGAGGCGCAGATCTAACGTTTTACGTAGGTTTTTTCGTCGCCATGACCCTATATCTGGTATGGTCGCGTTCAGGTCATGAAACCGCCGAGTCCAATACTCATCCCTAATTACCACGGATAGCATCCAGCGCAGGGGCGAGAAGTGGATTTACACCACTTTTCGCCCTTCTCCTTATACTCCCCCTCCCTTTTGGAGCCTCTGGAAAACACGGGGCCGATGTAGACCGCCATGGCAACAAAAGGTCAGAAGCAGTCTTAATTTAGGTATCATTATGGAATTTCGAAATACAGCACAAAAAAGGCCCTGACATCGCAGGGCCAATACGTTAAAGCCATCACACGCTTTGGGTGACATTCACTACAACGGCAATTATCATCAGAATCACGTAAATTCTCAGTGTCCACATCAGCGCCTTCAGTGCCGGGGAAAGAGGGCGAACACCGAGTTCGTGGATTCGCTTTTGCGTTTCTTGGTGCTCTTGCAACAGTTGCTCTATGTCCAACGTATCAATTTCGGCAGCCATGGATGTCGCCTCCTATAGACTGAAATGTGGAAATACCACGGTAAGTGCGTATACAATACCCGCCAAAGAAATAAACACGCCCACCCCAATTCCAAAAGCATTTAACCACCATGTGCTCTTGTGTTGGCCCACCACTTCCCTGTCATTAGCCAGCAACAGTAAGAACCCAATGGCTGGCGGCATCGTCAACACAGCGATCACGTTGACTATGATAACGACCATTTCCAAGGGAAATCCCGGAATCAACACAATAGCTCCAGCGATTGTCGCTACCCCAACCAATACGCCGTAAAAGCCTTTAGCTTCCACCACGGAGCGGTTTAAACTGTGTGCCTTGTGAGCCACTTCGCCAAAGGCGTAGGCGGATGACGTAGAAATGGCAACGGCGGCTACCAACCCCGCGTCAAAAATGCCTAACGCGAATAACGCTCCGCCAATGTGCCCGATGTAAGGTACCAAAGCCTGTGCAAACTGCGCTGCACCAAACTGCCCCGCATTCATGTGATGAATATATAAGGGGGCCGTTACCACGATACAACCCACCGCCGCCATAGCTGCAAGAGTAGCGCCAAACGCGGTATCAATCCGGCCCCAGCGGATGTCCTTTTGCGACAGCCCTTTGTCTGTCACCGCTCCCTGTTGGAAAAACAGCATCCAAGGGGTAATAGTGGCTCCAATGTCTGCCAATATCATAATTATGGTGTTGGAGTTCCATCCACCTGGCAACGGTGTCCAACTCCACATCGCATGACCAACCTGCCCCCAAGACACCGGGGCTAAAAATGCAACCACTACAAACACTAAGTTGAAACTCGCCACTGCCAAAATCAACCGTTCCCACGACCAATAACGGCGCAATATCACTGCGCTGCTGACGGCGAAGAGTCCAATTGCCACGGCAATTGGCGCCGGAATGTGAAAGAACCCCGCTCCGGCAACGATTCCTACGAATTCCGTCACCAAGGTGAGGAAATTGGTGAACAGTAAGTCAATCATGGCGAAATTTCCCCAAAATTTTCCAAATCTCCGGTAGATAAGTTCAGCATGGCCGGCCTTAGATGCCGCTCCAAGTCGCACCGTGATTTCCTGAGCAACAAACGCTAACATAAAGGTAAACACGACAAACGGAATAAAGAATCCGATACCGAATTTCGATCCCGTGGCCGCATAGGACAACATGCTGGGCGCATCATTTTCACCCAACATCACCAAAATTCCCGGACCAATTAGAAGCCAAAACAGTCGTCCCCACCGTCTCGCAGTTCGGGCCTCCACGACCCTAAGACGGTCTTTCGCCCGTGACACGTTTTCTCGATTAATTCGTCGTGGTTCCCTTGACACCATAAATTGTCACCTGCCCTGCCCACCGTGTTAGCCTTGACTGCAATTGTTAGCCTAAGGCAATATCACCATACGAATAGGGGGCGTCGATGGTGCATAAACATAAAATTTCATGACCCAGTTTAGGCCATCCATGAAAAATATTGGAACGGGGTTTAATGGAAAGCTCGCTTCTTATCACGCTTTATTGTAACAACGCAGTGGGGCGACACGGGCATCATCAAGTAGGGGTACATAGCCCATATGCGCTAACTTAGACAGAAAATTTTTCCAACGTAAAGGAAATTGGATGGGAGATAGCGAAGTCATCATGGGACTGATCTTGAATGATGAGGTGACCGATGATGATAAAATCTCGCTCTCGAACCCCGAATACGGATGCCCTACTGGAACACCAATGGCAGATCTTGCTCCCCTTCTTACCCCGAGGGTGGCAAGATGCCGCGTGGA
>JAJZZP010000045.1 GCA_021797515.1 Bacillota bacterium | reverse complement strand
AATTCATGTCCCGCGCCATGGCCGAGATGCATACCATGCATGAGCGGTTTGGGGTGACGCTGCGCAAGGCGGCCTATTTAGTGGCCACCGAACGCATTGCGCAAGCCATGCGGGTTCGCGGGTGGCTGCATTAATCAGAGCGATACCGACGCGTGGTTATCCCATTAAGGTGTATCGCGGCCCGAATGGTTTCTAGTTGGGGTCTTGGATCTCCGTTCCTTCACCGTTATGTCTTATTGGGCTAGCAGGGGTTTCCGTAGTTGTGGACGTCCTCCCCAGCCCTAAAGGGCGGGGCTTCCACCAAAAGATCAAACCCCACGCTCAGGCATCGAGCCTTCGCGTGGCGGCACCACTGACCCCAGGAATAAATTCCGGGGTCTGCCGTAAACGGTGCCTTTTCGATCAGCAATAAAACTAGAAAAATCCGATAACAGCAAAGTTTTCGGCCATTAATCCCCAATATTCAACCAATCCCTCCTCGAGCCGTTATGGCCGAGTCTAACACCTCGGTTCGAAAAAGTTATTCGATTTGCGAAATTGCTAGCCGAATTAAGCGAATCGAGGAACGTAACGGTTTGAACCGCAAGTAGGGAGCTCCCGCTAGACCATGCCATCGAGTTCTTCGGAGAAAATTTCAGCCTAATACCTTATGGGTCATTCCACATTCTTTATCTCACGCCCTTAACAGATTCATCCACCCTCTTGGCACTTAATACTTCCATGTTTTAACCCACATTTGGTGCCGAGTTTTTCCATTCCTTGGGCAGCGAGGGGTTCGGGGATCGCTACAGAAGAATTAGTGACTACAGCCAGGATTGCATGGCCTCTATCACGGGTTGCACCGTGGGGTCGGCCAACACCGGCACAGTCCAACCTGGCGACGTACGTGCGTTGGAGATCCCAGGGGTTCGTCAGGGTTAAACGCGTTTACTGCGTGGATTTGTTGCGCAATCGATTAATCTACACGGAGGCAGGCCGGTAATGGGAGACTAACCCTTGTTGCACTTCCGCTTCCCGAACGGCCATCCGTACGCGGTAGACCGCGTACGGATGCAACGTGTACAGGGTGACGCCATAATCGGCGGGCAGCGCGGTTGCGGTGACCCACGGATGGAGCGGATTTTTGGCTTGGGGATCGATCAGGCGAGTGAGGACGAGCGCCCCAAAAGTCCGGCCATGCGGCCGCCCCCTGAGGGCGTGGCCGACTGCGACCTCGGGATACGCAGCGTGTTGGGTCACGGCCATCTCGGCAAACGACACACTCACCCCGTCGGTGCCACGAGTTACCACCAGCGCTGCGTGAATCTGTTGCACCTGTCCTCGGTTCAGGCCCCAAGGAAACGCAGGACCCGCTGTTGGACCCGTCCCGCTTCGCGGACGGATTCACCCAGCCGAGGTTTAGTCAACAGAGTATCGCAAAGTGCGTAACAGGTCCAGCATTTTTGAGCATTTGAGATTACGCGATTTAACCGATGCTCAGGTGGCCCAAACCCTGAAACCCGCACCAAGACTTGGTGTGGAAGTAAATGGTGCCAAATGTGGGTTTTAAAACGGCCTAAAATCATTTGTGGATCCGCCTCGAAGGATAACAAAATGTTCCGGTGGCCATTTCTATTCTTAGGCATTAGACCTTGCTATGCATTTGATGCTTCGGTACCTTTAACATGAGAGTCTAATGAATACCTAAACTTGTAACTCACCAGAGATTCAATTGGTTTTTGTCGCATAACACGTTAAAGAAAGAGGTCAATTATGAACCGCCTATGGTCACGATTACTTAGCCCGGCATTACTTTCATTTGCTGTCGCCGGTTGCGGTGTAACCGGATCCCTATCTTCTTCCCCTCCTGCCCCTAAGCCTTCTGACACCTTACGGACATCTGTGGCAGTTGGTGCCACTCCTTCGTCGTTCGTTGTGCTTAAGCCCTCCCATGTGATATCGCCGCCCTATACTTCAGGACCGGAAATAATCCATGCGCCGGTAGTACCCGGCACCGGATTGGACACGCTGTCGATTAGTGAAACCGCACCGGGCACCAGTGCGCTAACCGTGGCGTCGTCCTCGCATGCCATGCTCTGGAATCTTCCCAATACCGGTTGGGTTGGGGTAGCCGAGTTTGGCAGCCACCATAACCCAGTTATTTTAACGAAGGTGATCAAGCGTTCTGTGGCAGTGGGGGATGCATGTACACCGCATATACCTATAGCAACGCCACCCACCATTTCATTCCGGTGCCATTTGATCCTTTTGACCACTTAGAGTACCGGTTGCAACTGTTGCAGCACCATTGGCAGGCGATTCCTCAGACAGGACTTACGGATTCGACTTTCCTAGGTTCGGCGAGACTCACCAAGTCAGGTCTCAACACTGCTTTTCGCATCTATGGGCCTCTCAATGGAACGGGTGGTCAGCAGGATCGTTATGCGTTGAACGGATCGCCAAGCGGAGAATGGGTCCCAGTCGGACCCGTAAATTTTGGACCGGACGAGTTAAACGGATTTGTCATGTTTCCTGCTTCGAGTTTTCAAAACGCCGCCTCTACATATCTTGGCGAAGCAATGCAAAACCATCCAAAAGCCGCAGCCAAAATGGTTGCTAGTGGCATCAATCCAAACACCCTGTGGAAACAAATCGATCCGCTGACGACATTTGGACTTGGCGGCAGTATCAATTTAGCGCAATACCATGGCATTAGTCCGACTGAAGGCATCTTCCCCGTATCGACCACCGAGGGAACGGGTCCTCAAGAAACTCTGATCACCTATAGCGTTACAGCTTACGGAACAGATATTCATGGCGGCTGGTACGTCACCCGTGTAGATCTCAGGCCGATCACCATGAAATACAACACCGTGGCAGATGTGCTAAAACTGCTGATGGAACATCACATCGTGACGACATGGTATCGTAGTCATCCTGATGGGGTGACTACGATAAATTCGAATACTAGTGGATCCACAGATTGGTTGACTAACCTCAATTCCGGTAACGCCAATTTGTCCTTAAATGTCAGTGCAGTTTCCGGGCGGATAACATTAGCGCCCAATAATTAACGATTGGTCATGTTATGGCTCAGGAGCCTTGGCCCCATCTCCTCCTACGGTGACGTCTGGGATACCGTAGACCATTAGTTTACAGTTATGGAACAACGGGAGGTTGTAACTACTTCACTAAGGAGCCCTCAGATTTCAACCAATTATTTCCCAGTTTTTGGTCTGACTATCTTGGCGTGAATCCGCTATACTATGAGGCCGATTTTGTCGTTCCTTGCGTGAGCCGTAGAGGAACGCTACACTGTTAACGCAAAAACATATGTATCACTGGACGGCGGATCGCGGAACAACGAGCTCTCGGTTACCACTATACACGGCAAGTACACGACTTACGCCTACTCGACCAATGGTCGATTACCATGGGACATCGCGACTAATCCCTGCCGCAGTCGTTGGGAGAGTCGTGGATAGCCAAGCGCCCACACGAAATGGAAGCGTCGCGTGATTTTATTGCGCGGGCTGGCCCAGTATATGCGGCGCCAAGGAATTTTAGCATGGAGTCCTCCTCCGCACGCGGCCACGCCCCGATATCTTCCGCATATTTTCACGCCGGCAGAACTGGCGGCTCTCTTTGCCGCCATCGACGCTTGTTCCGTCGACCCGCGATCGCCATACCGCCATTGGATTTTCCCGGTGCTGTTTCGCCTGCTGTATGGCACCGGCATCCGCATTTCGGAGGCGTTGGCGTTGACCTACCACGATTTCGACAGCAAAGCCGGCATGATCCATATCCGTCATGGCAAGGGAGACAAAGAACGGCGGATTCCCCTACACGCGACGCTCGTCGCGAGACTGGAGGACTATGTGGCGAGGTTCCCGAGCCATGACCCGGATGGTCCACTATTTCCTAACCCACGCAGCAAAGCGTACACGACCAGCGCCATATATGGAGCCTTCCGTCGTTTTTTATGGGCCGCAGGCATTTCGCGCGGCGGGCGAGGCAAGGGACCCAGGTTCCATGATGTCCGTTATCCCAACCTAAATAAAATCCCAACCTTTTTCCCAAAACGCTGTGATAGCCGCTTTTCAACCAGAAAAGGTTCGGATTTTTTTCTTGCACTGTATGCTCTTCTTATTGAACGAGAAGGAGGCCAGTCGAACGAGGTGGTGCCCGATAAGCGACCCGTGCGTCCCTGGGGGATAATGCACTGATCACGCGGTGTCTAACCCTTTCGCTTTTACCCCGAAATGCCCGCCATACCGATGCCCGTCACCTCAGTGGAACCGTTGTACGGATTTCTCTGATGTTAAGCTAACCGAACCTTTTTTCATCAATGTCTTTATATTTGAGACCTCTTTAACGAAGGTTGGGATAACGGACAAAATCCAAACGTTTGGATTTTTTGCGTCACTCCTATGCGGTCCATTGTTTGCAAGGCTGGATTTGCCAGGGCACGGACCTCACCGTAGCGCTACCGTATCTTTCCGCTTACCTGGGTCATGCTGGATTACAACAAACCCAATATTATCGCCGCCTTACGGCGGAGTGCTATCCCGTTCTCATCGCGCAGATCGAACGCGCCTGTGCCAGCATTATTCCCGGAGGAGGTGCCCTCTCATGAAATCGGCCGACTTTACACGGTTGCTTACGCGGTATCTGGGCCAGTACTTACCCGGACAACGCAATCTCAGCCGCGAGACGATCCCGTCGTATCGCGACACCTTTAAATTACTCTTGCGCTTCTGCCAAACCGAGCGAGGCTGGCCTGCGGAAACGATAACCATTGCGCACTTGAACCCCGTATGTCTGGAGGCGTTTCTTCATTGGCTCAAAATGACACACTGGTGCGGCATCGCCACGCGGAACCAGCGTCTTGCCGCTCTGCACGCGTTTTTCCGGTGGTCTCCTACGACGATCCCGCCCAATTGGCCACAACCCAACGTGTCTTGGCCATTTCCCGAAAAAAGGCTCCGGAAACGCTGGTGCCTTATCTTAGTCAGGAAGCCACTCGGCATCTCCTTGCGCAGCCATCTGGGGATACCATGCAGGGACGGCGCGATGCCGTGCTCCTGTCTTTGCTCTATGACAGCGGTGCGCGTACAAGAACTGGTCGATTTAAGGGTGGGCGATGTTCGACTCGCGACGCCGAGTGTGGTGACCTTGACCGGCAAGGGGTCGAAACGCCGTACGGTCCCATTGATGGCACCCACCACGCCGACCACCCCCTCTTCTTTAATTCCCGACGCGAACCCCTCACCCGGTGGCGTGTCACCTACGTGTTGCAGAAATATGTCACCTTGGCGCAGAGCACCACCGACCTGGAATTCCCCGCGAACGTTTCACCCCATGTCCTACGCCGTTCCAAAGCCGTTCATATGCTTCAATCCAGGGTAAATCTGATTTATCTTCGGGACTTTCTCGGGCACCGTGACATCACGACAACACAAATCTACGCTCGCGTGGGTACCGAAACACGCCGTCGCGCGTTAAAAGCTACGCGCATTCCTGGCCTGATTCGGCTGCACCAACTATGCCGTCTCACCGCGCTGCCCGACCAAGTCTGACCACCACGTTATGGAGCTTGGCAACCGTTTTCGTCACCATCGACGGAATCGGTCGCCTCTCCACATAACCTAGCGCTCCAAATTAGTGATGGAACATCAAATGTTCGCGGCCATTAGCCTCAATTGGCAGGTCGGTCCCCTCACCAGCCATGAGGTGGTCGTCCAGTTGATTGGGGGATCGGCCTCACGATCCACAGACCGATGAAACCGGAAAGAAGGCCGATCCCAACGAGGTCGCCCGGTTATGCATTTGAATGGTCGGAACGCCAGAATCTATTATGGAATTACACGATCCGGGCCCCAAGTCAACCCTAATGGAGATGAGCCCCTAGGTTAAAATTTCATGGCTCCTACAAAGTCACACAGTTTTTCCAACCCAACTGCCAGTTCCTCTTCAGATGAGGCTAACGAAATGCGTACATAATTTTCAGCGTGCCGCCCAAATGCCGATCCCGGTGCCACCGCCACCTCTTTTTCACTTAGCAGTCGCAATGCAAACGTTCTTGACGGCAAGCCGCTAGGACTAATATCCACCAACAAATAAAACGCCCCATCAGGGCAGTTGGTCGCAATGCCATAGTTTGTGAGTTGGGATATGGCCCGATCTCGCCGTTGGCGATATTGGGCTACCATGTCTGACACAACCCGTTGTGGCCCCTGGAGAGCACCCAGTCCCGCATATTGGAGTGGTTCTGACACAGACGACCACACTCCCATAGCCACCCGCGTTAAGGACTGCAACGCGGATGCTGGCCCTGCCAAATAGCCCAGGCGCCAACCGGTCATGGCATAGGTCTTGGAAAAACTATAGACTGATAAGGTGCGTTCTGGTGCCAACCTAGCCGGGGACCAGGGGGGCTCGTCAAATACAATTTGATCGTAGACTTCATCGGAAATAATCCAGAGATCGTGCTTCTCGGCAAATCGGACTAAATCTTCCATATGCGCTTTTGGCAAAATCCGACCCGTCGGATTGCCGGGAAAATTCAAAACAATGGCCCGAGTATTAGGCGTGAGTGCGCGCTCCAGCTCATCTAATGAGGGTTCGTAATGCGGAGGTTTCAATGCATAGCCGATGGGTTCAATGCCAAGGCTCATCAGGCCGCCTAAGTAGTCAGGCCATCCGGGATCTGGCACCATTACCGCACCACCCCGCCCACAAGTGCCCAAAAAAGCGAGAAACAGGGCAGGGAGTCCTCCGGGAGTCACCAAAATTTCATCTGGGGTACGTTGTACACCATTGACGCGATGAATTTTCTCTTGTAATGCTTCTCGAAGTGCCGAAATGCCTTGCGTTGCGGTATACCGATTATGACCGTGGCGGGAAGCATCAACATAAGCGTTTAAGACATGGGGTGGCGGAGGAAAGTTGGGTTCTCCCGTTTCCAAGCGAATTGTTCCGGGACGTTCAAGCGCCAAATTCAATATCTCACGAATCCCGGACTGGGTTAAATCCGGAGGAAGATCCCAATGCATGAGGTTATCTCCTTATGTTAGATTAAGCGAACGGTAACATCCACCGCGTTTCACTATAGCGTTCATCGTAGCACGGGCACCCACAAATCCAAAGTGTCTTGGTTTCGATAAAACTCCATGGTAGGACGCAACCTATCCCAGGGATGACACAATTCGCTTTAACTCATACGCTGGAGTTTCACCGTTATAAAAACCCAGCGGCTGAAAGTCAGCCCTGATAAGACTTCTGGTGCGCTCAAAGTGTACGGTTAGTAAAACGCTGCTATTCTTAGCAGAGTATTCTGGCCATCATGGTGAATATTTCAGGTTAATAGGAGGCAATGAGACCATGGCAACGATTAGTGGTATGTGTCTTGGCCTTATTGGTTCTTAAGCCGATGATGCGCACCGCTGCGGAGCATCAATTGGGCATGAGCGCCTTGGTCCTCAAACAAGAGTTAACCGACATCCAAGAAATTTCTCTGCAAATGAGTCCCACCACACGCCATCGCGTATTGACCACGCGTTCCACGATTCAACAACAATTATATGACCTTTTCGATCTGGATAAGTATGCTCCTGAGAAAGGCTCGACAGCACTACCCTTACACAATGCCAATGGCTGAATTCCCTTTACTCATAACAGTTTACGGCCTTGGTTGGTCAGTAACGGCCAACCTTCAGATAGAGATATCACCGGCAAATAGATTTCCTTCTATTTACCGTATATACTGAACAACAGACGACAAACTTTGCGTGTTATCCATCTGTTGCATTAGGAATAGGGGCGTTCAAGACATGCCATTCGATAAAGAAAGTTTGCACCAAAAACTTACCCCACTTCAATTCGAAGTCACTCAACATGCAGCTACGGAACCTCCCTTTCGCAATGATTATTGGGATAACGATCAAGAAGGCATTTATGTCGATATCGTATCGGGTATTCCTTTGTTTTCCTCTCGCGACAAGTATGACGCCAGATGTGGGTGGCCCAGCTTTACGCGCCCGTTGGATCCCCAGTCGGTATACCAGCAGGAGGATTTAAGTCACGGCATGATTCGCGAGGAAGTAAGGAGTCAAGCCGCAGATTCTCATCTTGGTCATGTGTTTAACGATGGTCCAACCAGCACCGGCGGATTGCGCTATTGCATCAACTCGGCCGCCTTGCGTTTTATCCCGAAACAAGATCTTGAAAAGGAAGGCTACGCCGAATACCTCTCGCTGTTTAAGTCGTAAGAATTAAACAGTAAGATGCTCAAGTTTAGCGGTTTACGCAATATTCGGCCCGGCTCTAACTGGCGTGAGCTAAGATGCGCTAGACTGTATTTAATCACCAGGAAGTCCTCCAAAAGAGCGTGGACATTTCCTCACTTTCAGCATTGAGATCTCCCCACGACGGGCAAATGGACGGGGAGCCTCTAACGGGTAAGCTTATAACCGAAAAAGGCCGTGCGGACCGCATTTGGCCTTAAAACAACAGCCTAGCACGCCCGTATTCTCCCAATCCAGCCAGTATTTAACTGGGAATTGCCACTTGGGAATGCAAACGCTTTTTTGAGGAATCGTAATGACGACATATACTGCGCGCGGATCAAATTTAACGGTTTTTAAGTAATCTCCATGGCGAACGTGTGTTCTGACTGGACATCGATGGCCCCCTGCGATACGGTGAGGCGAAGCAATGGTTTTTCCCACAACACCGAATCCAGGGGGGGTTCCCATGATTCGCCTGACCTGTACCGCAGACGAAATCCCGCCGCGACACGATGACCTGAAGATGGAGGCGGTGTACTTAACCGCGATGGACTTTTCGCGTTCCGGCGCGGCCAAGGCGACGCGATGCACCGAAACGACGGTGCGATCCTACGTGAAAGCGTACCAAGCCCGCGGGACCAAAGCCCTCAAACCTTCCGGGTGGGTGGCAGTCCCAACGCCCGGGAAGCGGGACAATGGATCCAGGCGCTCACCGGACTGCAAAAAAGCCCGAGTCCAGTGCGGGCATATCTCCACCGGGTGGGATTGCAATACCGCAAAGTCGCACCCATTCCCTCCAAAGCGAATCCCGAGGTCCAGGAGACCTTTCTCACCGATCCACGGGAACCGATTCTCGCGGAAGCCCAAGCGGGCCTGCGCCACGTATTCTTCGTGGGCGCCCTTCTGGTTATTTGTGGGGTCTGACACGGATTTTTGTTCCCACCTCCCCGAGACGCCAACGCTTTAACGTCTTAGGCTCTTTGCCTGCAATCACGGATGACACATTCACCAACACCGGCTACATTCACACCACGTCGGTAGCCACATTGCGGAGAATGATTCACGCAAAATTTCACGATCTTCCCCTGACCATGGTCTTGGATAACGCCGCCTATCAACGCCATACCTTCGTATCGTACGGGAAAAAAACCCATAGGCGCTAACTTAGACAGAAAATTTTTCCAACGTAAAGGAATTTGGATGGGAGATAGCGAAGTCATCATGGTACTGATCTTGAAATGACGAGGTGACCGATGATGATAAAATCTCGCTCTCG
>JAJZZP010000028.1 GCA_021797515.1 Bacillota bacterium | reverse complement strand
TTCCCAATATCGGTCGGTCTTGCGGCCCCTGTTGCACTTCATCGACCATTTCAGCGAGCTCACCGACAGCAAACCCCATTTGCTGGTGCTAATCCCGGAACTCGTAGTGCCGAAACCCTGGCAAAATATTTTACACAATCATATGGGGATTAGTCTGCAAGCCCGTCTGGTATTTCGCAAAAACATTGTGGTCGCCATGGTGCCGTATCGTCTTGATCCGGAAATGCGCGAAAAATGATGGGCATGTAGTAAGTCCAAGGCACAAGCTTCACTTTAATCTACCTTTACAGTACATGATAGATATTCGCTGTTGGTTAGAACCTCTTCCAGCTTTTCTCTGCCCCTTACGGGGCTCGCAGACGTC
Organism: Bacillota bacterium; assembly: GCA_021797515.1. Classification (GTDB taxonomy): domain Bacteria; phylum Bacillota; class Sulfobacillia; order Sulfobacillales; family Sulfobacillaceae; genus Sulfobacillus_C. The sequence continues at coordinate 9,189 of JAJZZP010000028.1, read as the reverse complement.
ATAAGATTCGTCTGCTCGGGAGTGGTGGCTCTCGCTCTCCATCTAGCGAGAACGCGGTTCCCTCTAAAGTGGACCCCATTGTCAAGACAGATTTTTATATGCCCAAGTGTGACGACTGTCCCTCCTTTGTTTGGTTTACTTTTACCCCCGCACTCATGAGCAGCGTCGGCATCCGAAGGAGCCGGACGCTGCTCATGAGTCCTTCCTGAAGCATTGGGCTAGGGATCGGGTGTCAGGGGGGTGCCGCCACCGGCGGTGCCGTGAAGCGGATATTGCTCGGCAGGAATTCGGTAGCCTAATGCCTGATGGGGGCGATCGTAGTTGTAAAACTGGAAATAGCGGTTTAACCTTTGGCCCGCCTCCCGCGGCGAGAAATAGTCGTGCAAGTAGACTTCCTCGTACTTGACGGAGCGCCAGAGCCGTTCGGTGAAGATGTTGTCGAACGCTCGCCCGCGATGATCCATACTGATTTGCACCCCCTTATCCAGTAAGAGCGCCGTGTAGGTCGGACTCGTAAAATGGCTGCCTTGGTCATGATTCCAGATGGTGGGGACAGCCCGAGACAGCGCCCGCTTCGCGGCCGTCAGCACAAACGGCAATTCCAAGGACTCGGACAGCTCCCACGCCACGACATAACGGGAATACCAATCGATCACGGCCACCAAATAGAGCCACCCGTGGTGAAGCCTTATATACGTAATGTCGATTCCCCACACGTGATTGGGGTAGGCGGCCGTGATATCCTTCAATAAATACGGATAGATTTTATGCTCTGGATGGGGAGTGCTGGTCTGGGGTCCCGGCGCGAGGCCCCAGATCCCCATCTCACGCATATAGCGCTGGATGCGCTTGCGATTGACCGGATACCCCTCGCGTTGCAACTGAACGGTCATCCGCCGTGATCCGTAGAAGGGGCGATCCGTGTAAATCGCGTCGATCCGGTGTTTGAGGGCCACTTCGACCGGATCCGGCCCGGTGGGCCGGTAATAGAGACTCGTACGGTTCAGGCTCAAGAGATCCGTCTGCGTCGTCAGTGGCAAGGCCTCAGGGCCCGAATCCAACAGCCGCAGGCGCTCACCGCGAGACAGGGTCGAGGCCAGATTTTTTTTTGAGCCACTCGACCTGGGTCGTGAGCTTGCCAATTTGGGCATACAGCTCCGTGAGTTCCTGGTCGTGGGCTTGGGCTTGCTGTTTCAGCGTCTCCGATTCGGTGAAAAGCTGGGTAAAGTTGTCGAGTGCCTGACGCTTCCATCGATGCAACTGACCCGGATGAATTTGATGCGCAGCGGCAATTTGGGAGACCGTTCGTTCCTCTTTGAGCATCTCCAGCACGACTTGCGCTTTGAACGTCGCGGAATGACGTGTTTGCTTCGGCATAATGTGTCCAGTGTAACACTTCAGGCCCTCCAAATTTGTCTAGTTTCTGGGGACCACTACACTCGCTCCCCGCCGAGGTGCCCGTTTGGTAGTGTCCTCAACCTAGGTGTTACCCCATACGCGCTAACTTATAAAGAATATTTTTCCAACGTAAATGACTTTCCGCTTGAGGATCGCGAAGTAACTGTGGGAAATCCTGCCCCAACTCGCGAGGTGATTGACGATGGTGGAAACATCCGTTAGCCCGAAAACTAATCCGATATTAGTGGAGCCGTGGCAGATACTGTTACCCCAAGTTTAGCGGTTTACGCAATATTCGACTCGGCTCTAACTGGCATGAGCGAAGATGTGCTGGAGATTACCGAGAATTTCGTCGGCAAAGGCCCCATCGGGGCCTTTTTGAAAATATTCCCCGGTCCAGAGGACCGTTCGTAAGGCGGCCAGTGCCTCATGAAAGGTCAGGTGGCCGTGGTGACCGACGTGGTCACGGGAAAGGGCGTGTCCCACCCCTGTCCACACCAGCGTATCCGTGAGAAATCCTCACGCAACGTTGCGATACGGTGCCGGATCCACCCACGACTGTGGGTCCTCGCCCCCTAAATATTGTTTCACATCGAAATTCTTCAAAGTTGAGTGTTACACTTTCTCCCAAAAAGATGCCAGGACGCCGCGTGAGCCATGGGAGTCCTCATTCGCCGGCGCACTACCGAGTCGGCGGAAGCCTGGCTCTGGCTCGTTTTGGCGTATGCCTGAAATGACTGGTCTTTACGCCCCACGGCGGCAGGGGCCGCTCAGATCAGCCTGGTGAACCTCTCTGATGTGGCGGTGCTGAATCGCTTGCGCCACGCGCACGCGTGGCTGGGCTATCTGCTGGATCGATGGGGTCATGAACACGGGATCGAAACGACGACGCGGAGTACCAGATTCCGTCTCGTGATCACGGATGGCACCACCGCCCCAGAACCCGGCAGTCGTGGGACCCCGAGGCGTCTTCATGCGCAATGGAATCTAGCGGAAAAGCGCTGGGAGGGCATCGCAGTCACGGATGCCCGTGGCGCCGCATCTCTGACGCGCTTACCCCTGCGCCCGCACGATGTCGTGTTGGCCGACCGGAATTATGCCAAACGCGCGCGTTGGCGAGGATGGTCGATCAACACGCGGACGTCATCGCCCGCTTTGGGTGGAATGCCTTGCGTCGGGAGACTCTAGGCGGTGCGCACCTTGCCCGATGCCACGCCCGGCTCGTGGTGGCCATTCGGAAGTCCCCGGCGGCTGCGGAACAGGGTCGTCGAAAGGCAGCGAAAGATCCTGGCAATACCGTCTCCGCTGCGACTTGGGAAGCCGCCGACATTCTTGCACTCTATCGCCTGCGCTGGCCGATCGACTGCGCCGTTAAGCGCCTCCAAAGTGTGCTTTCTCTTGGTCATCTTCGGGCGAGCCCTATCTGCTGACCAAAATCCTCGAAGCCCTGCTCGTGGGCGCCATCCGGACCCCAGGTCCGGCTTTTTCCCCCTACGGATTCCCGTTCATACCGATACGCAGCGCCGCATGGCGCTATACCCCCATGGTTTGGCGTGATCTCCGTCTTATTGTGCCAAGGCATCGTGACCATCACGGACTGGCAACCTCCGCAGCACTGGACAAAACACCTGCATGAACGGCCGCGAAAACGGCCCCTCCAGTACGACTGCACCCCATAAGTTAGCGGGTATGGGGTGTTACTCGGCCTTTCGCTGCAAATTGGGTTTACGCATCATATTTTGTCGACACCATGCGCCCGAAGATGGGCACGCACGCGATCCGGAGTTAAAGGAATTTGATCAAACCACACGCCGGTCGCATCATATAGGGCAGCCACCAACGCAGGAGCATAGGGAATTAATGGCACTTCGGCCATGCCGCGCACCCCCCAAGGGCCTCTGGGATCAGCCTGCTCCACGATAATAGAACGAACCCGCTCAGGCACATCAAGGATTCCGGGAATGAGGTAGGTCGAAAACCGTGGATTGACAATGCGGCCTTCACGTACCTGAAGGTTCTCGGTAACCGCGTAACCATGCCCCTGAACCACCCCACCCTCGATTTGGCCGATAATCATCGCCGGGTTAATAGCCCTGCCTACGTCAACAACGCATACCACCTCATGCACCGCAATGTGACCGGTATCGATGTCAACACTAAGATCAACCGACTCTGCACCATACCCATAGGCAAAGTAAGGTGTACCATGACTGTCAGTTGCATTGAGGGCATCAGTCGGCGGCGGTACATAACGGAACCAACCAACCGCCGGACGCTCTCCCTTCATCCAACGAGTTCTTGCTTCCTTAGACGCACCAAGGATAGCATTGCCCGCCATGAAGGTCATGCGTGACGCTGAAGATGAACCCGAATCGCCCCCGGTTGCAGTGTCAGCAAAGGTGGCCTCAATGCACTCGATTGGTACCCCAACGGCCTCGGCTGCCATCTGGCGGAGGGCGGTATCAGAGCCTTGCCCTACATCGGCAGCACCGCTGAACAGTTCCACCCGCTCGACATGATCGTGGCCATGCAGTACTACTCGGGCCTCGCACCGCTCAGGAAATCCAAGGGAGAAGCCGACATTTTTCAGAGCGCATGCGAATCCTCGCCCTCGTCGCAATGACCGAGAATCGGGAGGCAAGGATGCGAACGGTGAGAAGAGAGTCGCCGAAGTCACGGGTTCGACCCAATGTGACTCCTCAGCACAACGTTCGATTACCGTGGGCAGGCTAACCCCTGAAGGCATCACCGTGCCCGTCGGACCGATGGATCCTTCCTTAAGACAATTGATACGCCGAATTTCCACCGGATCCATCCCCAGTAGTGCCGCAAGCTTGTTGAGTTGCGTCTCCGCTACAAACAAACCTTGCGGTGCCCCAAAACCTCGAAACGCCCCCCCTGGAGCCGCATTGGTAAACACCGCGTCGCTATCCACCCGAATATTGGGGATGTCATAGGGGCCAGAGACAGTGATATGCAAATGTCCCAAAACGGTCTTGGATGTATAGTAATACGGGCCGGCATCAAGCACACAATCCGCTTCAGCCACGACAACGCGCCCGTCATTGGTAGCGCCCCATCGAGCATGAATTCGGCCCCGATGCCTCTTGTGATGGCCTATGATGGATTCCTCCCGTGACCATTGCAGCCCAATCGGCCGTGAAATGCCTTGTTCTGCCAGGCGTCGGACGGCCAGTGCGAGAACGATTTGCATGGACATATCCTCGCGGCCGCCAAAGGCGCCGCCGATCGCAGGATAAATAACCCGCACTCGGTCCAAAGGCAAATCCAGCGCATGAGCGATCTGTGCTTGATCCTCAGTAGTCCATTGCCCGGCAATCTCGATAGTCACCCGACCTTCATCATCAACATAGCCCAACGCCGCCTCCGGTTGCAGATAGGCATGCTCTTGAAGCGGCACTTCGTATGTGGCGGAAACCTCCACGTCAGCGGCCGCCCATCCCTCGGCGACGTCGCCTTTTCTTAGGCGATAGCTACAACACACGTTGTTTGTCGCGTTAAGGTCCGGTCGCACTAATACATCGCCAACAAGAGCCTCGTCGAGATCTCCAACGACAGGAAGATCCTCCCACTCAATGGCTAGGAGGTTAGAGGCGGCCTCAGCTTGTTCGACCGACTCCGCCACGACGATGGCCACTTGGTCGGCTTCCCAACGACTAATCTCAGCGGGAACCGCCGAGCGGCCATTGCTGCCCAGACCGACAAATACCGGTTGATCAAATACCTCAAGTCCGTATTCGTTTACCGGAACATCCGCGGCTGTAAGTACCAGCATGACACCCGGGGCAGATCGGGCTGCTAACGTGTCTATCGATATCATTCGCGCGTGGGGTCGGCCGGAAAAGACAATCTTAGCATGCAACATGTCTTGCGGCATTATATCGCCCGGATAACGTGCTGTTCCCGTGACTTTGCCCGCAGCATCATCACGCTTGTGTGAAACACCCAACGCGTCATTCACTGCGGGTCACCTCCTTAATCGCCTCATAGAATCGATAATATCCCGTGCAGCGGCACAAGTTTCCCGACAGGCCTTGAGCAACCTGCTCGGGTGTCGGGTGGGGACATTCTTCTAGCAGGCGTTCACCGGCCATAATAAATCCTGGCGTACAAAATCCGCATTGAACCGCAAAGGCTTCGATAAACGCCTTTTGTAACGGGTGAAAGATCTGGTCCTTTGCTAATCCTTCAATGGTGGTGATTTCAGAACCGTGGGCTCGGGCCGCCGGAACCAGACATGATAGCACTGCGACACCATCAAGATGCACAGTGCAAGCACCGCATTCTCCTTCGGCGCAACCTTCCTTGGTACCGGTGAGTCCCACTCGATTGCGCAGCCAGCCGAGAAGCGAACGCCCAGCAGCATCCGAGGCCTCTACGGCAACGCCGTTAATGATGCACACCACAGACGAGGCACTGGAGTGCGAAGTGCGAAATTTCATACCGGTAACCTCCGAGCGATCGATCATAGCCGGGGCGAGAGTTATCGGGTTCGAAGGCCACCGACTTCTCTCTTTACCGTCACGAAGTGTGGTCAACGTCCGCCGGGCCATCACCTCCACCTCATCAAGCCGATAACTGGCGGTGGCTCTTACGTCATCAATGGGATGAACGGTCGCTGCCATCCTCGCCGCCTCTGCAATAACATCGTCATCGAGCCCTCGGCCTACAAGAAATTCCTCGGTTTCTCGGGCAGCAACCACCGTTGGGGCGACGCTTCCTAATGCCATGGCCGCCGACTTGACAATGTCGCCGTCAAGGTTGATAACCGCTGCCAATGACACAATCGACACGGCTTGCGCCCTGCGCTGCCCCAACTTCACAAACATTCCTCGGGCATTGCCGAGCACGGGAATCTCAACCGAAGTGATCAATTCATCCGGGGCAAGCACGGTTCGCCGAAGTGCAATAAACAAATCTCGAACCGCAATCCGTCTCTCGCCATGGGTCGATCGCGCCACAACTGATGCATCCAATGCCCACAGCGCTGGAATGGCATCATTGGCCGGGCTAGCGGTTACAATATTGCCTACCACTGTGGCTCGATTGCGCAACGCAGGCGCACCAACCTCAAGGGAAGCCTGCGCCAACGGTAGGGCATGACGCACTACCAGTTCACTAGTGATAACTTGATTGTGGGTTACCAGAGGACCGAGACGTAACACTCCATCGGCCACGGTGATATCATCGAGCCCAGCAATACGGGTAAGGTCGATCAGTACCTCAACGTCTGGGCGTACGCGACGGCTAAGTTCAAGCAAAATATCAGTGCCACCAGCCACCGCCCGCGCCGCAGGTCCGTAGTCTGCAAGCAACCCTAGCGCTTTTTCAATCGTTCCCGGCGTCTCATGACGAGATACTCGAATTCCGGGGAGTTGCATTGTATGCATTCAAACACCACCCAGGTTGCTGTCGTTGATAGTGATAAGGCCATGGAGAGACTGCGCCACCAACGCTGAGAGCAAGCTTTTTGTGCAAATCTGATCGGCAAGTCTCATTTAATAAATCCTCCTTTAGTAATTCGAGACAAAGTTTCCCGCACCAAACAAACATATCACCCGAGGACTGCCGAAAATTTTTGGAGAGAATATTCGCTTCCAGTATCTCTAGACAATGTCGGCTTCCGTTGGGGGCAAGCCCATTTGGGTCAATTCCCAATCACCCTGTGCATAACTCGCTGCTAGTTCCTGATAGAAATCGATACACTCCAAAAATGAGGTTAGCAGCACCGATTCATCAGGTTGATGTGCCAGTCGGTCATCTCCGGGCCCATAGATCAGTGTTGGAATATTTGTTGGAGCTGCCAATACGGATCCATCCGTATAATAACTGACCGTTCGCCAGGTTTTTGCATCAACACGACAGAGTTCCTGAGCCTTTTGGATCAACGGATGGGATGGATCCGTAAAAAGAGGGCTCCTATTTAATAGCGGACGGCATTGGTAGCGGAATTCCTCGTGCTGTTGCCGATGCCGATCCACTGCACCTTGCCATGTTTCTAACACCCATTGCTGCTGCTGAGGTGTCCCAAAACGCATATCTGCACGGAGAAAGGCCTGATCGGGAATCACATTGGTTTGTATCCCACCGCCGATTTGGGTTATGGCGATCGTAGGAGCACCTAATATCGTGTCGGGGCTCGGTTGCAAATTATCCCGAACCTGATAAAGCAGATTCGCAGCATCGATAATCTGATCGACAGCATTAACTCCTAGTTGCGGCATCGACCCATGCGCCGTACGTCCAAAACATTGCACTTCAAGCCAATAGGCCCCTTTATGACCGATAGCGATCTGCCCATTGGTGGGTTCCCCAATGACGATGCCACCGATACCGCTCACCCCATATTCCTCGAGAAACCGTTGTGCGCCGATGCTGTCGACTTCCTCGCCAACCGTCAGCAACAGTTGGATGGGCAACGACTCCGAACCGTAAGTTTGCCGCAAGCGAGCCATCATGACCGCCATAGCCGCAACCCCACTCTTCATATCCGAGGCTCCACGACCAAACAGTACACCGTCAGTAATTTGGGCTCCAAAGGGATCATGCGACCACTGTTGATTTCCGACCGGCACTGTGTCAAGATGTCCGCAAAACAGAAGTGTGGGACGACGACGGGTCGTTGCACCACTAAGAGAAGCCGATAGATTCAAGCGTCCGGGTGCTACTTCTTGCCATCTAACTCCGATGTCATGCCGTGTCAAATATTCGGCTACGTGGTTTGCCGCTCGTTCTTCAGTGCCTGGAGGGTTAGTCGAATCACTTTGCACCAAATTGACCAAGAGTTGTACTGCCTCATCGGCCATCATCATCGCTCCTTCACCCAGGTTCGAATTAGGATTGGGGATCAAAAATCTCCATGCGAAGTCGTGTCACTTTCATCCCATTGACGGGAGCCATATCCTGGGAGCATGTGGCTATCGCGACAACGAGGTCATCTAAAGCCTCAAGTTCGACATAGTCTCCCGGCTTAGACAACGGTTCGCTAATCACGTAGTCTCCGTCCCCATTCATCCGGTTGTTCATAAACCAGTTAATCGGGTCTGGCAGCATGGCTACGGGTATCACCCCATCAAGCGCTTTCATCAAGTTATCGTGGCAGTTGGGGTGGTCTTCTAAACCAAAGTCCACCTTATAGCGCCAATAATCACAGGCTGGAAAAAAGAAGTCATGCACACCCACAGTGTCGCGTATCAATTTCATTAAAGGTCGGCGTCGGTTACTGTAAAGAAAGTCGCCAATCTTCAATCGGATACTGGCTAAACTCGCCCGCATATGTACCGGCGAAACCCACTCGCCCACATCATGGGCATTAAAACAGACAAAATCTCCGACTTGTTTGCCATCGACATCAACCAATACCAGGTGTTGTCCTCGCCTGATCTGTATGCTGCGACCTTGATATGGTGGAATCACAACCTCCTCCACCTTATGCCCCCAGTCCATAGCCACTCCCTTTCTTAGAACATTAAGAGAATCCAGAGGGCTAATTCCTCCGATCTCTTGATGCACTCACACCTTAAATGTTTGGTATGTGGTTAAGCCTCCCGACGACCATTCTTAACTGTCTGCCACGGCAGGCGCCCAGTACACTGATTCAGGGAACGTGCTGAGCGCCTACCCTCGACAGTCAGAACCACACTGTTTCACGCCGACTGCTGAATCGCGAGCCACCGCGCTTTGTACTCATCCACCGTCATGATCTTGCCGAATAAGGCCATGTCACGCAGTCCAGCCACATGCATCTCCTCATCTTGGCTGGTCGTCCCA
>JAJZZP010000127.1 GCA_021797515.1 Bacillota bacterium | reverse complement strand
CGGGAAGGGGTGGTCAGGACTTATCGGAATCCCTGGTCAATACTTTTCAGAATCGATGGACAGGATTTATCGGAATCGCCGGTCAACACTTATCGGAATCGGTGGTCAGGATCGATCGTAATATGCATCAGGCATTGCTTTATGGATTGACCCAATCGCAACCGCTGAGTTATGCGCGGATCTATGGTCGTGTGGCCGCGCTGTCCTTAGGTGCTACAGGCATCGCCATTGTTGTGGGAGGATTTCTTGTGATTCACGGTGGTTGGATCTATCCTTATCTGCTCACGGCAGCGACTAATAGGAGCATAAATCGGAGGCAAGTGTTTTGACGGCGATAAAGGGGGCCAGTCGTCTTGCGAGTCAGGATGCGGCGTTGCTATTGTTGGTGGCGATTGGAGCCACTGTAGCCACCTTAAGCACGATCAACAACTTATATGCCCAAGCGATGTTGCAACACAAAGGAATTTCTTTAACCGTAATTGACGTCCTGATTTCGCTAGGTACAGGAATCGCAGCATCTGGCAGCATTGTCGGCGGGCACTTAGCTTATCGCCGTCGTCGCCAACGTTTTGGTTCGGGATTAATCATCTACGGTTTGGCGATGGTGGCTATTGGCATCTTTCCGGTGACGGAAGCCGTGTCAGGATACTTACTGGGTAGTGGTGTCGATGGGGTGATTGATCCAATCTATGAAGCGGAGTTGAACGAGAAAGCGCCAGAGGAATATCGCGCAACTATCTTGTCGTTGCCGGGAGCCGGTTTCAGTTTGGGCATGATGATTCTTTTCCCCCTAGCCGGCTGGCTAATGGGGCACGGGCTGTGGGTCAGTGTGTATGGCACAATGGGCATGGCTTTGTTCTTAATCGGGGCAATGGTGCTCCTTGCCAGCCACCGGAAAAAATCCGGGCAGACAAACACTATGTCCACGAAGTAGCACCCCGGGGAGGTCAAAACTGTTGCAGGAGCGGAAGTGGCACCACTTTGATGCTGCTTTTGCTTCTTCCTAGGATAGGGGGGCATGCCTGAATACTGAATGGTTAGAGTTCGCTAAACTTCGAAGAACCTTCAGTTTGTATCATATAATATATGCATTACACGCAAAGGATGCAGATAAATGGTCGATGCCCCATCCCTGCAGCAAGCCATCAAACCGTTCCTCAAGTGGGCGGGCGGAAAACGTCAGTTGCTTCCCGAGATACGGCGCTATGTCCCAACGAAGTATAATACCTACTTCGAGCCGTTTTTGGGAGCTGGCGCGGTCTTATTTGACCTGCAGCCACAAAAAGCTGTTGTCAATGATATCAATTTTGAGCTGGTAAATACATATAAGGTCATTAGGGACAATGTTGAATGGCTTATTGAAGAACTACATAAGCACAGAAATGATCAAGAGTACTATTACCGGCTTAGAGACATCGACCGTACGCCTCATTTTGCTGTATTGTCTCCCATTATGCGCGCGTCGAGGATAATTTTTCTCAATAAAACATGTTACAACGGCCTGTTTAGGGTCAATAGGCAGGGCCAATTCAATGTTCCGTTTGGGAAGTACAAGAATCCTAAAATCGTGGATGATGTGGTTTTGCGAGCAGTGCATCAATATCTAACAAATAACCACGTTACTATTCTGAACGAGGACTTTGAAACGGCCGTAAAGAAGGCGACAAAGGGGGACTTTGTTTACTTCGATCCACCTTATGAACCGATTTCTGATACGTCGTCCTTTACCGCCTATAGTTTGACTGGATTCAATAGCGACAGCCAAATTCGGTTAAAGAAGGTATTCGATGATTTGAGTCAACGAGGTTGCAAAGTCCTCCTTAGTAATTCTGCAACACCATTTATTCGTGAACTATATCAAGAATATAACGTGGTAACCATCACGGCGAAGAGAGCTATTAACTCGAATGCACTCAAGCGAGGCAAAGTTGACGAAATATTGGTGATGAACTATGTTCCATAAAAGCAGCTCATTGAGACTTGCATCTGTGAAAGAACCCGCAATTTTCATACGAAAGGCATAACCCATGGTTCGGGCAACGTCGCGCTGATCTGGCACAACTTCCTGCACCTAATATTTGGGAAATCCCACGATTAAATTTTCGGACCAGTGATCCAATTGGACAAGAGCGGGTAGCCCATCTTGTATCCGGAACGCATGCGACGGCTCTGTCCTCCGTCCAAGCGCAGTCCGGAATTTCCCTGGCCCCTGCCCACTCCCTTGAGTCTTGCGAAAATGGGGAGGTTGGGACGACAGGACTAGAACAGGGTGGCATCGCCAATCCTCCAAGTCCAAAGGGAGGTCGGGTATCCTAGATAGGGTATGGCGTCCGGCTCGATCCATTGAAATCCCGTCGCTTCACCATCCCGCGCTTCCAATCGCCCGCCGACCCTGCGACAGAGAAAGATTGTCACCGTGTAATCCACGCGATCGCCATTAGGATAGTGGACGGACCACGGTCCGATGACCGCGGCAACTGCCAATGGCACGACCTTAAGCCCTGTCTCTTCATGGACTTCCCGGATCACCGCATCCTTAGGACTTTCTCCCGGATCCAACGCACCGCCGGGGAGCATCAAGAGGCCGGTGTCACGGTTGACAGCGAGCAGCACTCGGTGCTGCTCGTCTCGGATTAAGGCCCCCGCACTTGGTAGGAGTAATAGACCATGGCCAATATGCTGACGTAGTTGCGCAAGATATTGAGAAATAGGCAAGTACTAGTCCCCCTTTACACATGGGCGCCGAGCATTCTTTCAGAGTCCCTGCGTCAGATGCGATAGCCCGTAGACGCCCTATCTTAGATTAGTGGGGACGAACCCAAGGGTTAACGGCCCTCGCCAAAACGCCAGATATACGGTATGAACGTGTCCCATGGCATGCCCGTTCCAACTCGTGCGAGCAGCGCGGAAAGCTCCTGCTCCGCCCACACACTCCAGCGCATTGTTCCCAGAAACGACCAGCAACCAACGCTCACGACGATAAGATGAATGAGGCCGAACACGAATATTGGAGAGGTCGATAACCCAATCCGCACCTGCTGTTACCATCCCCTGCAACAGATGCAATACTGCTAACAACGCCACAAAGGACTAGGATATTGGCACATCGGTGGCGGCACATTATCCCCCAAATATTGCTCTGCGTGTTGCAAGAGTGGCGCGGACCTCAACCATATGCATGTTTCGAGGCAAACAAGACACGAATGTCTTCCAATAGAATTCCAGCCGTTTTGAAGGCTTGAACAGTTTTAAAAGCCTGCACCTCAGTTTCAAAATATGCTTAAAGGTCCCTGTGCGTTCGGGTGAGCCAGCATGCTTAAATTTTCATACTGTCTTACCCGCAGCAACCGTGGTGTTGATGGCCCGAACAAATTCGCCGAATCGCACGGGCGCTCACCTCCACCCCGTGTCAACATGATATCAGGTGAATACCCCTGTGCTGTCGACTCCTCGATCCAGCGGGGCACGTTTTTAAATTATCTCCTCTCCAGCATGACGTCAACCTTCGACCTGAAACCCGATCTTTTGCGTTGAACGACCAGCGGCTACCGTCCCATGTCGGCTCGCATTTTGCGCAAGCCAAATCGATTAAACAACATGTGGTAGAGGGTCCGGCGCCGTAGTCCCTCCCAAGAAAAGAGATTCGGATGACCCTCTCCAACAATTTGCAAGAATGTGGGGATATTTGAGGTCGAATTAAAGGGGATACCTGCTACAATGGCAATGGCGACCATTAAATATCAAGGAGACAAACGATCATGCCGGATTGGAAGAACCTGAAAGACAAGGCGATGGCAGCGGTGAATAATGCGGCTCAAGAGGTGGATCGTCAAATCGCATTAACCAAACTTCGCGCTAACGTTGCTCAAGCACAATCCGAACAAGAAAAGGCACTGGCTGCGTTGGGCAATGCGGTATATCACGTGTTCAAATCGCAAGGTACGGTTGACGCCTCCGATGGAACCATCGCAGCGCTGATTGAGAAGGTGGACGACAGTCAATCCAAAGTGGATGCAGCCCAACAGGCTCTGAAGGTAGTAAATTTGGGCACTGATGCGGACCACTGTCCATCTTGTGGGGCAGCGGTTGAACCCTCTGTGAAATTTTGTCCCGAATGTGGGAAACCAGTGGCATAAGGGGATTGCCCTTATGCCACTTTGGACGCCGTTATTCGTGTCGTAGCTGGTAGCGCTGAATTTTTCCGCTCGGAGTCTTGGGAAGTGTGGCAACAAACGCAATCTCACGTGGATATGCGGTTTTCGCCAACCGTTGCCGTACCCATTCTCTTAATTCAGCCGCCAGTTGGTCATCTGCAGCATGGGTACTGCGTAAGACAATATAGGCTTTAATCGACTCGCCCCGTAACTCATCGGGGACGCCGACTACAGCGCATTCGGCCACCGAAGGGTGAGTCATTAGTACGTTTTCCACTTCAAAGGGGCCAATTCGGTATCCAGCGGACAGAATAATATCGTCGGATCGACCAGAAAAATAGAAGTAACCTTCATCATCGCGGCTGGCATCGTCTCCAGTAAGATAATACCGGCCGTCTGTGGTAAAACGTTCGTGAGTGCGATCTGGGGCTTGGTAATATCCAGAAAACCAGAACAAGGGGGAAGCGTGGGTATCTATCGCTAAGTGACCTTCCACGGAACTGCCGAGTTCGGTCCCCTTGTCGTCAACAACGACGGCGCGAAAACCGGGCATGGCGCCTCCCATAGACCCCGGTTTGACAGGACGATTTAACCGCGGATCGTGATGGTTGTTAATCACCATGCCAAGTTCAGTTTGGCCGTAATGATCATAGATGGGTAAGCCAAACACGGTCTCTGACCATTGACTGACCTCGGGATTTAACGGTTCTCCGGCGCTAGAGATGATTCGTAGGGCAGTTGCCTTGGGTGTCGGGTTGGTAGCGCGGATGGCGCGAAATGCTGTAGGCGCCGCGGCAAAGTTGGTAATATGATATTGCTCCAGCAATTGCGTAAGGGTGTCGGGGTCAAACGCCCCTTGATAAGCTAATGTTGCTTGTCCCAGCAAGAGGGGGCCGATAAGGCCATAGTAGAGACCATACGCCCATCCTGGGTCTGCTAAATTCCAAAATCGATCATCGGGTCTAAGATCCAAGCCAAATCTCATATAACCTTCAAAGGCTGCCAATGCCCATATCGGGACGACAACCCCTTTGGGCTGACCGGTAGTGCCGGAAGTGTAAAGCAGCACCATGGCATCATCGCCATCGCGGGTGGTCCATCCGCTTTTGGGTGAAAAAGCGAGTAGATTCTGAAATGAGACATCTCTTGAATCAGCAGTCTGAGTCGTAACGATGGCATGTAACGCCTCTATAGGCGAACTAGGGAGTTTGGCGCGGTTGTTGGCATCGGTGACCACGACTTTAGTCTTGCTGTCCTCCAAGCGATAACCCACTGCCTCATTCCCAAATGCTGTAAATAGCGGAACATAGACGGCACCTAAACGCCATGTGGCAAGCGCTGTCAGGGTTAATTCGAGACCTTTCGGAAGGAGTGCTGCTACGCGGTCTCCCGGTCCTACTCCGAGGGCGGACAACCCTCCTGCCAGGTGCGCGGTAAGGTTGTCTAAGTCGGAAAAGGTGTAGGTGTTTTCTTGCCCCGGAGAAGACACAACATGGAGCGCGGCAGCATTAGGTTTCTCATTGCTATGCTGTCCAAGCAAAAACCAGGCAGCATTGACTCCTGCGGTACGATACTGTGATAGCCAAGATCTGATGGTGCCATCCATAGAATTCATAACTCGGACCTCCTTAATGACGGTACGGCGTATTAATTTGATTCGGCCCATCCGCTTATCGTCAGTATTTCACAAGAACGTCAGACTAGCCAGAAGGCGTTTGTTGAACACTGATCTTCGATATGGAATCAGTGTAGCCCTCGGTTCCAAGCGGAGAAAATCGTGGAAACAATAACTGTTTTACTTCTCTATCGCAACGTATAGGAGTTCATCTTGCGTCTAACGAGGCGTATCCGGCAGAACCGTCTGCGGTCCTTAGCCGACCCGTCTCGTCGGGTGGGTCCGGACGAACGATCCCCGTCCAACCGTGGTTTCGGTCACGCTGTTCTTTTCCCATTCTTCATAAGTGCGTGCGACCGTATTTGGATTCAACAAGAGGTGAGGAGCCACTGCGCGCACGGTTGGCAACTGATCGCCGAGAATCTGTGAATCTCTCGTTTCATGGCTAGGACCAGTTGTTGATATAGAGGCTCGGGCCCGCCCGCAAGCTCGCACATGACCTGCCTCTTTCACATTGTCCTAGTTCTAGTATGATGCACGTAGTCTGCTGGATGATGTCAGGAGCGTCCGTGCAGTGACGGAAACGTGCCATCCGGGAGTGCCGTGCGCTCATCACTCAAAAGGGATGGTCAGATTTGCCTCTTGGTTCGTCGCGGGCCGATTATTGTGTCGGATTGGCGCGTTCTTGCCGATGGCCACCCAAGCCACTACGACGACAGCCGCCAGAACATTCACCCAAGTTAGGTGCTCTCCCAGGAGAAACCATGACCAAAGTAACGTGAAGAAGGGTTGGAGGTATTGCATTTGACTAACTCGCGCGACACCACCTATGGCCATGCCGGAGTACCAAGCCACGAAACCAAAGAACTGGCTTCCAGTACCCAAATACATCAAGGCGATCCACGCTTTCCAGGAAGCGCCGATGACTAAGTCAGGATGCGAAATCACAACGCTCGCATCGAGGACTAAGAGCACAGGCGCTGACAGCACAATGGCCCACGCAATGACTTGCCAGCCACCGAGGTCTTGAGCCAGTTGGCCACCCTCAGCATAAGCGAATGCAACCATGACAACTGCCACCAGCAGCGCTACATCGGGCCAATGGATGCTGCCTAAACCTTCGATGATGACATAGACGACTACCGATGCTGCAGCGGCGGCGCTGCTCAACCAAAATCCACCGGATGGACGTTCACCGTGACGCACGGCGGCCACGGCCGCCGTGGCCAGTGGCAACAAGGCCAATTCAATGGCGCCATGGGATGCGGGCACTCGGTCCATGGCCCATGCGGTCAAGAGAGGAAACCCAAAAATTGCGCCTCCTGCGACAACGGCGAGATGGGGTACATGGTGCCGGCTAGGCCAACGTTCATGCTTGAACGTAAGCAGAAACCCGGCAAACATAGCTGAGATAAGGGCACGACCTGGTCCTACCAGTAACGAACCGAAGGAGGTCACTGCGAGATGGGAGGCTGGTAAAGTCAGGCTGAAAATCAGGATGCCAATACCTCCGATGCCTAGTCCTCTCATTTCCTTCGTTTGGCGAGAGGCGTCTACTGTGCGTTGTTTGGGCATCGCTATCCCCCATTTCCGTGTTTGTTTCACGGTATCCCGGCTGGCGTCTTGTGTCTCCAGCCAATTGGAGATGACTTTACCCAGCCAATGTGGAGTAGTATGGGAATAGGAGGGGCGCCATGTCACGAGAACTCGTCTTAACAGATCGCGGACCGGTCTACCGACAAATCGCGGAGTATTTTCGCGATCAGATTATCTCAGGGGATATGGACTCCGGAACGCGACTCCCCACCGAAAGGACCCTAGCCGCCCAATTGGGAGTCAACCGTAGTACCGTCAGCGCGGCTTACGATGAACTCCGAGCCATTGGCTTGATTCGGTCGGTACCGGGCCGGGGCACCCGTGTTAGCGAGGACTCATGGGGTCTAGCGTATCGCACGCCTGATTGGATGACTTACCTGGAACACGGAATCTTTCAGCCGACTCTGCCTTTAGTGCGCCGTATTTGGATGGCCAATCGCCAACCGGGATTTATCAATTTTGCACGCGGCGAAATGGCGTCCGAACTATGGCCTTCCGACAAAATGCTGACTGTGCTCCAAAAAATCTCTAGTGGGCTTCCCTTGGGCTACAGTGATCCCCGTGGCGAAGAAATCTTACGATCGGCCATCGCGGATCATCTTCGCACCGAGTATCAGCTTGAGGTTTCCGATCATCGCGTCTTGGTCACGGCGGGATCGCAACAAGGACTGCTGTTAGTCATCCAAACTCTGTTGCGTCCGGGTGACGCGGTGGGATTAGAGCAGCCCTCCTATGCCTATTCCTTGCCCCTGTTCGCTGCGGCAGGGATACGCCGCTTTCCCATTCCTGTGGATGGTGACGGTGTGATCCCTGAAGCGATTATCCCGCTACACCGACGCCATAAGATTCGCATGGTATTTGTGACGCCGACCTATCAAAATCCCACCGCCACCACGTTAACCTTGCCCCGGCGACGGCGTCTTCTGGATATCTGCGGGGACTTGCGGATTCCAATTATTGAAGACGATGCCCATGGAGCTTTAACCTTGGCGGGAAGTCCGTTGCCGCCACCCCCTATTGCCGCCTTGTCCGACGCTGGCCATCAGGTATTGTACCTTGGGACCCTCTCCAAAACCTGGGCTCCGGGTTTGCGCGTGGGCTGGCTGGTCGGTCCCGCGTCTGTTGTCGATCGCCTGGCCGGGGTTCGCGAGCAAATGGACTTTGGTGTGAGTACTCTGGCTCAAGTCACCGCTGCCGAGATTCTTCAGTCCGGGGCCTGGGATCGACAGTTGACTCAACTGCAGTTGACATTGACGAGACGCCGGAATGCTATGGCGCACGCCTTATTTGAGACGTTCGGGGATGATCTTCAATTCACGCTGCCGGGAGGGGGCTATCACCTCTGGACGTCATTGCCCCCTGAAGTATCGGAGATCAGGCTACTTGACGCCGCGTTGGATAAGCGGGTTGTCGTCGTCCCGGGATCGGTGTATGGTTCTCCTCCGGGATTTTTGCGTATCACCTATGCGAGTTCGTTGGAATCAGAAATCACCGAAGGAGTCTTGCGATTGCATGATGCCATTACTATGTGGTCCAATGTTGCTCCTACACCATTACAAATAGCGCGCGGCCAGCATACATGACCCCCTGGGGCTAGATAAACACCGAGTTACTATGGCGCGAACGTTCTAGTCAATCCATATCGGTCCGTTCAGGATCCACACAAATCGCCTAGGGTCTCCTTTCCGGAACAATAGCTTGCACGACGTTCTCCAGAGATGCGGATAGAGGATCTCTATTGTGAGATTGAGGATAGTCAAGCGGAACGTTCATGGCCAAAGAGTTTGAAACGCGACAAAATTGCTAGCCATCACTGTGCAAGGGATTGGGCATGCCGCCTTAGCCCATGTCTCACCAATCTTCACTTGCTATCCGTCACAAAGAGATCTGGTAGCTCTTTATTCTCGGTTGCTATTCTGCACATTTGCTCTTAAGAGTTCTGATTTCAAAGCACATAAATATGTGTACTTACGGTCGACCCCAACGGCTGCTTTTGGCTTTTCATGACGTCGTCCCGGTTCGATGCATCACAAAACCGGTATGACAATTTTTGTGTCGCTCATCTATGATTTAATCCTGGCGTTTTTGACTTCCTTGCAACGCCAGCCGAAGATAAAGGGTGGTGATATCGGATGCTGGCAGTGGGCCGTCTGCTTGGTACCATTGAGCCACCGAATTCAATAGCCCCAAGAGAGCAAATGCGAGAATCTTTGGTTGATACGCGGGATCGATAACACCAGCAGCGATGGCGTCTTCTATAATGCGCTGGATGCGTTCGGTGTACGCACGGCGTTCTTTTACGGTTTCTTCCGAAAATGCGGCCTCGCCCATGAGCACCGCCACTAGCGATCGATGGCGCATCACGACATTGAGATGACTCTTAATGGCTTCAGTCACCCGTTGGCCGGGATCAGAAATGTGAGCCATCACTTCATCAAGTTGAGAATTTAATGCGCCTACGGCCCGTGCGTGAATCTCCACCAGGATTTCCTTCTTGTTTTTCCAATAATAGTAGAAGATACCTTTAGATAAGCCGAGACATTCGGTGATTTCTTCAATTGAGGTGCTGGCATATCCTTGCTCCTCGAAGAGCGCTGCTGCTTTTTCGAGGAAAAGGCTCCGTCGTTCTTCGGCGGTAAGTGCCGCCAAAGGATTGAGCTCGTCACTTAACCGGGGTCGCCCAACGCGCCGAGTATTTCCGGGATTCATTCCCCAAATTCCTCCCAACTAATGCATTACTGCGGTGATAAGGATCGTCATGCTTTTAGACTACCAGACCGGCATTGAAAATAACCATGGCAATGAATTATTTATCTCAGGCATTGTACTCGCCCCCTAAAATATCTGGAACGGTTAAGATTGGCGTTGTTTGACTAGACCGCTCGACGGTGTTAGGAATCGGTTCGGCAACGCTCACATTCATGTAACAAAAACCAGTTATGGTACGTTAATCCTACGGGCACTAAGAAAACAAGGAGTTCTTGGATGAAAACAGCAACGGAGTCTAAGCCGTATTGGTGGTGCGATGCAAAACACCGTTTTAGCGGTCTTAACAGGATGGTTCGCATGGGCTTATTTTCGTCTTATTCCGCGAGGGTCGATGATAATGGCGCCCCATCATTTGACGCATTATGGTCGA
This sequence comes from Bacillota bacterium, assembly GCA_021797515.1. GTDB lineage: Bacteria > Bacillota > Sulfobacillia > Sulfobacillales > Sulfobacillaceae > Sulfobacillus_C. Next base: position 122,213 of record JAJZZP010000127.1, on the reverse strand, counting down.
TGGGCATATCATCGTTTAGCCTATTCGGATGTGGTAGCATTGTATCATTCCCGTCATTTGTATCTACATCTACTACCCTATCTGCAAAACCGCATCGAATATCCTGTGGTAATGGGTACTTTTTTGTGGATAACATCCTATGCGCCGGGTCTATTAGGGTATTTCACCACTAACGCCATATTAATATGGTTATCAGTCATTGGAAGTTTGTTTGTGATGCGGGAAATTGTTCCCCGACAGTATCAATGGTTTACTAAACCGGGACGTCGCCGGAATTTCCCGGATAATTTGGGGATGGCATCTATACATCAGAGGTACGTATGCATGGGCAGCGGCGTCGGAGCAGGTTGCTGCCATGAGAACCCTTGACATGAATGAAATGGATAGGAACCATTATTCTTAATGGGGACCATTAGTACTGGTACACAGCGTGCATTAGAGGTGAGAAGGCGGTATCAGAGCGGTTACATGGCCTTATACAAATTAGGAGGCGTGAATGAATATGTCGAATGTGATGATTGATGTGTGCGATGTATCTAAACGCTATGGGTCGGTCACGGCGGTCAACCATATTACATTTACTGTGAATCGCGGAGAAATTTGCGGATTTCTGGGGCCCAACGGAGCGGGCAAAACTACCACTTTACGGATGCTGTTGGGATTGGTTCGGCCTTCCTCGGGGCACATCTCCATTCAAGGCGTTAACGTCGCGTCCAATGCGCCCAAGGCCTTGAATTCGGTGGGGGCGATTATCGAGGAGTCGCGCTTTTACCCTTATCTCACGGGCGAACAAAATCTGCGGCAGGTGCTGCGATTAAGGGGGCTTGCGGTGAGCCCTGAAGCGCTCACATCACGGCTTTCCGAAGTGGGTTTGGGGACAGCGGGCCGTCGGAAGGTGAAAGGATATTCGCTCGGAATGCGCCAGCGATTGGCACTGGCTTTGGCGATGCTGCAGGATCCAGAAATTCTTGTGCTCGATGAACCGATGAATGGACTGGATCCGGCAGCGATGCGGGACTTTCGCCTACATCTCTTGAGACTCGCCGAATCCGGTGTGACCATTTTGCTGTCAAGCCATATCTTGTCCGAGGTGGAACAGTTGGCTACCCGGTTTGTGTTTATTAACCAAGGTCAGGTGGTGGGGATTGAGGATCGTCGGCAGGGCACCGGGGAAAAAACCTATGTTCGGGTCCTGGAATCTGATCAAATAGGGCCATGGTTCGAGGCACAAGAGATGGTGGCCGAGCGGTTGGCCGACGGCGCATTCTTGGTATCGTTGGCGGCACTCCAAGCAGTGCCCGAATTAGTACGGGATATGGTTGCTGCAGGATTTAATGTGATCGAGGTTAGACCGCATCAAGAAAACCTAGAACTTCAATATCTGGAACGAATGGCCCATCCTCCGGAGGTGCTGGATCATGTCCAAGTCTAAAACCCATGTTTTTTTTGTGCTCTACCGCAATGAGTTGGAAAAGCTATGGGTTCGGCGCATGCGGGCACTGATCATTGCTTTGCTGGTCATTGTCGTCGGCGGAACATTCATTGCGTACAGAAACTATCAAGCCTCCCAAGGACAAGTACAGAACGGCATCGCTCAGATAAAAAGCCAGATTGCCCAGGAGCGCAGTCAATTGGCCCACATGCATAACGGGAAGACAAAAAAATTGTTGGAGGAGGAACTTCGGGGCAATCAATCGGCGCTGCGGCAAATGGAACAAAACCCTCCTAACCCGGGTACTGTGTTTGTCCGCCAGCAACTATCGAGTCTCCAATCATCGGTAAAGCATACACCGAGTTCGCAACTAGGCACCACATTGCAACAAATTGCCATCGCCCGCTATCAGTTGGTCCATGGCATTACCATCTATCATCCTAGTGACCACGGGGGATATCGCATTGTCGGCCAGATTTTCGGGGGAACGACCATGCTATTGCTGGGGTTAGTGGCGCTGGGGCTCACAGGGGATCGGATGTCGTCGGAAATTGAAGGGGGAACTGTGGGGAGCTTGTTATTGCATGCACCATGGCGGCGGTTCGTTTATCTGGCTAAACTTGGCGCTGCATTGACTGTGACTTGGACATTTATGGCGGTTTTGGCTGTGGGATTTTTTCTCATGGCAACCGCCGTGATGGGAACTGGGAATCCCATGAACCCTCACGCTGTTGGGTTGCGTCTTAAAATGGCGGGTGGCGAGATATCGGTTCCCGTGCAAACCTTTCATCTTCTTCCTCAGTGGTCCTATGACCTTGCAACATTCGGACTAGCTTTGCTAGTGATGGGTACGTTTGTGGCCATCTTTCTGGCATTGTCGATGGTTACCCGCTCGACGGTGTTTTCACTGATTGTGGGGGCGGTTTTGGTCATCAGCAATATTTTAGGTCACGCTTTGGGACCTATTGCTATAGCTAACCCCGCGATGTTTCTGCCATTGATGCAGGTGTGGACGGGACAGGAAGCATTCGATTACCAGATGGTTGTACCTTTGAGTGCGGCCATTATCGTCCTCTTAATTTGGACGGCGGTAGCCTTGATAGCTGGCCTTTGGACGGCGCGACGCCTTGATGTCTAGCATGTTCGTGGCCATCCAATGGTCACGTCTCACTGAAAGGGGTTGATACCCGCGGGAGAGAAAGATTGTCTTACGCATCTACTGTCTCCAAGTCTTTCGTCGGTGGCGGGCACTAAGGGATCCCCTTTAAGCACAACATCACAACCGTCCTGCTGTTTCCGAGGACAAGACAGCCGCTGAAGCGTTTTGTACCCAACCTTTGGCGCCAAATTTGCCAGCCGTTGGCACACAAGGGTTGCTGAACAGGGTGGCTCAAAATTCGTGACTACAACCAGGATTTCATGGCGGTGACAACAGATTGCATGGTGCGGTCTGCCAAGACCGCGTCACACTGGAGCGCCGACACATAGGCGCGTTGACGGGGCGTGGGTTCGGTGATCGTGAGGCGGGTTTGGTCCGTGGATCTCACACGCAGCCGATTGATCTGGCTGGACGCCAAGGCTTTCAGCACCGTGGAGGGCGTCCGGATGGTCATGCTGACGGAGCCGGACTTCCATGGTGTTGTAGAGATCATACGCCAGTACACACGCCATCACGTGGGCGCGAATACGTTGGGCCCGCGTCACAAAGAGAGGGCGTAAGGCGAGGGGCGATTTGATTTCATGGAAGACTTCTTCGACGCGATTCTTGCGTCGATACCAGGCAATGATGTCCGACGTGGATAAGGAGTCTGTCGGCGCGTTCGTCTGAAAGCAGGCGACCCCACCTACGCCCCCGGGGAATGGTGGGGAATGGTGAGGCTTATGAGGTGGTACTGGATGATGTCCGAGAGGTGTTTGTGACGCAGGAGATCCTGCACGGTCCGCTCGAGGATCTCCCGCTGACGATTCCTTTTGGCCGCGGCTAGTTCCGCGTTTTTTGCGGCGATCCATATATCGACGTCCTGCACGGCCTTCGCTTGCGCGGTGTCTTCGAGATGATAGCGCCGGGCATCGAAAGCCACGATGTACCGCCGCGTGTCGAGAGTCCATTCCCGGTACCAGGGCGTCGCATCCGTATCATAAGGGACGACGTGCCGGTCTTTCACGGTCTCCTGCCAATGATCGGGGCCCACGGCGGCGGGCCACACCGCAATGTTATCAGGTTAAGAGTATGTGACACGATTTTCCATGCCACTTCAGACACAAACACAATTGTCGTGTCGAGGCCATTACTCTCTGGTCTTTTGCGACCAAATTTTGTCTGGGTGCAGGGGAAGTGGAAAAGTTGTATTCCAAACCCGGAATGTTTGGAATACCGTATCCCCATTTGCTTCATCACGTAGATTTCCGCAATCATACCTAAGAACGACCCGCCGATTTTGCGCGGGAGCGGAAAATCGTCGGATTTTCGGAGGGATAGCCCGTTGCGCTTCACTAGTCGTTGCACCAAGCCCTCATGTCGATGGTCCTCGTGGTGGACCGCAATGGAGGCCGTGGGAATGTTTTCGGGTCTTGAGGAGAGGTCACCGATCTGGGGGTGAACGGTTCGCGTTGGCCAATTCCGATCTAACACGACGAAATGTTCTCCGCGATCCTTAGCCTGACAACATCGGGGCGCACCTTGACCAACAAGTCCACATCGCTGCCGCCTGGGGCCGTACCACGAGCTTGTGAACCAACCAAACAACCGGGCATGTGTCATGCAGAATGGGTCTAGAGCCCTGCCTATCCATGACAGTACCGATTCACCCCCAAATCCTGGTATCATTGTCCTGACGACGATGTATCATAACGTTTGGAGGTGATTGGTCATGGAACAACGCACGTTAGGATCACAGGGACTGAAAGTTTCAGCGTTAGGTCTGGGTTGCATGGGCATGTCGGATTTTTACAGTGGTCAAGATGATCACGAATCGATCGCTACCATCCACCGAGCTTGGGAACTTGGCATCAATTTTTTGGATACCGCGGACATGTATGGTCCCTTTACCAATGAAGAACTCTTAGCCAAAGCCGTCCAGGGACATCGCGAGGGTATTGTGCTTGCAACCAAGTGCGGCAACCAACGGTCTACCGATGGCAAATTCCTTCGCATTAATGGCACACCAGAATACATACGCACCGCATGCCAGGATTCGTTGCGCCGTCTGCAAACGGATCACATCGACTTATATTATCTGCACCGCGTAGATCTAACGGTCCCCATTGAGGAGACCATCGGTGCCATGGCCGCGTTAGTTGCCGAGGGTAAAGTCCGCTACATAGGGTTATCCGAAGCTTCCCCCGACACCATTCGCCGTGCTCACCAGGTCCACCCGATTACCGCGTTGCAAACAGAATACTCCCTGTGGAGCCGAGATCCAGAAGATGAGATCTTGCCCACGGTTCGCGAACTGGGCATTGGCTTTGTTCCCTATAGTCCCCTGGGGCGTGGATTCTTAACCGGACGCTTTCGACGCCTGGAAGATTTGCCAGCCGACGACTATCGCCGACACTCTCCACGTTTTCAAGGTGAAAATTTTCAAAAGAACTTGCAGTTAATACAACTCATTGAACATATGGCGCGGGAGAAACATGTCACCCCGGCACAGTTGGCATTGGCCTGGCTGCTACACCAGGGCCCAGATATCGTCCCCATTCCCGGAACCAAAAAAGTTCATTATGTCGAAGAAAACGTGGAAGCCTTAAATGTGAGACTCACCGACCAGGATCTACAGCAAATTTCTGAGGCTCTGCCTCAGGGTGCGGCCGCGGGCGACCGGTATCCCGACATGAGTACCGTCAACCGATAGAAACAAACTATAGTTGAGACGCCACACGCCTACCCGCAAAGGGTTCGCCAAAAACCCCCTAGCCACTCGCTCAACATCGAGTCTGTGGGTACTTTTGCGCAGGATATTCGCCGCGCGGTTGGGTCACGACCAAAAGGATGATCTGGAGCGACAAAAAAAGTGCTGGAACTGTCTTGTACCCGCCGGGGCTGAACATTCGAGGTCGTGGCCGATCCCGGGACTAGCACTAGAAGGACCTCAAGTGACTACTGAACGACATCCTGGCCGACCAGAGTAGCAGTGGTGATGTTCAATCAGGGCGGGAATACGACATTCGAGGACGAGCGGGCCCAGGATGTCATCTCCGTATTGTCTACTCGCTTGTACGGGAGCCGATCGCGCAAGAATTAAAAGTTGCTCGATGGACTGCACACGGCGATGAAGGAGTCGTCCTCATGATCGTAGCCTATAAAATTGCGTTAGATCCCAATAACGTGCAGGAAACCTATTTTTCGCAAGGGCCCGGTTGTGGCGGCGTCTTCTCTCCAATGGTCTCCCGTTGCCCTATAGGCGAAAGTCCGGGCGGCGGGGCGCCGATGAGTTCTAGCGATCTGGAACAACTGCGACACACGCGGCTTGCGATTATGGCCGACTGTATCTTTACGAACGACTCGGCGGATATTTTGCACAATCAACGCGATTTACGGAGTACGGAGCTCTCGTGACGGCACTCCAGCATGGTGTGGTGGTCGATGCGAGTCTGGTGTTAAAATGGGTGCTGAATGAACCGCATTCCGCAGCAGCCTTACACCTCCTCGAAACCTGGGTTGAGCAAGAAGTCATGGTTGCGGCCCTCAGCCTAGCCTATTGCACGGGGACGAAGCGAATTGGAGTCACCAGATCCTTTCGCTCGCCGAATCTTATCATCTCGCCGCGACCTATGATGCGATCTATATAGCCGTCGCCTAGAGTCTAGATTGTTTGCTGTGGACAGCAGATCGACGCCTCTAGAACAGTGTGCGTCATCACGTGGACTGGGTTCGTTGGATTGGCGACCCACGTATCTAATCGACATGTGGCGCCGGAATTTTGCGTCCATCGGGGTACGTTTCGGACACCAGGGAATTAGTCATCCAATGTGTTGAGGAAAAATCGCCGATTAGCGCTGTTGCTCATGGACCAGAGCTTGGGAAAATTCCGGCGTCAACGGGAATACCAGCGACATGGTCGTCATGGCTGACCGCTGTTTGCCCGCAGCAAAATCTGTTCCGCGTACGGAGTCCGTGCCTAGCAGATGCCGCTCCAGACCGCCACGTGGAGGTGTCCAGTTTGTTGAACGGAGCATGATTGCGACGTTCATGCTCCGAAGAATCTTGAGCAAATGACCGTGAGTTCCACGGCGACAGCCTACGGAGAGACCAGCGCTGGCCCGCGATGAATGCTGCCGGGAAGATGGCGAGGGTTAAAGTTGACTTTGATTCACCTCGATCAGTGTCGGCGGCGTAGCGGCACTGCCCTGGTTAGCGACCCACCACACCGACTCCCCAGCAATCGTTACGTTGTAGGTCTCTGGAGGAATCACCGTAGTCGGCACCGATTGCCACTGGCTTGCGCCAGGTGCAAGTACGAACCAGCCCGGTCCATTGGCCAAGGATACCTGAGCCAGTATATCTCCATTGTCCAACATCCTCAGTGCCTGATAACTGGACCCGTTTTGGCTACCGGCAATCGGCGGCAATGCAATGTACTGCCATGTCTCGCCTCCGTTTTCGGTTAATTGCACTGGATATGGGTTATTGGGTTGAAGCAGCAACGCTTCATGAGACGATAGGGCAGTCAATGTGGTGGTACCCTCTAGGTTGGTGAAGCTGGTGGATGAAATCCACTGGCCCTTGGCATTTTTCTGCAATAATTGTTCCGTCTGTCCGCTGCCCATTTGTCCGAAATTTCCATTGGGTACGGGCCCGAAATTTAGCGAGGGGCCAGTTGAGGGTTCGGGCAAGGCTTCGTACGACGTCCATGACTCACCGCCATTGTTGGTGGTCTCGGTCGCCCATTGGTTCCGATGAGTGAAGTAGGCGACCACGGTACGTCCGCGTTGGAGGTATCCGCCAAATTGGCCCACGGTATATCCCGGTGGTAAAGGCACCTGCTTCCAACTCTTACCCAAATTCGTCGTGTAATACGGGGTGTTGTACATCGGGGGCGCTGATCCATACTGTTGATACACCGCCTCTACTGCCAAAAACAGGCTCTTGGGAAATCCAGGATCCAAAGTAATGGAAGAAACCAACGGCGGCGACGAGCGCAACACGGTTACCGGATATCCGGTCTGGCTCGCCAGTCTCGTTACCGATGCCAGAGATATCGCCTGCCACACCCCATGGCTCTGAAGCCAAATCACCCCTGGAATGGTACTAACCGCTACCGTGCCACCGTTCACCGCAACGGGCCCGGGTTGACTAAACGAGAATCCCGCCTGATTAGTTGCGGTATATAGGGGGTGGAACTTGCCGATTCTTTGCCAAGTGCGGGGGGCTATGATGTCAAATCGAGCCTGGCCTAACGTCAAGGATGTTCCCGGTTGAGCGGTAAACATGTACTGAAGCGACACGCTATTGAGGCCGGGTTGAAGAAACCCCAATGGCGCCACGCTTGCCGGCACTTTAAACGTGCCCGAGATATCACCATTGAACGACTGCTGAACTTGTCCCAAACCACCGTAATTACTGGTCTTGCCATTCGTATTCCACACCAATTGATAGCCAAATGGCCGCCCGATGATTTCCGTCAAAGGGGCCCAGCCGGATACCCGCACCGTGGTGCCGGGATCACCACGGTCGGGGGACATCCTCAATGATATAGGCCTGGTTTGATGTAAAATGGGTCCCACCAAGTGGAAGCCGGCATTGGCCTGGCTCGGCCCTAAGGCACATCCCTTAATAGTCGGCCCAAAACATTGAATGGCCACCGGGTACGAACCCGGTTTTAGGGCATGTTCGCCATGGGACGTGAGCCACGGCTCAGTAGGCACCTGAAATTGGGCCGTAAAATATCCCGGATGCTCTGAGGACCAGGTAATCGTGCTGACATTGATGATGAGCCCGGAGCCAAATCCCCCAAATCCGATATTGCCCAAAGGCGGCAGTTTTTTGCGGTTTGCAACCGAAAGATCTTTCACGGCGGGAATGTACCCGGTAACAGTGACCGTGGTTCCGGGTCGACCGGACTGGGGGTTTAAGGTAATAAACGCCCGATTGGTCGGGTGATTTGCAGTCGTCTTTGCCACCTTGTTCAAAACTTTATGAATGGCGTGCCGGGCCGCACCCTCGTGAGCGGGAGCTGCTCCGCATCCCGTGGTTATTCCTAAAATACCGGCTAAAGACAATATCATCCATATTTTTTTCATGGCACTATCGTCTGCCTCTTTTCGGGTCTCAAAGCCTATTTAACCGAAGTAACGCAGTTCAGTCGGCATAGGTTACCCAGGGCTGAGATATAGAGCGTACCCGTTGCCATGTTTAGTTTTGGCACGATACATCGTGATGTATCGTGCTTTAGCAAGATCTCGGGAGTGCCCCCATCATCGGGATAGATGGCGATGCCAATACTGGGCGGGGCAGAGAGAAACACTTTGCCGGAGACGGACCACGGTTGTTCCAGGCGGACGATGACGCGTGGCGCAATCTGGAGCATTTCATCCACCGACATCACTTGCGGTCCATTCTAGCCACGACGTCTTGTGCCCGCTGACCGGCTTGAAGTCGGTTCTCCACACTTTGCAGGGGCACAGCCAACAAAACGTGGATTTCCCATGGTAGAATTGGATTATTATGGCTGTTGTGGTCCAAGAGATTAACCGTCGTACGGGATGGCAAGACCATGCCGGGCGGTTGGAAGAGTATTCGAATCAGGGTAACGTCCGTTATTCCTCCAAAGAATGTAATGGGTGCTGATACCCTCACGTACAGTGCATGGAGCGTCGTTCCCAATCAATAATCCGGCCGCCACCATGGCTACTGGCCCTGACACGTCGAGCAATTCCGTCAGGCCATAGCCACCGCTTGCTGTTGGCCGATTCGCCGTCCATCACGTAGTTTGCGGACCGTATATGCGGGTGTACTCGATCAGTGCTGCTACGGATATCACCATGCGCTCGCCTCTGAGTGAAACATCTGTTCTGTGGAAAAGAAGCGACCCTGTCATCTGGGGGAGAGAGGAAACGATAATTGTGTCAGCATAGCTGTTGTTCATTCTACATAAATTTCCTGAGATATCGAGATTTGCCCAATGCGTATTCAGCAGCAAAACCGAACGGGCACTGTAAGAAATTTATGATTCGCTCCCAATGGCGTAAAAAAGAATTTCGTACTCTGGTTTGACCGGATGGGCTATGGATTACTCATTGCAGTATAATTGACTTACCAACAAATTAATTATTGGGAGGTCGCTATGTTCCAGGACATTATCTACGACAAAACTGATGAAATTGGCACCATCACCATTAATCGGCCCGATGTGTTGAATGCGTTTCGCGACCGCACGGTTGACGAATTAATTGATGCGTTTATTGATGCATGGGATGATAAAGAGGTGGGCGTGGTAATCCTAACCGGCGCTGGGGATCGGGCGTTTTGCGTTGGGGGAGATCAAAAGATTCGCAGTGAAGAAGGATATGGTGGTCAGCGCGGCCGTGACATGGGTATAGGGCTTCGAATTCAAGATTTGCACGAGGTTATTCGCAATATTCCCAAACCGATCATTGCCGCGGTCAATGGCTATGCCATTGGTGGGGGCCATGTGCTTCATGTCTTATGCGACTTGTCGATTGCTTCCAACACCGCTAAATTCGGTCAAGTGGGGCCAAAAGTGGGTAGTTTTGACGCAGGTTATGGGTCAGCCTATTTAGCTCGGGTGGTAGGGGAAAAGAGGGCGCGGGAAATGTGGTACCTCTGCCGTCAATATACGGCGGAAGAGGCATTTCAAATGGGATTAGTAAACAAGGTCGTGGAACCCTTTGAGTTGATGGTGGAAACCATGCGTTGGGCAAAAGAATTGCTGGACCGTAGCCCCTATGCACTTCGGGTGTTAAAAGCGTCATTCAATGCCGACTCGGCTGCCGTGAAGGGCATTGATGACATGGCTATGAGCGCACTGGCGCTTTATTATCACACTGATGAGGCACTCGAAGGGAAAGAAGCCTTCTTAGACCGTCGCCGGCCCAAGTTCACCCGATTTCGCTAGAGCTACCATTTGTTGGAGGAGGAGAGATTCCATGGAACGGTTACTGGATAAGGTGGTCATCGTGACAGGTGGTGCGCGGGGGTTGGGGTTTGGTATCGGGGAAGCTTGCGCTCGAGAGGGAGCGCAAGTAATATTGGCAGATCTACACTTGGAAGCAGCACAGCGTGCGGCGGAGCAGTTAAACCAACAGGGCTGGAACGCGATCGGCTTGTTGTGTGACGTGACACAGTGGAACTCGGTGGAGCAGTTGGTTGGCACCGCAGGAGACCGTTACGGAAAAGTGGATGTCTATGTGAATAATGCTGGGTGGGATAAGGTTAAACCGTTTCTGGAGATGAGCATTGACGAGTGGGATCCGGTGATTCGCATTAACCTTTACGGGACTCTTCATGGTGCCAAAGCTGTATTGCCACTGATGGTATCACAGAAATCCGGCACTATCATTAACATCGCGTCGGATGCAGGACGCGTCGGATCCTCTGGAGAAGCGGTATACTCTGCCACCAAAGGTGGCGTAATCGCTTTTACCAAAACCTTGGCCCGGGAAACAGCACGATATGGAATCCGGGTGAATTGCGTTAGTCCTGGGCCAGCCGACACCCCGTTGTTGGAGGAAATAGGGAAAGACCATCCCAAGTTGGTGGAGAGTTTGACAAGGGCTATTCCACTCCACAGATTAGCAGAACCACGGGATATTGCTGGAGCCGTGGTGTATTTAGCTTCTGATGAAGCATCATATGTGACAGGACAGACTTTAAGCGTCAGTGGAGGTCTTACCATGGCGTAGGCCTGGGAGGGGTAGTTTACGATGGAGTTTTCCTTCTCTAAAGAACAGGAAACAATGCGGGAAATGTTGCGGGGGTTTGCGAAAAATACTCTAAAGCCTCATTATCGGCATTGGGATCAGACCCACGAATTTCCCCGTGAGTATTGGCGAAAAATGGGTGAATTGGGTGTGTTGGGTGTTGCTTTGCCAGAGAAGGATGGGGGATCTGGATCCACGGCAGTGGCAGCAGGGATTGCTGCCGAAGAAATCTCTCGGGGTGACTTCAATATCGGCTATGGGATAATCCTCGGAAGTTTGGTCGGGGATATCCTGTCTAGAGGCGCAACCGTTATGGTGCGTCAAGAATTTTTGATTCCCATGCTTAAGGGCGAGAAACTAGTGGCCATTGCCGTGACCGAACCCGAGGCGGGTTCCGATGTCCGTGGGATACGGGCCGAAGCATCGCGAGATTGCAATGGCCATCTGCGTTTGCGGGGAGAAAAGTCCGGGATTAGTTTGGTTGCAGTGGCCGATGGGGCAGTGGTAGCAGCCAAGGAGTCAGGAGGTATTTCATTATTTGCTGTATCACTTCAGCAGCCAGGGGTCTCCCGGAAAGTATTTGACGATATGGGCACTCGGCCCATCGGCCGGGGCTCTTTATATTTTGATGACATCATGATAACGGAAGAAGACAGGGTGGGATTACCCGGTCAAGGACTGAGGTCGGTGCTCACAGGATTTGATCTGAGTCGGGTCTTAATTGGTTTGCAAAGCATTGGGGCGGCACTAGAGTCATTAGAGGAGACCATTAGTTACGTCAAGGAGCGTGAAGCATTTGGAAAGACCTTGGCCGAATTTCAGGGGGTGGGTTTTACTTTGGCCGAACGCTACGCGGATCTGGAACTCCTGCGATGGTATTGTTATCGCGCATTATGGCTTCAAGATCAAGGCCTCCCTCACGCGGCGGAATCCGCGATTTGCAAATGGCGAGCACCGCGAGTCGCAGTAGACACCATTCATGACTGTCTCATTATGCATGGACAATACGGTTATACCAAAGACCTGCCACTGGAGCAACGCCTACGAGATGTAATCGGATTAGAGATTGGAGACGGCACCGCGAACATTCAAAAATTGATTGTGGCCCAACACCTGACGGGGATACGACCGGGATAGCTGGTGTTGCCATTACAAAGAACTAGTGATTTGTAATGGGGTTAGCAGGAATCCTTACCTCTATTGGAGAAGAAAACAAGACCTTGTTCAACCGAGGACAATAAGAGGGAGGTTCACTATGCTAGGAGATAGTCTCTTCACGTTCGATCAAGTGCAACGGTCGCGAGAATTGGGAGGTCGCCATTTTGACTGGGTTCAGTGGGATTTGCTCAAGAAAAATGCTACGTTGTATGGAACTCGCGAGGCATTCGTCGATAGCTTTTACGGTATTGATCCGTCGGTTTGGCGGCGAAAGACATGGGATGATGCCTTTCACGACGTCAACACCATTATTTTCAATTTATTGAACCGGGGGCTTCGTAAGGGAGCCATGGTATTGTCCCATCTGCCTAACGCTATTGAGAGCACTTATTTGGACTTGGTAACTTCCAAAATTGGCGCGATGCATGCGGGACTCAATGTGGATTTGGGCCGTGCGGAAACATTGGGCGTGATTCAAAAACTTCAACCAGATGTCGCTATTATTGTACCTGAGTGGCACGGACGCACTTTCGCCGACTGGTACCGAGAGGGAGCCGCGAACCTTCCTGGTATGACCATTTATGTGCTGACGCGACCTGGAGAACCAATTCCTGCGGGCACCCACAATTTTTCAGAGTTGCTCGACGAGGCAGTCTGGGATCGTTATCGGGACTCGGATCTGGCCTATCTCAAGGGGGATCCGTTGGCCGTACATGAATTGTTGCCGACTGCCGGCACCACAGGGGTTCCGAAAATTTCTCGCCGCACTACGATAGATTGGTTTCATGTCCACAGCGTCTGTATTGCTGAACGGGCAGGTCATAACCTTTATGACTCACGGCTATTGATTGGCCCCTTGTCTGGCGGCTCCGGACGGCTGTGGGGGGTCCACACCCCGCTATACACTGGCGGCAAGAGCTTCTACCTAACCGATTTTGACGAAGAGACAGTGTGCCGTTTAACGGAACAAGAACACATTACAATTTGGGTGTGGAACCCGGCGCTAATTACCCGCGTGGTGACCAGTTCCCATTTTGACGCATTCGATTTGTCGAGCTTGCGCCTGGTGAGCTATTCGGGGGCTCCCATGTCAGGAGAAGTATTGGAAAAACTGTACCGACGGGGCATACCCTCATTTAATGTCTATGGCACATCAGAAGTGGGGGGCTGTATGGGACCGATTCTGCCTGGCATTAGCCGCGAACATCTTCTGGGCGCTGCCGGCGTGCCATTTGAGGGGTTTGATGTGCCAGTGGTGGATATCCAAGGAAACCGGTTACCGCCAGGAGAGGTGGGGGAAATCCTTATTTGGAATATCCATCACGGATATTTCGGGGCTCCGGAAGAAAGCCGAGCTACCTACACCGATTCCGAGACAGGCGGCAAATGGAATGGCTACCAGCGCACAGGAGATCTGGGCGTCTACGACAACGAGGGATATCTTCGTGTCGTGGGACGAAAGAAGGACATGATTCTTCGCGGTGGGCAAAATATCTTCCCCAAAGAAGTTGAAGACCATTTGAGTTCCCATCCGGCAGTGCGAGACGTGGCCGTAGTGGGGATGCCGGATCCGGTATTGGGAGATCGGGTCTGTGCATTTGTGATTCCCCAAGAAGGGGAACATCCTACAGTAGCGGATTTCCAACAATATCTCGGTGATCGCGGGGTAGCAAAGTTTAAATGGCCGGAGCGGGTGGAAGTTTTGGAATCCATGCCGCTGGGCCCGGGAGGCAAAATTCAAAAAGGCGTCTTACGCGAAATGATTGCCAAAACATTGCAACTCGAGCAGCGGTGAAACCGGCCAACAACGCAATAATCGTGGTGGGAATGGCCCGGGGGCCGTCCCCACCACACTGTGAGATTTACTGGCCGTCTGCCTGACCATTGGCGAATTGCTCACGCAAGGCTGTCTTTAGAAATTTGCCAGTGCTGGTTTTAGGCAGCTCGGGTAAGAATATGATACGATCTGGCAACCACCATTTAGGGAAGCGGACTGAGATAAACTGCAACAATTCGGACCCAGAGACACGAGCGTTGTCTTTAAGCACTACGGCCGCAATTGGGCGCTTCCTGCCACGTAGGATGCGGCACGCCAATCACGGCCGCTTCTTTCACCCCGGGATGCGCCATCAACGCATTTTCCAAATCAACTGAACTAATCCACTCTCCGCCTGACTTTATCAAATCTTTGGTGCGGTCAACGAGACGGACATAACCTTTGCCGTCTATGGCGGCCACATCACCGGTACGGAACCAACCATCCTCGGTCCAACTGCTTTTGGTGTCGGGTCGGTTATAGTAGGAACGGGCGACAAAGGGACCGCGGACCTGGAGTTCGCTAATGGCTTGGTTGTCTTGGGGCAACACCACCGGGTCATCGTCCAGCGACACAATGCGAGTTTCTGCCAAGGGGATAGGCATCCCAGTTTTAGCCCGGTAGTTGTATTGAGAGGGCACGGACTCGCTGGTGAGAGTGTTTTGTAACACCGAAAACGTCGCCACGCCTGCTGTTTCGGTCATGCCGAATCCTTGCAGAAGGCGTATGCCATGGGAGTCATAGGATTGAATTAGTGCTTCCGGTACCGGAACTCCGCCGGAACCAATCTCTTTTAGCAAAGAAAGATCCCAGGCACCAGGCGACTTTTCATATTCCTGCAATTCACTCATCCAAATAGTGGGGATGCCCACCGCTTTGGTTACTCTTTCTTCGCTAAACAATTGCAACAGCTGGACGGGTCCCAGATACGGCCCGGGGAAGACCAACCGTGCGCCCACCATGGCGGACAGCACCGGGATGCCCCAGGCGTTGATATGAAACATAGGAACACTAGGGCACACAGAGTCTTGCGGTGTTATGGACAACACTGCGCCTAGACCCACCGACAGTGCTTGCAGAATCAGGGCGCGGTGAGAGTATACTACTCCCTTAGGTTTCCCGGTCGTTCCCGATGTGTAGCACATGCCATCCGCCGCCGTTTCCGCAATGGACGGATAGGAGAACTCGGTGCCATAGCCATTTATCCAAGTTTCGTAATTGACGGCCCCAGCTGGACGGAAACTGCCTCCACCTTGTCAAACAAGTGTCGGGCCCGCTCCAAAATGTGGGGCAGTACCAGCGGAAAATCCATCATGGTGCTCTCAATCATTGGCATCCTCCCCAAATGATCGTGATTAATGTGGCTGCATGCGGATGGCGCCATCAATGCGGATGACCTCGCCGTTTAACATGGTGTTTTCCATTATGTGCCTAACTAGTTGGCCAAACTCGGAGGGCTTGCCCAGCCGCGACGGAAACGGCATTTGGGCGCCGAGGGAAGTGCGGGCTTCTTCGGGCAACAAGCCCAGCATCGGAGTGTCAAAAATGCCAGGCGCGATGGCCATGACACGAATTCCAAATCGCGCAAATTCTCGAGCCAGAGGCAAGACTAATCCGACGATGCCGCCCTTGGATGCGGAATAGGCTGCTTGGCCGATTTGTCCCTCAAAAGCGGCAACGGATGCCGACATGACGATGGCACCGCGTTCACCATCTTCCCAAGGTGGTTGCGCTGCCATTATTTCGGCGCTCAGTCGTACGACATTAAAGGTGCCGATGAGATTGACATCAATGACTCGCTCGAACAAGTCTAACGGATGAGGGCCCTTCTTTCCTAGAACTCTGCTGGCTACGCCGATGCCAGCGCAGTTGACCACACCGTGCAGACCACCGAAAGTATCTTGCGCCACGGTTAGCGCTGCTTTTACATCATCAGCTTTGGTAACGTCGACTTTGACAAATCGGCCATCTAACTCTTTGGCCACGGCTTGTCCATGCTCAGCATCAACATCGGCAATGACGGTATGTCCCCCCGCTTGCGACAAAATACGTGCGGTAGCGGCACCAAGTCCTGATGCGCCTCCAGTAATCAAAAAAGTTTTGCCTTGAATTTCCATCGTTATTCGCTTCCTTTCGTATCGTCTGTTTTTGTACGGGGACGTTGCTGAAATTTCTCTAGGCCTTCCCGGATATCTTGGCCAAATAACTGAGTCATACCCAGTTGTGCTTCGATACGGAGCGCTTCTTCAATATTGAGACCCCATCCTCGGACTGCGGCTTGTTTGTCGGTGTGGAGCGCCGATTGGGGATTTTTCATGATATCTTGTGCCCACGCTCTGGCCCTATCATACACCGGATCGGTTTCCGTCACTTCGCTGACGAGTCCCCAACTCAGAGCAGTTTGGGCATCAATTTCTCGTCCGGTAATGATGAGGTCCATGGCGCGGCCCCAGCCAATCACTCGCGGCAAGCGCTGGGTGCCACCATCGATAAGCGGTACGTTCCAACGGCGTTCCAAGCAACCAAAACGAGCATCGCCGGCAGCAATCCGGATATCGCACCACAGCACCATTTCCAATCCACCGGCAACACAATGTCCTTGGATTGCAGCAATCGTGGGTTTAAAAATATCGGTCATCCGGGTAAATCCTAAATATCCAGTGCCCCCGTAAATGAAATCGGGATTAAAGGGGTTTTCCGGACGTCTCAGGGAGTCAATGGCTTTTAAGTCAGCACCAGCGCTAAATGATGGCCCATGACCTGCCAAAATGGCTACCCAAGCGGTATCGTCATCGCGAAACCGCTCCCAAGCCGTGTGCAGTTGTGTAGCGGTTTCCCCATTGATGGCGTTACGCACTTGAGGACGATTCAACCAGATGGTCACGAGATGACCTTCTTGTTGGTAGAGCACTTCATCAGCCATCGGCATCCCTCCCAAGTCATTTTTGGATGGAAAATACGGAGGTTAGTCTAATTTCGGCATGTTAAAAGCGTTTTTCAACTATTTTTAACTGTCGAAAGGTCCGTGACTCAGTTTTGCATTACTTAACGTTATCGTCAACTATCTATCTCATGCGGCATTTACCCGGCACTGGATAAATTCATCTGATCGTTAATCGAGACTCCCAGATTGACACCGCGATGATGTTTTTGGCGGTCAGCGACATACACGTCGTTAGCTTTTTCGCCGTGATTGCCTGGGTTTGAGCCCCTCATTTTAGGTGCGCGGTGGCCGTGTTCACGCGGTCCAGCCATTGCAACGGAAGCAGGTCACCGGATTGCGCACGTACTACCCCCGCAATGTCGCACTCAGTTCCATCTCACTTCTCTGCCCGCGAGGGAAACCATACAAGAGGCTGTGGGGATCTCGACCGCCATCGACGAAACATTGGTGGCGTAATGCTCCTTATCGGTCGAGGCCGATCTTTTGTGATCAGCAGTTAGTTCGTCTTGGCCCGAGCAATTGCGGGCAAATAGGGTTCATTTTTAAAGATAGTCTTAATTAAAAAGATAAGGCGAACCCTGAAATATTGTACAGGTCGGGAGTTTCCAAAACAGGATAAATTCAATCAAGGCAGCGATTCGTGGACTTCTCGCGTATTATACAACCGACTGAGATTTTAGCGGAAACAACGGGTGATCGATGGGCGCCGTAGCGATGAAGTCAAACCGTGGTCCGTGTGGCATTCGCGAAATGTTAAGCCAGGACGGCCCGTCCCATGTTTAGTCGACTGCCACGTAAGAAACCTCCTGTTGGGGATGTATGTTTAACTTTGCCGAAAACTTGCAAGTAAGGGTTGAATTCTTACAATAGCGACTGAAAAGTGATATATTGAACCGGAGCATTAGATCTAGTTACGAAGGACATTGTGGATATTGGGAAATTATAAAGAGTATTTTTATGGGAGGTTCATGATGAATCGCGAAACTCGCGGACGCGTCTGGATTCTAGGAATGGCCGGATTCGGTACGAATCTGGGTTGGGGACTTAACAAAATTTTTACGGCCGTTCTGTTAGCCGCTCGAGGAGCAGGGGTTCCCCTCATCGGTTGGATATTTGGAATTCAAGGGCTCTTTGGAATCATCTTGAATCCCGTGACGGGATTCATTTCGGATCGGATAACGACACGGTTTGGACGCCGCCGCCCTTTTTTGTTTATTGGGTTTCCGGGAGCAACTCTCGCATTAGTTCTGCTCTATGTTGCGTCTAGTCTCACGGTCGCGCTTATCGCCGTCATCGCCTTTTACTTCTTCCAACAGCTGAGTCAAGCACCCTACCTCGCAATGATGCCAGACACCTGCGATGTGCAAGACTATGGGGAAGCGGCAGGTATTTTGAATGTGTTGTGGATGTTGGGCACCTTAGTCTCTTTTTTGGTGGTGCCTTTGGTATGGCAGTTTGCTGGCCATCTCCTGGCATTCCTGCTGGGAGCTGGCGTGCTTCTCGCGACGGGGCTCATCACGGCTATTCGCAGTCGTGAAAAAGATGCGGAAACGACCCGGCGGTCGCGCCCAACGATGCGGTTTATGACCAGTCCCGGATTCCTCCAATATTTGGCTGCCCAGGCGTTGTGGTGGCTAGGATTTGAGGGGATTGGCAGCTTTTTTACCCCGTACATGATTCACGTGCTCCACGGCTCTATTCTCGATGCCGCGCTCAGCATGGCGATATTTAGTATCGCGGCGGTGGGCGTCTCGCGCGCGTTTGGTCGGTGGTACCGTAGGTATGATGCGCGACTGCTCTTGGGTGCTACCCTGGGTTTGTTTGTAGCGGTAGCCCTCTGGGGACTCCTGGTGTCGACCGTTCTAGAGGCATTTGTCATGTTGGCCGGAGCGGGCGTGGCATGGGGAGGGATTCAGGTGGTCTCTTATCCGTTGGCGGTGGATCTGTTGCGGGATGACTTCGTGCATCGTCGGGGGATGTCGGTGGAGGAGGCAGCCCGCGCGACAGAGGAAATCCACGGATCGGTGTACGGTATCGTCAATGTAGTGCAATCCATAGGCCTCATGGCGGCCGGACCCTTGGTAGGACAAGTAATTGCCCACACGAGCCATCACTATGCATCCATGTTTGTGGTCAGTGCTGTCAGCCTCATTGCGGCGTTGGCACTGATTGTCCGTTTACGTCGGATGATGCCTGCCGCCGTGGCGCTGTAAGAAATAGTTCCCCACCGTCTATCCATGGACGGAAGCGCTGAATGGTTTAGACAAAACATGAAGGATGGCACTTGAGGAGGTCGGAGCGAATCATGAAAGACAACACCCATGCGGTGAAAATTTTTATCGACACCCATCTTGAACGGTATCTAGATGAAGTGTGCGAGTTATGTGCGCAGCCGAGCGTTTCGGCGCAAAACTGGGGAATGACAGAATGCGGGCAGTTGGTCGAAGATCTCATCCGACGGCACGGAGGGGGAGCCGAAACCTATGACACCCCGAGGAATCCGGTGGTGGTCGGGCGCTTTGCAGGGCACTCGGATCGGACGTTGTTACTCTATAATCATTATGACGTGCAGCCGGTGGAACCATTGGAGTTGTGGACGAACCCGCCTTTTGAACCCACACGGCGTGACGGAAAAATTTTTGGTCGCGGCACTAAAGACGACAAGGGTGAATGGATCGCGCGACTCGCCGCGATCGATGCGTTGCGTGCCGCCTACGGAGGCACTCTGCCCTGCTCGGTGATTTGTGTGGTAGAAGGGGACGAAGAGATGTCGAGCCCCCATATTCGAGAGTTTGTGCGCCAACACCAAGCGCTTCTCGGCTGTGAGGGGGCCATTTGGGAGGGAGGTGACATTGGACGAGATGGCTACCCCATTGTCCCGCTAGGGGTCCGGGGCATCTTAGAAGTGGAATTATCGGTGCGCACACTATCCCATGACGCGCATTCGGGAAACGCGCACATTCTGCCGAATGCGGCATGGCGACTCCTGTGGGCAGTCAGTGCTCTTAAAGGGCCCGATGAGACGGTCCGGATTCCGGGATTTTACGAACGGGTGCAAACACCATCGGAGCAAGATCTCGCGTACTTCACTTCGTTATGGGAGGCTAATCCTGCCCTGGCCGCTCAACTCAAAAACCTCTATGACGTGCGAAGCTTTGCGGGGGGACGAACAGGTGAGGACCTCTTGCGATCCGTCTTCTCTCCGACCTGCAATATTCAAGGCATCGGGAGCGGTTATCAAGGGTCGGGGAGTAAGACCATTGTACCGAGTGTTGCGACAGCCAAGATCGATTTCCGTCTCGTCCCCGGGCAAGACCCCGAAGACATTGCGGAGAAACTGAGGAGCTATCTCGATCGTTTGGGTTTTCGGGATGTGGACATGACGGTGATGGGATGGATGGGCCCGGCCCGAACGGATCCGGCAGATCCTTTGGTCCGCATTGTCACCGACACGGCAGCGGCGATTTACGGCGGGAGTCCCGCGTTGGTGCCCCTAATTGGGGGCAGTAGTCCGGGGTATGCGTTTGCGGATACGCTCGGTATACCCGTGGTGACTGCGGGTATAGGTTACTGGGACAACCGGCCGCACGCACCGAACGAACATTTCCGGATTGAAGATTTCATTCAAGGAACGCGCCATCTGGCGGCTATTCTCGACGCGTTCAGCCGATCCTGAGCAGATGGCGAGGATGCGGAGATGCGGAAAGCCAGGGGGCGTACCGTACGAGACGGGGTTGTTCCATCGTATGTCAAGTGCGAGATCCGGGAATCAGGGGAGGGTATTATGGGGTCAGTATTAGAAGGATTGCGAGTGCTAGACGCCTCGACCATTATCGCCGGACCTTTGGCCGCCGGTCTCCTGGGAGATTTTGGCGCTGAGGTAATCAAAGTGGAAGATCCTCAGCGGGGCGATCCGATCCGTGCTTATGCACGCACCGCCAACGGGGTACCGTTATACCACAAAGTGACGAATCGTAACAAACAGAGTATTACCCTGGATCTGCATCAGCCACCCGCGCAAGATCTTTTTAAACGATTGGCGCAACAGTGTGATGTGGTCATCGTCAACTTTCGACCTGCCACGCTGGCGCGGTGGCACATCGATTACGAAGATTTGCAAACGGAACACCCGGGGTTGGTCATGCTTCATCTCTCGGCATTTGGTCGCACGGGTCCCTATCGAGATCGGCCGGGATTTGCGCGTATAGCGGAGGCCTTTGCGGGATTGACTGCGATTACCGGCTATCCGGATGGGCCTCCACTCTTTAGTGGATTTCCCTTGGCAGATGGGATCACGGGCATGTATGGAGCCTATGCGGTGTTGTTGGCCCTGCAATATCGACAGCAGACCGGGAACGGACAACTGATCGACTTGGGACTTTATGAGCCGATCCTGCGGATGTTAGAAGATCTGCCAGCCGTGTATAATACAATGAGTGTGGTACGGGGACGCCAAGGCAATCAAAATCCCGGGGTTGCCCCAAACGATGTGTACCCAGCCCGAGACGGACAATGGGTCGTGTTGCCGATTTCTACGCAACGCATGTTCGAACGACTCGCCGCGGCAATGGGCCAGCCGGAACTTGTGGCAGACCCCCGTTTTCAAGACAATGCGCGACGTGTAGCGAATCGATCCGTGTTGGATCAAAAAGTTCGAGAATTTTTTCAAACAAGAGACGCCGCCGAGATGGTGCGGTACTTGGATCGTTTTGGTGTGGCGGCGGGGATGGTGAATTCGATTGCTGAGGTCATACGGGACCCACACATTCAGGCCCGTGGCAATCTCGTGTCGTTGCCCGACGAGGAATCGGGTGAGAGAATTATGATGCCGAATGTGGTGCCGCATCTGACCCAGTCTCCTGGTCAGGTTAGGTTTGTGGGAGAGGCTCTGGGCGCATCCAATGAGCGAATTTATGGCGGGTTATTGGGACTGTCCCACGAACAATTGGCCGAATTGCGCCGGGGGGGAGTGATTTAATGCCGAAGGGGCCAGAGCTTCCGCGGATGGCGGTGCAGCACGATACGATGGTGGCCTTGTCCGACCAAATTGCTTTTCAAGTCATCTACTGGGTGGGGCAAGGTAAGTTACGTCCGGGACAACGCCTCTGGTCGTTGCGGCACTTGAGTGCGGACCTCGGTATTAACCACAATACGATTCTGGTTGCGTTTGCCGAATTGCAACAATTGGGGTTGGTGGAATCCCACGGGGCGCGCGGTTATTTCGTTGCGCCGCGCCACCGATGGAATCGCGAGCGGGTGGATGCCGTTCAGCATGCCATGCAGGTCGCACCGAATATCTTGAAGCAACTCGAGGCCCACCATATTCCGGTAACGCAAGGAGTTCAGGCGTTGATCCTTCTCGGTCAGCCGTCCCGATTTGGCTGGAGCGCGGATGCGGACCTGTCGGTGGTATTCACGGAATGCAACGCTGCCAGCTTGACCTATTTTGGGGATCAATTGGACGCCGCCATTCCCCTCCGGGCCCATCGACGCCTTCTAGCCGACGTGGCACGAGAACCAGGGGTGCCGGATCTGGTCGTGACCAACATCTATCATCTCGGACAATTGCGCGAATATTACGACCCGGGAAAATTCGAATTGGTGGGGCTGAGTGTGCGTGTTTCCCATGACACCCGTCGGGCCCTGGAGCAGGTGCCACGCCAAGCGCGGATTGCCGTTGTCGCGCCGGCACGGGCGGCAATGGCCAATATGGCCTCAATTGCCGCCACCGCCATGGCGCCGGGTCGGGAAATTCTTCCGTTGAATTTGGAAGATCTGGAGGCACTTCATGCCGGGTTGGCCGATGCCGATGTGATTGTGATCCATGATGGGAACCGTAGCGTTTTGGGTGCCGTGAATTCGGGGCAACGCATTGTGAGCTATGCGACCGAATATGATCCGCTGTCTCTCGGGTATTTATGTGAGATGATTGAGAAACTCCGCCGACCATTGGGTGTGGTGTGAATTCGTCTGGATCCCGCCCCTTTCGGAGCTCTTGGATAAGTGGTGCGTTACCGTAGGTACTAACTTTGATGCGACGTCGCACTGAAGACGCATTTGTCTCGTGCATGGGCTACTCCAGTGCCGCACGTGGAAGAGTCCCGGATGGTACTCAGAAAGTTTGCCGCATTCCCCGTGGCCGCGATTCTTGTATACTCTCGCGAGACGGGAGATACTCTCATTGGGGTGGCAATTTTACCGCGGTCATTGGTGCACAACGATGTTATCGGTGCCAACGCTTTAATTGTGGGGGTAAATATCGACTTCGGGCCAGGTTAAACAACTGCAGGAATATGCCAATTTATCCCCGGCAATTACTACCAATGTCATGAATTGCGGTGCCCCAATTGCCGATCGACACCTCCTGACTTCCACGGGCCCGTACGCCCCAGATGTTGATCCGATCTTCAGCGGGGGCACCGCTTACCCGAAGACCATGCGCATTGACTGCGATCTTGAGCCAGAATTCGGAAATGGGTTAAATCCTATGCCGAGGGATTGGAATCCCCATGAGACCCTATGGATACCTCGCAAAATTGGGGCAATCCTTCGGGAGAAGGGTTGCCGATGAGTATCCCCTTGGAGCCCGTTAGACGACACCAACCGTTCTGATGGAATTATCCAAGACTGATCATCGTTTAGTAAATGATCAAAATTTTTGCCACCTTCCTGCTTCATGGCGTCATGGCTTCTTAGGGTCTCCAGGACCGGTCGTCCACCAGAGGGCGCTCCACAGGCTTGTCACCGAGCCCGTCTGCCGTTAGGCAGACGGGGATGGACAGCCGTCCATCGAACTCTCGGCCACTTTCCGTAAATTGATCGCCGCATTGACATCGCGGTCATGCTGCGCACCACAGTCAGGGCACGTCCACTCCCGCACCGAGAGCGGCATTTTCGGCACTGTGTATCCGCACGACGAACACGTTTTGCTGCTGGGATACCAGCGGTTCACAACCGCCACCGTCTTCCCCCGTTGAGCCGCTTTGTATTTCAGCTGGCGTCGGAATTCGCCAAAGTCCCTATCGGCAATCGCCCGGGCCAGCGGATGGTTTTTGAGCATCCCCACCACGTGGAGATCCGCGATGGCAATGACGTCAAACCGCTCCACGAGCATCGTGGTCAACTGGTGCAAGGCATTCGCTCGGATATTCGCAATCTGGGCATGCAGCCGGGCGATGCGCCGTTGGGTTTTCTGCATGTTCTCCGACCAAGGGACGTGCATTCCTTTCGGAATGGGTTCGCCGGGCTGAAGCCCGGCACGCACTTTGGCGGCTTCCCTCTGGCGACTGAATTGTTTCGATAACCGACGAAGCCGGGCCAACGCGGCAACGCCCCAATCGACCCCGCCCACCGCTTGGCTTTCGCGATGGATACGGGGCGGATCGGGCATCTCGACGGTGACACTCAAAAACCCGCGCTCGGCGGTCCGGGAGATCGTGCCGTCCAGTACTTTCCCGGCAAAGCGTAACGATTCGTGCATCCGAACCCCGCCTAACTTCGGAATATGCACGGTGTGCCCTTTGACCGTGAATGGGTCGTTGGTCAAGGTAAAACTGTCAAGCTGTCCCTTTTTCTTGAACGGGGGATACTCGGCGGTCCCCGTAAAGAAATTCTTGAACACTTGACCCAATTGCATAATCGCCATCTGGGGTGCGTTCTTGGTGACCTCCAGCATCCAGGGAAACTGATCGCCTTTGATCGCGTTGAGTTGCTTGCGCAATGCCGGATCGGAGGGCTTTGACCCGGTCGGATCCGCTTTCCAGGCCTTGTATTGTCGTTGCCATTCGACTAACGCCCAATTGTAGGCAAACCGCGCGATCCCGGCGGCTTTGCGAAAGTACGTCTCCTGCACATCGTTGGGATCGAGGGCAATCTTGTGGGCGAGAATCATGACGATGCCTCCTCCACGGCGTGTTTCACGCCGTCTAACAATTGTTGGTTCTTCCGCGCGCGACTCCCATAGAGCCGCGCCGAAAAGACCGTGATGATCTCCAGGACATCCTGCGCCGACTCTTCCTCAAAGGCCGTGTCTTCGCCTTGGTTGAGGATCACGACCTCGATGTGCTTCGCTTCACAAATGGCGAACACCAGTGCCGCGCCAAAGCGCAGGAGTCGATCTGTGTGCGTGATGACGAGCCGCCCGATGCGGTCGGCCAGGATATCGTGGAGCAGTCGTTTGAGGCCCTTTTTGTGATCATTCATCCCCGACCCGAGGTCGGCCACGACCTCAAACGTCCAGCCTTGGCGGGCACCGTAGAGTTCCAGCACCTGCTTTTGCCGTTCGAGATCGTCTTTCTGGTCATGACTCGATACGCGCGCATAAGCGATGGTTTTGCGCAAGGCAGCGTGACGATGAAACTGTTCGGGTCGTATCCGCGCTCAGTCATAACGCCGATAGCCACCCGGTGTCCGTTCATCGGGCATCAACGTTCCTTCGTGTTCCAGCGTCGCAATGTCGACGGGGTGACCCCCAAAAACTTGGCTGCTTCCCTAATGCCCACAAGTTTTCGATTCATACCATAATGATACAACGATGAATAACCATAGATAAAGTTTTAAGAAACTGTTAAAACCCCCTTGTTAAGCCGTTTAAGCGGCCCAATCGGGCGTATTTGGGTTCCCCTCACGTGAAAACAGCAGAATGCGCTGCAGTCCGCCCTCTGCGAGCATGTCGGCCTTAATCGCTGAAACCCGGGTGGCACAAGGGATTGTGGATTCTATTGCAGTTTTCGGTCGTTTACTTCACAAACCCCTATATCAAGGGTACCGCTTGGTCCGTAGACATCGCCTCGATTAATTCCATGGCCTTATCCCCCCGAACCGCCCCGACTATGATCCGGACGCATACGCAAGGCATTAATCACCCAGTCATGAATCGAATAATTCCTGTGCGCCTCGAAGCTGACCGTGTTGACATGATGAAGAATAAACTCTCCCCCCGCCTAAGTCCTCGCCTATTTTAGATGGACAACCCATCAGGGTTAGGCGGCGGGAGAATTCATTGCCTGGCCGTCATCGTAAGGTCGGCAGGACATTTCGCATGGACTTTCACCGTGAACGTCTCCGGAACCAGAATCATGGCTTCTGCATTATCTGCCGCGTTACACGATACCTGTTAAAGAGGTCTGAAATCGTTGTGAGATTGGCAGAGTGAATGTCAAGTCCGTAAATTCTTCGCTGATGCCCGCCCTCAGAGCCTCTTCATCCCACGTCGTGCAAACCAATCCATAGTCTGCACCTCTTTCACAGTCTGCTTACGTAATCGCGAAACATCGGCTCCAAAAATTCGTACTGCCCGCGCCCCACCTTCACTAAAATACCTTGACTCATGACGTAGGCCAAGATCCGGCCCACGCGGGCCGGCGAGGCATTTTTGCTATATGGCCGCTCTCCGCTTGCTACTTTTTTAATCAGTTGTTGTGCCCCGCGGTGTTCACTTAGACCACCCCAAAGCTCCTCAAATGCCCGCATGAGACTTTCGAGTGCACGCTGGTACGCGATTTCCAGTACTGTCAGGTTCACCACGTGGCAATTAATCTCCATAAGAACGTAATACGCTTCCGATGCCACCAACATGGTATCTTGGGGGTGACCACCGGTTATTTTCAAAAGGGCTCCAACCTCCGCTTGTGTTATAGAGATGCCTCGCTCGAAGAACTTTCGAACCAAGTAGTGGGACCATGCATTTGGAGGAATTTCTGGAACCGGTAAAGAAACCGCATAGCGAAAAAATGCCTCATTGCCGTGAGAAAATAATTGGTCTAACAAAGTCGGTTTAGATCCGAGAAAGAGACAACTGATGTGTGGCTTTTGTTGAAGATGGCTCCGCAAGATTTTATGAAGATTGGAGTCAATCCGAGCCAGTTCTTGAAATTCATCGAAGACGAGAATCACCCGCCTATTTGAACTTCTCGCCATTTTATCGGTAATCCCTAACGCCTCTTCCAGCAAATCCAGGTCAGAGCCATGGCGGCGAGCAAAGGACATACCCAACTCGATTCCCTGGACAGAAACTCGCACCTCGGCTGGTGAGGCGCTGCGCACCATGTCCCGGATTCTCTCTACCGTGCGCTGAATGCCGGTCCGATTTTCGAGTAGTGCGTCGGCCAGGTGCTCTGCCAATTCCCGAGCCGAGGTAATGCCAAACATGTCAACCAGCGCCACATCATGCCCCTCACGACGTAAGCGTCTCAAAACCTCTAAGGCCAATGACGTTTTTCCAATGCGTCTGGGACCTGCGAGCAATAGGTTCTGCCCGTCACGTAAGCGACGGGTAATCCCTTCAAGGAACAATTCACGGTCGATGATGTCATCTTCCGAAACGGGGCCGCCGACGGGAAAATAACGATTCACCCACATCACCTCGGCCAATTATACCGCAAATCGTCCGTATTTATACCATTTCATGATATAAAATCATTCCAATGCCCGGTCTGAAGCCAGCTGACCAGCATCCCACGCGTGACATGACGACAGCTCCGAGGCTCTTTCAACGCTCTCCGATCGTCCGCTGGGCCATCGCCATGGGAGAACCTCCTCTCAATACGGTAGACGTGAAATCTTCATGCGACCGCCGTCGATCCAACACCGCAACTCCTCAATCAGAGCCTCCAAATTGTGGCACGGTCGTGCAGGATAGCTCGCTCCCCACCACTTGGCCCTAACCTTAACGGCATCATAGGGGCCAGTACGTCAGGCTTGGTGTGAATAATTCCGTATCGACATGGTCAGCAAGGGGTCCGTCGTAAAATGGGTGTAGAGCAGGATCGCAGTCCACCTCCACCCTATAAATGTCCGAAAGGATCTCGAGCATCCGGCGAACCAACGTATGCCCTATTCCTTGATTCCGGTAGGTCGGAAGCACTTCCAATTCCAACAGCGGAATGCATGCTACCAAATACTCCATCGGAAATGGCGGTAATAAACCGCACTACCAGGCCCGTGGATTCATCCAAGGTGGACGCGATGTGACGACTTTTTCGAGGAAACGTAAGATGTGTGCACGCGTGGGTGGATTACGCCTTCCCGCAATGAACCCGTCGCCAATCTGGTCTGCAGTCGAAGTCTCCGCGGGGTCGAAGTAGGCCATCTTGATTGCCCTCCACTCCTCGTGGGGGATGGAATTTACGTCATAGTCGCCACCGAATGCCTGGTTGTCCAAACTTGGCATCGCCAATATATTTTTTGGGGATAAGCGAAGCTCGGTGGTATAGGTGCTCCAGAATTCCCTTAAATCCATTTTCCCTCGCAAATCTTAGTGCAGGAATTTCCGGTTTCCATAATAACGTAGTCAACGGGATGCTGTTGGCAGACCGATAGAGTACATCTAAAATCTTATCATCAATCCCGCGACCACGATATGTGTGGTGAACGGCCACGGTACATCAGGCTGTGTATGGATGCATCGAATTGTTCCACACCGTACCCACGCCGATTATGTGCCCATGACTTCGTGCCACAAAAGATCTGAGAGACGTGGTCAGGCGATAATGTTGCTTAGAGGATTGATCTTCCGCGAATATTTACTGCAATAAGAATTGACGACCTGGTTCGTCATCCGTGTGATAGGGTACAATGTCTGCTATCTCGTTGGTCTCCCCTGGTCGCAACACGTGTTTTTTGGTCGCCATGACGTGGCTAAGAGTTGGCTTCGATCCAGTCCCGGAGCTTCCTGGCATAGGGCTGACGTTCATCGGGTTCGGTTTGATAACTGCGGGTCTGGTAAAGATTGTCGTCTTTGTAGCGCGGGTAGACATGCAGATGGTAATGCCAGACGTCCTGATTGCCATCCGGTTCGTTATGTTGTCGGGTCGAG
Source organism: Bacillota bacterium (assembly GCA_021797515.1). Taxonomy (GTDB): domain Bacteria; phylum Bacillota; class Sulfobacillia; order Sulfobacillales; family Sulfobacillaceae; genus Sulfobacillus_C. Next base: position 93,169 of record JAJZZP010000127.1, on the reverse strand, counting down.
ATTCCACTGCATCGGTACGTGCTTTTCATAGCGAGTGCGACAATTTTAGCTGCACGATGGATTTCTGTAGCACACGCTAGTTCAAGATCGTAAATACCCTCAAAATGAAGATTCGGCACCACCAAGACATGTCCTTTATTATTCGGCCACCATTTGCTCGCGATAAAAGCAGTCACGTGGTCATTTTGATAGACGATGTCGCATTGTTTCGTTCCATGATTTGGCCTTTCTACACCGGAGACAATCTGGCAAAATGGGCACTCGTAACCCTCCGGCGCGTGAGAATACAATCCCATTTTTGGCTCCTCGTTCATTTCAATCCGATAGCCCCGCCTGGTGTGGAATCGTTGCGTCTTTGGACATCTTATCAAAGACATTGCTGTCTGGGCCAACTTTAATGGTCATGTGGGCCAATTACCGACCGGAAAAAGCAGTATGAGAAGTTCGGGGTCTCGTCTAGGTTGGCCTCCTCTAACCGCTACACGAACAACCCGCACGCCCTACCCCTATACCCCAAATTCAGGCTAATCAGGCATCTGAGGGCGGTTCCCATGATATAATTGCCACCCTTGTCGGTCGAGGGTTTTTCCAAACCTCGCTGTGTTCTTGGAGCAGCTGGTTCAAACGTGCCACCGCCTGTTCGTCATCGGCAATGTCCAAACGATTGGTCAGCATATTTAGAACGCTTGTCTTATCACGAAATCTTGGTCCACGCGATTCATGGATGATCTTCACGTCGGCTACGATATCGGCTGCCAGCAGTTTAGGGTAGATGTCAGCAAACACCGCCATTTGCGGCGGCTCTTGATCCGGGTGAAAATATGGCCAGATTTCCTGAACAAACGGCATCATAGGATCCACATGCACCGCCAAAATACACCGTCGGGTCGCCGCTGCATCCATGGCCCGCACAAAAGCCACGGGGTCTGATGCAAAATGAATCACAAATGCGCCCAAAGCAACTTCAACCCGGAGCGGATGGGGAGCAGGCCAGGAGTCAGCCACTACTGTCACTCGGTTTTCCAAGTTATTCTCGTGAATCATTGTTTGTAAATATGCTCGCATCTCAGCGGAAGGTTCCACTGCCGAAATTGTGCAGCCTGCTTGAGCCAATGGTTTACTAAACCGGCCAACTCCTGCTCCAATATCGACCACCGTGCGCTGTTCCCCCAAATGTTTAACCACTTCTTGAAAAATTGGAGACTCTGTCATATCATGCTGCTGGCTAGAGCGTTTGAGTCCTTCCGCCATCATTTTCATGGCACTGTCTGAAGCCGCAGTAGCTATCCAAAGTGGGCGATCTTCCGCCATCCTTCACATTCTCCTTTCAACGAATCGGTACTGTTCAGCACATGCTATCTATTCTATTACTATTTGCAAGAGAACTGTACCGAGAAATCGTCTTAGTTCCATAGAACCCCCATCCGCAACCGGGATAGGCTAATGGAAAAAGGAGTCAGAGCCACGAATATCATGGTTATGGGCTTGCTAATGGTTTCGGCACCTTGGTACCGGACCGCTTCTGGCTCCGGATTCGAGATTGATCAAGTCTCTCCATTTTATCTGGATGCCGGATTCCAGCCATCCAGAATCCACTAGATAACGAGATGACAATCCCAGGTACTGAGCCACCATGTCAGACTGATGTCAGATGCCCAGTTCCATCTAGGTTCGTCGGGAATAAATCGCCCGATTCGCCTGGCTACCGCCACGACATCACCGTATTTGAACCGGCGGTGGCTCACTCGTCCTCTACCGACACGATAGGTCGGCAACCAACTCTGTTGCGAATACCACCGCCTGAACTCGAAGATCATGGCCAAACACTCGGTTACCTCAATTGGATTTTACTGCAGGTTATTCCTATAGTGAACAGATGTTTCCGGTTTTTTCTGTTGTCTTGGATATAGTGTTTCTTTGAAAAAAAACCATCCGTAACGAACCTGAGAACGGGCTGAATTCTCTTGGATTCGGGAAATTCGTAACGATTTGGCAACATTTGAGCGATGTAATTGCAGTACAGTATAAAAAAGGACGTGATGACGCGATGTCTACAGGAAAGCGAATTCTAAGCTTGTTGGGTGTGGCTGTCATTGCCGCCGGAGCATTTGAGGCTGGGCGTTTGATGCCCCAAAACAGTCCGTTAGCGTCTGGTCACACCCCCTCCTCTTTTATAATAAAGAAGGCCAAGTGGAATCCGTCTAGCTCCTCGTCTAACTCGAACCCGGGGAATCCTTGGATCTCCCAACCGCCGCAATCGACTACGATTCCAAATACATCGACCTCACCTGCTTCTGGGTCCCAAAGTGGCCAAAGCGGGGCGGTTACCGTAGATTCGCCTTCATCCAACTGGGCAGGAGTGGTTCAACTGGGAAACTCCGAGCAAAGTGTTCAGGCGTCCTGGACAGCACCTGGATTTACCCAGGCCGCACAACCCGGAAGTTCTATCGCTGAATGGATCGGACTCGGCGGAGCCCAATCTTCACAACTCATTCAAGTAGGAACCATCACCACCGCCAATAACCAGGGCAACGCAACAACGACCGTGTTTTGGGAAAAACTTCCCCGCGCTGCCGTGCAAAGTGCCACGATTCCTGCTGGAGCTGCGGTCACCGCACAAATTGTCCCTGCTGGCACTGATCAATGGCGCTTGATCTTGACATTAAAAGGTTCGTCGACGCCTCTCATCAATAAGCTGATCACCTTGTCGCCCGAAAAAGCTCTAGGGGTGAAAACTTCCGCTGATTGGATTACGGAAGTGCCCATGGGTCAAACGGGGTTGGATTCCTTGGCACCGGTATCATCAACAGTAATGACCAACGTACAAGCTAACGGCGTGCCTTTGTCGCAGATGAACCCGCAATCGCTGCAAACGGTCGGTCTCTATGGAAACGGTGGGCAATTGCTAGCGGCCCCAGTTTCAGACACCGGATCGATTACCGTGGATACGGTCTATGGAAACCTGCCAGCGTCCTCCGATCAAACTCCCGGAATCCAAGGATACGGCGGCGGGGGTTTTGGCCCCGGAACAGGTTGGTACCAAGTCCAAACCACCGTCCCAAACAATCCTTGGAGCGACGGCGGCAGAAATTACTCCGGTTCCGTGACCTTCGTATGGTAGACAACTTGGGATTCACCCTTCCCAGCGATTCCCATTCCACCTAGAGCGGGCATAGTTGTGAAAGATTTGCTGTTTATCCGTGACCGGGTTTGAACGCCAAGTTTAACCGCGTGACCCACCAGTTTCATTATCGGGCGCTTCTCACGGACATTGAGCTCAAGGCCCTGCGAGAAGGCGTTGGCGGTTCAAGTATCAACCTCAGTATGACATCAGTGTCCATCAGGCGGCGTGACGGGCTCAAAGTCCGCCGGGAGAACGTTCCCAAAGCCGTGCGCCAATCGATGCCAGGGCAGCATCAATGGAATGAATTCGCTATCGGAGACATGATGGGAGTACCTGGGAGCGAATTACACGGGTCATGACGCAGACACTAGCATCGCACCACCCATAGTTGATGGCCCCGGTTTGGTTATTGCCAGACGTTGTTGTCCGAATCACCGTAATCTAACTCCCCGTCGCCACCCGGGAACGAAAGAAGCTGCGGGGCATCGTAATGAGGCTCCAGTAACACTGAGGCTCAAGGCACCACCGTCAGGACAGGTTCCCTCACATCCTTCTTCTGCCGGAGGGAGCCTGGGAAACGCGTCTACGGTCCGTGGGGCGGAAGTCGCCCCCCAAGCAGACAAATCTTGTGAGATCTGCGCGTTCCGTGAGGGGCCGAGGAAAACCGAAAGAGCTTTTCTAACCAAGTTCCGAGTTTTAACGATAAGCCACAAACCTCGGGGTGCAAGGTTCGCCTCGACAAATTTATGGACCTACCGCAACTGAATTCTCGTCGCAATCCTCAACCTGACACCATTGGAGCGCGTACGTAACAAGCAACGGCCCTCAAACGAGGGTCGCTGCTTCATCTTGATATTTAACGCTCTGCCAGCGCTTTGAAGGTTTTGTGGGTTGGCCCGGTATATTCGGCCCGAGGGCGAATAATCCGGTTATTGCTGTATTGTTCCAAAATATGAGCCGTCCAGCCAGATGTCCGTGCTATAGCAAATACGGGGGTAAAGATTTCAATCGGAATGCCCATTGAGGCATAAACCGAACCCGAAAAAAAGTCCACATTGGGGTAAAGTTCTTTGTTTTGGTGAATCACTCGTTCGACTTCTCGCAACATGTTGTACCACTTCAACGTACCTGCCTCTTCACCTAATTGTTTGGACAACCGCCGTAAAATCGTGGCCCGCGGGTCTTCTGTCCGGTACACCCGGTGGCCAAATCCCATAATCTTGCGTTTTTTGGCCAACGCATTTACCACCCACTTCTCAACCGCTTCTTGATCACCAATCTCTTCCAACATATGCATCACTTGTTCGTTAGCCCCTCCATGCAATGGCCCTTTCAACGTGCCTACAGCAGAAGTCACCGAAGAATACATGTCGGATAATGTGGCAGCGGTCACCCGTGCAGAAAATGTCGAAGCATTTAGTTCGTGGTCAGCATGCAATACTAAGGCTGTGTTGAAAATATGTCCGTGAGACTGAGGAGCTTCGGTGCCGTGCAGCATGTACAAGAAATTTTCAGCTAGACTTAACTTCGAATTAGGCGGCACTAACTCCTTACCTTGATGATGGCGTTCAAAATATGCCACCATCGTCGGGATCTGAGCTACTAGCCGTAATGCCTTGCGATGATTGGCATCCACTGACATGTCCTGACCATCGGGATCATAAATGCCGGCCAAGCTTACGGCGGTTCGCAACGCATCCATCGGCAAGGTATTCTGAGGAAGTGACACAATCATATCAATCACCGGTTTTGCCAACTCGCGATTGTTCTTCAGTAATTGAGCAAACTTCGAATATTCTTCTTGGTTTGGCAACTCGCCATTCCATAGGAGGTAGACTACTTCTTCAAAACTAGTGCGTTCAGCCAAATCCACCACGTTGTACCCGCGATAAACGAGTCTTCCTTCTTTTCCATCAATAAAACAGATATCTGAGGTGCCGGCTACGACATCTTCAAGTCCTGCCTTGTATCCAGTATCTGGCATGAAAATCAGGCCTCCTTTATATATTGTCCTCGCCCAGGCTAAAGCTTTAGAGGGCATTAAAATTTTCGCCCCTCAAGTAAATTGTAACGCGTTCTTAGCATGACAGATCCGTTTAATTTCATTCTACATCGAACGCGCAATTTTGTCGCAATACTGGAAAATGAGGGAGACCTTGTCAGGTCTCCCTCTCCCACACTCTTTCCCCGTCGAGTTGCATACCGGTCGGAGGCAATGAACCACGACGCATATGCTGTGTTACCTCATGACGAACATACCCCATCACCGCATTTTTTTGCTGGTCTAAGGTCCAGTCTACTGGGGATCTGGGAATGTCGACCACCCGAACCGAGTAACGGTCCTTCTTATACACTCCCTCGTAGATCTTAAGGTCTACTCGCCAAGCCTCGTCCCCTGGTTCAACCTCAATCACATCAATTGCCATAACCTTTGGACTCCACTCCTTCAGTCTGAGATAATCCCCATCCCAGCCAAAAAATGTGCTCAATTTCTTCAAACGCGGCCATCAAAGCGGATTCCGGCTCTGAAGAGCGAACCCATACACCTACCGTTTCCGCCAGCGCACCGACGCACGCATGCGCCCCAATAGACCCCCGGCTTGGTGTTAGCCCACTTTCCACCAAGTCTTCTACGATAAACTCCGCAAACGCATCACGCACTCGCCATAAGCGTTCCTCGAACATCGGATTGGCTCCAGCCGCTCGGACCAAGACCACCGAAGTGAGTTCGGTGTCATGCGAAAGGCCTTCGACTACCGCCCAAAAGGATTGCCGCAATTTATCTGCCGGTTTCACCTCCTGCCGCCTGGCCTCCAAAATCTGCTCCATAATATTGCGATACAGCTTGTCCATGAGTGCCAGAAAACAATCCTCTTTACTAGCAAAGTATAAGTAAAAGGTTCCGGCAGCACAATTGGCCTCATCAACAATCGCTCGGATGGTAGCCTGGTGGTATCCGTACCGACTGAATACCTTTTGTGCCGCCTGCAATATTTCGGCACGACGATCCCGTTCTTCCACCCGTGTTTCCCCTTCCCCGTAGAGCTTGGTATAATAAGTATACAATCTATTAGAGGAGCCCTTAATTTGCTAAGAAACCGAATCCGCCGGGTCCCGGTCACGGTCCGCGGAACTAATTACATCCACGAGTACCTGATTTTGCCTGACGTTTGTGCCGTCGTGGCGGAAACTCCCGGTGGGGTGATTTTAGTTGAGCAATTCCGACCAGCCTTAGGCCGCCGTATACTCGAGCTACCCGCCGGAAGACTCCGCCGCGGTGAGGAGCCAGTTTCCGGAGCACGCCGCGAACTTCAGGAAGAAACCGGATTCCACGCGGGAGATTTGCGCTTGCTATCCCGCTTTTATCCCTCGGTAGGTCTTTCTCGTCACAAGGTTCACTTATATTATACGGTAAACCCAACCCCAGGAGAGACCAACTGGGACGCCACCGAGGATATTGAGGTAAAAGTGGTGCCAGTCCACGAAGTCCCCAATTTGCTTATCGAAGGACGAGCTGCTGATGCTAAAACTCATCTTGGATTGGTGTATTTTTTAAATGCGCGGGGTTGGGTACTGCAAAAGGGGCGTTGGCGTCCCGTCACCAACCCGACTTTGCAAGATTCACAGTAAAATCTAGTCTTGCGATTGAATATTGAGTAAAATAAAAGAAAGTGTAAAGAGAAATTCCCCCCGCGAAAGGGATGAGGTTATGACTTGCGAACATTGCGGCACTCTGGTAGACCCGGACCAAAATACGTGTCCAGAATGCGGTGTGAGCCTGGTTCCCGCCCGGCGGAATGCTCCGTCGGGAAAAGTCATTCCATTTCGGCCCCGGGTTAAAACCACTAAAAAGCGCGTTGTTCCCCCAAAGCAATACCGTATACGCACTTGGTGGTGGATAGTGGCAATTATTGCGGTCAGTATACTTTTGCCCTATTTATTTTCAGGGCATTAGTGTTGAAACCAATCATAAAAGGCGTGGCAACGCCATAGCGTTGCCTTTGACTGTGTTTATCATTGGCCCCATTACCCGGTTGCAGTGTCCGTCCAATGACAGCCGTCGTGACTGACGGTTCTCGCAATGCGATTTTGGATGGTGTGAAGAAGCACGCGTCCCCTCCACAATCTTTTGGCCACGGCTTCCAAGGCGTAAGGCAAGATAGCAAAATCAAGGTCACGGCCATCATGATGATGGACCAATACTAAATCGGATCCCGAAACATCGGGAATTACAGTGAGATGGGGGATACCGGCGTTCTCCAGGTCGCGAAGCAACTGCATTTTCATTGCAGCAAACGGTGCACCATGTGGTTCCGGTTCAGTATCTGCCGGCTTAAATAGCGCAAGTCCCGCGCTTTCCATCATGTCTTCATGTAGGCCACACCGAACCAAACCGACGTCATCCAACTCATCCCGTGCTTGCCAGACCGCATCAAGTCCTTTTGAACGCTCCAAGTCCTGGTAGATTGCAAGTCCCAATCGGTAGGGATTTAGCTGAGGTGTGGTAGTCTGCAAAACCTTAGTATGAAGGCGAGAGACATCCCAAATTTCTTCGGCGGTTAACGGCATCTGTCGCAATATACGCAGGTGCCAAAATGTCGCGTATCCCTCATTGGTAATTTTTGTTAATTGCTGCGGCCAAAAATATCGCGCCTCAGCTCGAAGCATCATCAGAACTTCGCGTTCCCAGTGTTCTAAGGATGGCGCATGGGCGGCAACATAACCCAGCAGATCATCGCTCCGTGGCCTACTCAACCAGGTAAGGGTTGATTCTCCGGTAAAATCCATTAATATCATCGCGGCGTCAATTAAGGACTCCACGGATTCTTTACCGTAGCTGCGACGCCAATCCTCAATTTGGCGTTGGTGCCAAGCTGACTTGGCCACCATGTCGTGGGCTGTAGCAAAAAAAAGTCGATTGTGCCAGAAAAAGTCAACATGAGCGGCCACATGGGCCATGATTAACAAAGCTTGTGCCGGTGATGTCTCACGATCTAAAAAAGCGTAGGCAGGTTGGTTGTTAATCACCAATTCGTATATTTGGGTCAATCGATAGTCGTGTTCAGTCTTCATACGATGGTAGGCTTTGCCAAAACTCCAATGGCCAAACCGTGTCGGCATTCCGCTATGCGCGGCAATCGCACTAAGACTATTTTTTCCCACCAACTCGAAATGGATGTGAGGTACCTCTAGACCCGAAGACTCGATCACTGGCGATACCCTCTGCAATAACTCACGGATCTTGTCAGATGTTAGCATGCATTCCTCCTGTGCGCGGTCCAAAAAATTGATAGAGCGCATGAAATATATCCTGTGTGTCACGAAGAATTATGACATCCACGCCTTTGTCGGAAAGCCCTTGGTACAGGGGAGAAGGGCTACGTTCGGTATCATGGATTTCACCATACCCGAAAAAATTAGCATGTTCCTTGAGTTCTAGTCCCAACTCCTCGGCTTGGCCATTGTCCGACGTCAGATTACCGCCGTCGGTGAAGTGAAAGGCATAGACGTTGTAATGTGTTAAGTCATAACGTTCCTTAACAATATCAAGTGCCAAGCGGTACACCGATGAGGAGACCGTACCGCCTGAAGCGCCCCGATGAAAAAATGTCTCCTCATCCACCTCTCTTGCCCGTACATCATGGGCCAAAAATACTAGATCCACGCCCCGCGAATAATTTTGTCTTAGAAATTCGACGGTCCAGTAAAAGAAGCTTTTCGCCAAATATTTCTCAAAACTTCCCATCGATCCAGACGTATCCATCATCGCCAGCACCACGGCACCGCCATGCGCATCGGGATCATCTTGGTAACGCCAAAACCGCAGATCCTCTGGCGCCAACCGGCCCGGTACTGGGCGCCCTATCCGCGCCTGACGTCTTAAGTGAGCGCGCATGGTGGCCCTGCGTTGCCATTGAGTTTTGGGGCCAATCAACGACAAGGTTTCCGGTTTGACTGATGTCATTCCGCTTCCATCGGCCCGTCGATTGGGATCTAAGTCCGGCAATCGCAAGTCTTGAAATATCATCCGTTGTACCTCTTCGAGACTCACCGACGTCTCTTCTACATCAACTCCTGGCTCTTGGCCTCCCAGTTTGCCCCCCGGTCCTGAACTGTCCGCCCCCTTGTCGCCATTTTGGGAGCCCACATGTCCAACACTTTCTCCCCGATTGTGGTCGTAACAAATTCTGAACTCCTTCAAAGCAGGCAATGGCACCGACACCACACGCGACCCGTCGCTTAAGCCAATTCTCTCCTCTGATACCATATCGGCCAGGTTGTTTTTAATCGCCTCTTGAACTTTTTGCTGATGGCGCAAAACATCTTCACCAATAGACCCGGGGATCCACTCATCTTCTTCGCCGACACTAAACCAGTCGCCTATCATCGGTTGAGAAGTCCTCCTACATGATATATGGCCTGCGCCGCACACCTAGGGCAGTACCTCCCGGTTTGCACTAATCGGGTAGCCGCTTGTTCTATACGCGCTAACGTGGTGCGGTCCGGAACGGGAGATTTCGTGGTAATTTTGACCTCGTCCTTCATGTCATCGAAGAGTTTCTCCAGCAATGCCTGCCGCAATCCAGGGTGTTCCAAATAATTGAGAATCTGTCCTCGCTCTCTTGCTAAACACAACCGGGTATAAATTTCTTCACGAAACGCCGGCGCTTGCAGTTCACCAATTCCCATCCGTTCTTCCACTGACCGCAACAGCCGTTCGTCGGAGCGGGAGCCCCCAAATCCCGGCTTGTCATCGACACCTTCCATTAAGCGTACCACGTTGTCCACATAATTTTGATAAAGTCGTTCCACGGCATCACCGACGTCGTCGGCAAACGCTGCTAAGACCTCACGCTCTATCTTTTGATCATAAAGCGTTTTGGCCGTTTGAACCCATTGGGCGACATCGGTCTTCAAGGCTCGGTCGGTAAAAGGACTTTGGGTTATCCCATCCCGCAATGCCACCAGCACCCCCACGGGGTCCAAACATTCCGTATGTGGTTTGGCTACCAATGCCGCCATCCGGTTAATGACAAACCGCGGATCCAGCCCGGACAAACCTTCACCTAAGGACAATGCCGCGACCTGGACCGCTTCGGCCTCGGCCTGACGTTCATCATCTTGATATAAAGAAAATTTTGTTAGTCGGTCGCTTCCCGGCTTGGGTTCGTCGTGGATGCGAGACAAGACGGCTACGGTAGCCGCCGTTTCTAAGGCTCGGTCGGAGACATGAACAGATTCCGGTACGTGCGGGATAAGGAGCTTGGAATATATCTGTACCTCGTCCTTAACCCGCATGTTATAGGGAATGGGTTGAATGAACATCCGGGAAAGGAGCGCTTGGTTGCGGGGGTTTTGTTGAAAAGCCCGAAACTCATGCTCGTTGGAATGACCGATAATCACTTCGTCAGCGGAAATTAACTGATAGCGACTGGTCTTAAAATTTCCTTCCTGGGTCAAGGAGAGCAACTGATAAAGAAATTTCTCATCCAATTTTAGCATCTCTTGAAACTCCACCAGGCCACGATTAGCGATATTGAGTTCGCCATCAAATCGAAATGCGCGAGGGTCGGATTCACTTCCATATTGGCCTAATCCCTGAAAATCTGCAGCACCCGTCAAGTCCGCAATATCTTGTGATTTCGGATCCGAAGGAGCATAGGTGCCGATTCCTATCCGATGACTTTCGGAAAGAATGACTCGGGTCAGCGGTACTTGATTGACATTGCGTTGATAGACATTCTCCAACTGCCATTGGCACCACGGACATAGTTCTCCAGAAATAGCTATCCCCAACCGTTCTTGCACTGTCGGACGCATTTCATGTGGGATGAGATTTAGTGGATCTTCATGCATCGGACAGTCAGCAATTGCCCACAGGGCTCCTACTTCTGTCCGTGAATACCGTTCCAGCCCTCTTTTGAGCAGTGTCACTAAACTCGACTTCCCTCCACTGACCGGTCCCACCAGGAGCAATATACGTTTTTTGACCTCAAAGCCGTGAGCGGCGGGAATGAAATAATCTTCAACGAGGTGGGCGATATGCCGATCAATCCCGTAAATGTGATCACTAAAAAACGTATACGGGTTGTTACGCGTTCCCAACTCACCTTCTTGCATAATCACGCGGCAAACCCTTTGATGCGCATTGTCAGCTAACTGCGGCTGCTCTTTAACTTTGTCAAGATATTGCGGAAGAAAAAGCGGACCGGCGATTTCGGGTACCCACTGGTTCTCACTTAATGACATAGTACTGTCCTCCTTGTGGTTTGCCCTTAGTATTTCCAAAATTGGAAAATTAATGCGGACATATTGCGTATAAAACATGGCCAGGGCGTTGGGGATCTCCAAGGAGGCATGGGAAAATTTACGCGTCGCAGAAAAGTCGCACATGGTCCGGAGGGGCCGATATAAACCGCATGCTGTGTCGACACCGATCCGCCAGGGATGGCTTCCCATGAACTAGGCGAGCCAAACCGACCTCGTGGGGTGCTGACGCAATATTCGTGCTACTTACTACCGGAACCAGTCGCGGCGTCGCATATGCAGCAAAAGCAATATCGTAATAAGGAACATTATGATCAAAGAAAAAAAGTACCCATAATGCCAGTGAATTTCCGGGATATAAAAGTTCATTCCGTAAATCGAGGCAATCGTGGTGGCAGGAAGTGCCAAAACGGACAAAATGGTTAAGAACTTCATCACCTTATTAATTTCGTTGGATTGCATCGAGGTATAAGCCTCGACCATCCCGGAGAGTCCATCGCGCACCCCGTCCACATCGTCCGACAACTCTCTGGCCCGCGACGCCACATCATCAAAATAGGGTCGATTCATTTTATCAATGTACGGCACATCCGAGCTCTTTAACAAAGCAAAAATCTCCAACTCTGGGTGAATCATCTTGCGCAACTGCATGGCCGACTGCCGTAAGTGCACAATGTCTCCTGCCAGGTTGCGATATGGGTGCTCCAATAGCTTGGCATGGAGGTCCTCAAAACGTGCCACTACTTCGGCATTAAGCTCAGCAAAACGGTGCACGTGATGGTATAAAATTTCGTACAGTGCGAAATCAACCCCTTCGTCCAACATGTGGTTTTGCAAAACAAAGCTCCATGCTTCTTTAACCACACTGCTAGAGCCACCCAGGTGTGCGGTCACCAAGAAATGTTTACCTAAAAAGACCCCTAAATGGCGCATGGAGAATTTGTCCAATTGACCTACGTAATCCGACAAAACAAAGACCACTGCTTCATCCTGCACCAAGAGACTCGGCTGCCTGTTGGCACTGTCTAAGATCCGCTGCACGGTTGCAGGGTGCGCTGCATAAAACTGACGTACAATGTCACCAATCTGGTCGTTTTCATGAGGTCCAATGTCAGCCCACACTTCTTTAGCCCGTTCAGGTTTATTGTGCGACAACTCCGTGGTATTTTGTTCTGTCAAATACAGATAGTGTGGCACCCCATTCTCCTCTGAAAAATTGTTAGGATCTGCTAGATGCCGAGACCCGAGTCATTCACGGTCCCAGTCATGACTCTCTGCCTGGAATATTGCCCGCCTTGAGACCAATGTATGCCAGGGAAACTTTGAAGCCACACTAGTATCGCACGCCCCAACCAGGGGAGAACACACCAGCCTAGGAATGATTTTTAAGGAGGAGGTATTTCATGTCATCTAGCAGCGCTCCCATTGACTGGAGTCCGATGGTGATCGGTTTTGCCGCTGGCTTTATTTCGCGTCTCATTTCTATTCGCACAGGACGCACTCACTACCCAGGATACCCTTCAGGATACATTTCTCAGCTGGCCCTGGCTATCATTGCCGCCATGATTGGGGCAAGCGTCATTGTCTCTTTGGTGGGCAAAGAATTTACCGCAGCCACATTCCTTACCCTAGCAGCGACCCAGTTCCGCGACGTGCGCACAACAGAACGACAAACTCTGGAGCAAGAAGAACACTTCATTCTAGTGGGGCGAGGGGCTGGTTATATTGAGGGCATCGCTATTACCTATGAGGCCCGAAACTATTTGTCTATGATGATAGCGTTGGTGACGTCGGCCGTTACTCAATACACCGGTGTGGTTATCGGAGGTATCGTTGGCATCATCGCCATTATCATTGGAGAAATTTATATGTCAGGTCCAAAAGTAGGTGACATGATTGAAGTCGAGCCGGCCAAAATCCATTTTGAAAAAGGTTCACTACTCTATGTCGGCGATGTGATGATGATGGAAGTTGGGCTCCCCCATTCCCGCGAACGTTACCAAAAAGAAGGCATGGGCGTATTACTGACACCCAAGGGCCGGCGCGGGCAGTCCGTGTTATGGAATGTAGCCCAGCGCCAAGCCATATCCCATGAAGCTGCAGCCGCGGTGGGGACCCAAAAAGATGTCGGTTATCCCGAGCAAACCCCACTTTGCCGGATGGATATGCCCAAGGGGTCAGGACGAGCCGGGCTTTCAATTTTGCCGGTGGAGAACAACATGGAAGCCCTGATTAAAGCCATCAAAAATACCCCCGTACTGGAATCCGGAAAGTGGTCAGCACTGACAAGTCCGGTGTTAAATCGAAAGGAGATGGAATAAATGGCTGACGCGCCTACCCCAGTCATGTTCGCCATCGTAACCACTAGCAAACACGCGGTAATTGGTGGCATGGCACCGGTGTTTATGGCCGATGACGAACCTGAGCGGGACCGTATCGCAATGTGGCTTTGCCGCATTACCAACTGCATAGCCCATGACCTCCACAACGGAACCTTGGTGCTAACGGTCAATCAGGCGTCAAGTAGCTAAGATGCGGTGCCCACATCTTAGTCACTGGCCTGGTATAATAGCATAGACTACCAGTGAAAGGGTGACGACGATGCCCGGGAAAATTTATACCCGCCGCGGTGATGATGGTGAAACACGTTTAAAAACCGGCGAGCATATTGCCAAGCATAGTGATCGGGTTGCAGCCTATGGGTCTCTATATGAACTTAATAGTTTCATCGGCCATGCCCGCTCCCTGTTACACGCGCAAACGCCTGCAACTCCGGACCAGCCTTGGATTCAACTCGATCTGGCCTTGCGAGAACTGCAACAACGGTTGTTCCTTGTCGGCAGCGATCTGTCACAAAGTCCGGAAAAGGGCAAACCGCCGTCAACAACGCCCGAGCACACTCAGTCTTTGGAACAATTGGTGGACCTCATTCGTGACGCATCTCCTCCGTGGCATCCTTTCACACTGCCCGAAGGAACCCCTGCCGCCACTGCTCTTTATATGGCAACGACAGTATGCCGGCGGGCCGAACGCGAAATTCTGCGGCTCAACCAACTCCAGCCGGTGCCAAAACCCGTATTGACATTTGTCAATCGGCTTTCTGACACCCTATTTGCTGCCGCCCGCTATGTCAACCATGTGGCAGGGGTAACTGAGGAAGCGACACGTCCCCCCGGCTATGGCTATTAGTCTATGACAAAGAGCGGCAGTTTTAATCGACCAGTCATTAGTGCCGCCCACAGTCCCGCCATTCCTATCCAGAGCACGCCTTCAACGGTGCGGTCAAGTCCCACCAACAAACTCAATCCGACACCCAGTGCGTACCACGGTATCACACGTCCCGACCAAAAATGAAAACAGTGGGTTTCTTTAGCGGCCATAATGGCACTGGCCCCTAAAGTGAACGCCCATGACAATACCGACAATGAGGGGAACAACGCCACTACAGCTCCAGCTAGTACCAGCGCACGCACTAGCCACCGCCAGTTGGGAAGCCAGACCAGAAATGTCCATCCCGCCACCAGCAGCGCCAAACTGGCACCCACGTGTCCCGTAGTCCCAACCCACTTCATGGGTAGTTCATATCCCACCCCCACTACCGCCAAAAACAGGGTAAAGGCGAGCAGCGAGGTTCGGTAAATCCGATCTCGGCGAGCCGGATAGGGCGGTATCGTAATTCCGGGTGGCGGCGTTAAGTGCTCCGTGACCTCTTGTGATGTAAGTCGCGACTTATTCAGCGCGGCACCTCCTTCAACTTTTCTATTTGCCGACCTGCAGCCAATACCCCGTCTATCTCCCGCAACGTGGCTAAAGCCTTCCAATGAGCAGCCATCGTGATTCCCTGGATAGACCGCCCACGTCCTTCCGGTCTTGCCAGAACAATCGGTTCAGGGCCTGGCCAGCCTTTAGCCGCGATGGATACTCGTTGGGCTATTGATTCCCACTGGCTCTGAGCGTCAATGCGCACATAAATGGGCCCCACCGCCACTGGCCAGCGCCAGCCTAAAATGCTTTGAGCATCAAATCTACCGCGAACAAGAGAGCCGTCATCTTTTCGATCCTCGAACCATGAGATCTGTGTTGTCTTGCGCCGTCCTCCCGCAATGTCCGCGAACACTTCCGCATCATCAAGGGCCTCGCACACCCTGTCGCCAAGTTGACGTCCGACCCGGGATATGAAGTCGTCCCAGTTCCGATAAGGGCCCTGGTTCTCTCGTTCCCGAACAATAATTCCGGCGGTTTCACGACTGACTCCGCGTACTGCTGCGAGACCCACCCGAATTCTGTCAGTGTCCGCCAAGTAGCGAACGCCGCTACGGTTGATGTCGGGCGGATAAAACTCAATGCCGGAAGCCGCTATGATATCTACCGTCTTTTGCAAGCGCCCCAAATCTGCCAACGTACTCAGCTCCGCCGCCCAAAACTCCAAGGGATGATGGGCCTTAAGATATGCGACGTAATAGCTAAGACTCCCATAGGCTGCCGCATGCGACTTATTAAATCCATAATCCGCAAACGCCGTTATTTGCCGCCACAACTCCTGTACCGAATTCTGGTCCATGCCGCGTCTCTCTAGTGCCCCCACCAATCGATTCCGTTCACTGTCTAAAAGAGCCCGATCTTTCTTACTAATGGCTCGCCGGAACAGATCGGCTTCAGCCCAAGTATATCCGGCCAATTCGCGAATCACCATCATAAGCTGCTCCTGGTATACCAAAATGCCATAGGTTTCCGGAATTAATCGGCCCAATGCATCATCTTCACTAGCTTGCCATTGCCGCCGACGGGTTAAGAAACGGGATATGTTGTCCATTGGGCCTGGGCGATAAAGAGCCACCACGGTCATCACATCCTCCATCGATTGCGGTCTTAAAGCACGCAACAATTCCACCACGCCCGCTCCATCGAGTTGGAATACCGCTTCAGTATCGCCGCGCCCCAGCAATCTTAAAGTTTTCCCGTCGCACGGATCGAGGGTTGCCAACGATCTCCCTGTCGTGCCGGTCGCCTGTTCAACTTGTTGAATGACCGTTAGTGTGCGAAGTCCAAGCAAATCGAGTTTTAAAAGACCTAATCGCTCTAATGAGGCCATTTCCATTTGTGTGACCAAATAACCCTCGTCACGATGACAAGGCACCCAATTGCGAATGGGTTCCGGCGCCACTATCACTCCTGCAGCATGAATGGATGCGTGCCGTGGCAAGCCTTCTAGTTTCTGAGACAGCTGGCTCCATCGTCCCGATTCGTCGATTTTGTTCATCTGATCCGCCACGGCTGCCACATCTAGGCCAGGGGCAAGGGATGCTGCAACGTGGTCCACCAATTGGGGCGCAATTCCCAGCACCCTACCCACGTCACGAGTCACGGCACGCGCCCCCAAAGTGCCAAATGTCCCAATTTGAGCGACCCGATCGGCACCCCACCGCCCTCGCAAGTATTCGATCAACTCGTAACGGCGTTCATAATCAAAATCGAGGTCAATATCCGGCATCGACTTCCGTGCCGGATTCAAAAACCGTTCAAAGATCAGCCCATGGGCCAACGGGTCGACATCGGTAATGCCCAATGCATACGACACCAAACTGCCAGCCGCCGAACCACGGCCCGGTCCTACCTTAATATTGGACTTCCGAGCAAATTGCACCAAATCTGCGACAATTAGAAAATACCCAGAAAACCCCAAAGAGCCAATAATCTCCAGTTCATGGTTGCGTCTTTCCATGATCTCGGGGGTCAAATGAGAGAACTTGTGGTCTAGACCTTGGTCGACTAGCGTCTCTAGGGTCTGCCGTTCTTGGTCAACCGACTCTTTACTCCGAGGCAATTTGAAATCGCGATTCGGCAGCACGGTCGCCGGTGCCTCTCCCTGAAAGACGCGGTTACGCCAGGCGAAGGGGTACCGTGACAACAACTCTGATGCCGGTGGCAGAGGCTGGAGAAGGGGCAATGTCCTCACGTCGTGACCGCCAATTTGCACTAGTGCGCGATAAGCATCATCGTCTGCAGGATCATGCCAACGAATAGGCCAAGCTGGGAGCCACCATCCGGTAGGCGCTTGTCCTCCTTCCTCCCCGGGTGGCCACATCTCTTCAATAACTGCAGAGAATCTGTAATCCCGCAGCCCTGACCACAGAACAGGTGCCCGAGGCGAATCTTTGGCCCATATTGCCATGACATGAGGGGACTGTACCGAAGTGACCGTGTGGGGTTCGGTTGCTTCCATCAACCCGCATAAATGTTGCCATCCCTCGGAAGTCATCGCATAGAGCCGTAAGGGATGAAAGTCGGATTCCATCTGCACATTGAGGGTCACGCCAATCCATGGCGTGAGGCCTCGGTTTTTGGCCTCGCGCTCAAAAATTTCAGCCCCTGCCAATGTTTCCCAATCCGCCAGTCCAACTTGGCGATAGCCTAATCTCGCTAACGCACTAAGACCTGGCTCAAAGCGCCATGTCGAACGTAATACAGAATATCCGGACCAGATGTTGAGAAGCGGCGTCACCACCTCACACCCTCACCTCGTCAAACCTTCTGGATTCGCTCCCGCTTGCGCTGATTACGATCCAGCGTGGCCTTACGCAAACGCACATTTTTTGGCGTAATTTCTACCAGCTCATCCGCTTTTACATATTCCAAAGCTGCATCCAGAGTGAGTGCCCTCGGAGGTGTCAGCCGAATTCCCTCTTCGGCAGTGGCATTGCGCATATTAGTCACATGTTTTTTCTTACAGACATTGAGCTCCAAGTCGGTGGGACGGCTGTTCTCACCTACCACCATCCCCACGTACACCGGGGTGCCAGGACCAATAAACAGAACCCCTCTTTCTTGTGCGTTATCCAGCGCGTAAGATGTGGCGACACCAGACTCTATGGCTACCAAAGCTCCCCGGGGCATTTCTTCAATCCACCCAGTATAGGGGGCATAGCCTTCAAACAAATGATTCATCACTCCATAGCCGCGGGTTTGGTTGACAAATGCAGAACGAAATCCCAGTAATCCACGGGCGCTGATGATAAATTCCAGGCGGGTCTGCCCTGGGCCGGCTTGCCCCATTTGAACCATTGTGGCCTTCCGGGGTCCTAATATCTCCATCACCGTTCCGACGTATTCGTCGGGAACGTCCAAAAACAGACGTTCGGTGGGTTCCAGCAATCCTTCAGGTCCTTGATGCATGATCACTTCGGGCTTGGAAACTTCCATTTCATAGCCCTCACGCCGCATTTCCTCCAGTAGGATCCCCAAGTGCAATTCGCCGCGGCCGGATACGCGAAAAATTTCTGCGTCTTCGGTTTCTTCTACCCGTAGTGCAACGTTGCGCTCTTGTTCCCGCAAGAGCCGCTCGCGTAAGTGCCGGGAGGTAACAAACTGCCCTTCTTGTCCCGAAAATGGGCTTGTATTGACACCGACCAGAATAGTGAGGGTGGGTTCATCCACCTTAACCGGGGGAAGTGGCGATGGATTCTCTGGATCGGTAATAGTGTCGCCAATCGTCACGTTATTAAGTCCCGACAATGTCACAATATCTCCCACAATGGCACCATCCAATTCAACCCGTTTAAGTCCCATGCGGCCAAATACTTTGGTTACCCGAGATCGGGTAACATTACCATCGTGGTCGACAATCCCAACCACCTGCCCCGCAGCAATTTTTCCTTGGCGGATGCGTCCAATTGCCAACCGTCCCACATAGTCGTCGTGGTCCAATGTGGTCACCAGCAGCTGCAATGGTTGGATTTCATCGCCGACAGGGCATGGAACGGCACTAATGATGGTTTGAAATAACACCGATAAATTGCCTTCACCTGACAAATCTTTGTTCCGCGATGCAATGCCCTGTTTAGCAGAGGCATAAATGATCGGAAATTCAAGCTGTTCGTCGTTAGCTTCCAAGTCAATGAACAACTCTAACACTTGTTCCAATACTTCTTCGGGTCGGACTCCCTCACGGTCCATTTTGTTTAGTACCACAACCGGTTTGATGCCCCACGATAAGGCTTTTTGCAACACGTATCGGGTTTGCGGCATAGGCCCTTCATTGGCATCGACAACCAATAGCGCGCCATCCACCATGCTTAAGATGCGCTCCACTTCACCGCCGAAGTCCGCATGCCCAGGAGTGTCAACGATATTGATGGTCACGTCTTGATAACGCACCGCAGTAGTTTTTGCCAAAATTGTAATTCCGCGTTCCCTCTCCAAATCATTGGAATCCATGACCCGTTCGGTCATTTGGCTGGGATCCCGAAATATGCCGCTCTGCTTGAGCATGGCATCTACCAACGTGGTTTTGCCGTGGTCCACGTGCGCGATGATAGCCACGTTTCGTATGTCACGCCGTTCCATTCTTCAAAAACCTCCAATATAGGCGAAGTCCCTACAAACTTTGGACAAGTTCGCGAAAGCGCTGGCCACGCTCTTCAAAGTTCAAAAACATATCATAACTCGCCGAGGCAGGTGAAAGCAACACGACGTCGCCGGGTCGAGCTGCCTTTCGTGCGGCAACCACTGCCATCGCCAAGTCAGTCACCTGTTGCACTGGAATTTGCCGACCGCTTTGCTGTACCGCGTGAGCAATCTTCTCCCCTGTTTGCCCTAGGACGATAACCGCGCGGACGGTGCTCTTGGCAATTGTCCGACCCAGTGTCGCGTACTCTAAATGTTTGTCATACCCGCCCGCAATCAGTATGATGGGTTGCCTGATAGCATTCAAAGCAGCCATCGTCCGATCTGGAGCGGTGGCTATCGAATCGTTGATATATACGATACTATCATGCTCACGCACCTTTTCCAAGCGATGCGGCACCCCAGCGAACGTTCCTAAGATCTCGGATATCGCGTCAGGATGACCTCCGGCCATCATATGCAAGGCAATTGATGCCAACGCATTGGCGACATTATGCTCGCCGGGAATTTTCAACCGATCCCGCGAAATTATCGGGACACGGTTTCCTTCGGCTTGCCAAATCAGCCAACCATGGTCCAACCCTGAGCCATGAGTCGGTATCTTTTGCAGTGAAAACCATATCGGTGCGGCATGATGACCCCGAAACAGAGATTCTAACGCGGTGTCGTCAGCTGGTATTAACGCCCAATCCTCATCTGATTGAAAATCCCAAATGCGGGCCTTCGCTGCACGATAGGCGGAAAAATCGGCATGGATGTCCAAATGATTGGGAGATAAATTCAAGATAGTAGCCCCGTGAGGACTGCGGGTGACCAATTCTAACTGAAAACTGGAAAGTTCCATGATCACCCAGTCCGATGGATGAATTTGATCTAATTGGGGCAACAGCGAGGTCCCAATATTTCCGCCGATATGCACCGGATGACGACCATCATGTTTGAGCGCTGCGCCCAGTAACGTTGTCGTCGTGGTTTTGCCAGCCGAACCGGTGATGCCAATCACCGGGGCTGGACACAATTCTAAGAACAGATTGGTTTCACAAGTGATGCGGGTTCCTAATGACGCCAACGCGCGGATTTCCGGCACATCTTTTTTCATTCCGGGAGTCACATACACTTCTTTTAAAGGCCAAAGCGACAGGTCATGCAAATATCCTTCGCCTGCAGCAATCTGCACTTGGTCCGATGCCACATCCAAGTGTGCCAAAATCTCTTTAATGGCTCCTCGCGGTCTACGATCAGCCACAACCACACCAATCTTCTGGTCCAGAAAAAAACGAACCAGGGGTTGATTATTCACCCCTAGCCCGATAATTCCCACTTGTGGTGTGCCACCCATACTATGCGTTCTCCAACAATTCGGCCATGCGGTCCAGTCCGGTGCTAAGCCTTTCCAGTGACGTTGCGTAGGATATGCGGAAATACTGAGGCATGCCAAAACCGGATCCAGGCACTACGGAGACATCAGCAAACTCTAACCATGCTAAAGCCAAGTCATCTGCGGTGTTAATCGTACGATTTTTTACCGTCTTCCCGATCCACGGACTCATGTTCACCCAGAGGTAAAAAGCCCCCTTGGGAGCCACCACCGACAAGCCTTTAATAGCATTTACCCGCGAAACTGCAAACCGACGTCGACGGTCAAATTCGCGGTGCATTTCCCCAACCGCTTCCTGGGGACCGGTAAAAGCTTCCAACGCAGCATACTGAGAGATGGTGGTAGGATTGGACGTCGATTGCGACTGCAGATTGCTCATCGCAGAAATAGCTTCTTTAGGGCCTGCTGCGTAACCAATTCTCCACCCGGTCATCGCATACGCTTTTGACACCCCGTTAATAACAATGGTACGTTCGCGCATTCCCGGATACCGGGCAATGGAGACTTGTTCCGCATCGTCATAAACCAGCCGTCCATAAATTTCGTCGGAAATCACGAACCAATCACGTTCCACCGCCAGTTGAGCAATGTCCGCCAGATAGCTCGGTCGGATAACAGCACCAGACGGGTTGCTCGGAGAATTGAGAATAAGTCCTTTGGTTTCGGCGTTGGCCACTCGCCGTAAGTCATCCACGGTTAGCTCGTTCTGATGTTCCGCGGCAATGTCTACCGCTTGTACGATACCCGCTGCCAGGCGTATTTGTTCAGGATAGGTCACCCAGTAAGGAACCGGCAGCAAGACACCATCGCCAGGCCTCACCAATGCCATGATCGCATT
This sequence comes from Bacillota bacterium, assembly GCA_021797515.1. GTDB lineage: Bacteria > Bacillota > Sulfobacillia > Sulfobacillales > Sulfobacillaceae > Sulfobacillus_C. The sequence continues at coordinate 71,158 of JAJZZP010000127.1, read as the reverse complement.
GTATAAAGAGTGTTTGGCACCCACTGAAACCAAAATTTCATCGGGTGCATAGTCGACACCGGTGTCCAGTTTCAGTCGTCCGCAGACAGCGGTTTTCAGGGCGAGAATGCCGCCAACCGCCGTATAGCGAGTGTGACCATGCTCAACCGCTTCACATGCCGCGCGACGAATGTTTTCCGGTGTATCAAAATCGGGTTCCCCAGCACCAAAATTCACCACATCGCGGCCCTGGGCCGCCAAGGCTTTGGCCTTGGCATCGACTGCCATGGTAGGTGAAGGACTAAGTTGGGTTACACGTTCTGCCAATTTCAACGATGACTCCTCCTCAACGTCCAATTTTCAGTGTGCTTCGGTAAAAAGGTCGTTTTGCCACAAGTCTTCCAGCATGTGGGACATGCGAGCGACCACCAGTTCAATGATTTTTTCGCCCTTTTCCTTGGTGCCGAGCCGCCCGTCCCCTGTCGTCGCATGACGCAACACCTTATCTTGAATACCTATGGCCTTGACACGAAATTTAGCCTTAAAGAGGTTAAAGGTGGCATCCTCCATTTTGACCCAATTCCCAGCTATGGCCAGCATTACAGCGGTTTCATCCTCACCGGCGTGCCCTTGTCCTGACGCCACCGTCAAGATATCTTGGCTATAATCCAACCACCAGTTTACCAACACCGCGCGCATCCCAGCCTCTGCCATGGACTCCATGGCTTCTTGCAGCGCGCCCACATTTCCACCATGGCCATTCATCAAAATGAGGTTGCGAATTCCCCACCGACTGGCGTTGGTTCCCACTTCTGCGACATACTGACTAAAAGCTCGGTTGGATACGGAAATTGTGCCAGGCCATTGAGCCAAGTCCCAGGTGTGCCCATAAGGCACCGCAGGTAATACTAGAACGCGGTCGGGAAACAACGCTTCTAGCCGTGCTGCAAATTCCGCCGGTGCTATGTTGTCCGTTCCTAAGGGACAATGCATGCCGTGGGCCTCAACGCTGCCGGTAGGCAAAATTGCCGTGTCCACACGATTGATGACCTGCTCTTGGAAGGTTTTGCTGGTCAAACGTTCCCAGTACACTTAATCACCTGTCTCCCGTCTACTCGGTATTTTGTGCTCGTTCGCGCTGAATCCGGTTCATCAACCCACCAATACTGCCGGTTTCTCTTGCCGTTAATCCGCCCCAGCCTACTTGACGCACCTTTTCCATCAGCCCCAAAAGTTCAGCCGCTTCCATTTTTAGCATGGTCAGGTTTTCTCGTTGGGATTTGTTGGTCTTGGAGGCAGATTTCCTCTCTAGTGTACCAGGTTGCGGTTGACTCGTCATGGCGTCCTGTTCCTTTCTTTTCCCTTGATTTGCCCTTCGTTGAAGATTTTCCCTTTAGTGTGTCCGAAATCTCCCACTTTATGGCCCCGGGCCAAACAGAAAGTGCGGGGGCCCGAAGCCTCCCGCCATAAATGCACCTCCGTGGTATTTCCGGTTCGAGAAAAATAATGTTCTAACTGGGCACCGTTAACCCCTGCGATACGGTGAGGTGAAGCCATACCTTTTCTCACCCCATCGCATCCTGGGGGATCCTCATGATTCACCTGACCTGTACCGAAGACGAAATTTAGGGATCGCAAACAACAGTTCCCGATCTATGACGTGACAGCGCCAGTCAATAGCCCGCTCACCAACCGCCGATTGTACCGCACCACGAGGATGGCCGCGGGAATTAAGGCTAAAATTCCTGCCGCAGCCTGAAGTCCATAGTCTACAGCGTCTTTTGTGACGAATTGAGTGATCAGCACCGTTAATGATTCGGCATGCGACGCCGGGGCGAACGTCAGCGGAATGATAAATTGGCTCCATGTCATGAGGAATACCACAATCGTCGTCGAGGCCATGCCCGGGCCAATAAGAGGTAGAATTACTTGCCGTAATGTCGCCACCAAATTGGCTCCATCAATCCGTGCCGCCTCTTCAATTGAGGTCGGCAATGACGCTATATAGCTGCGCATCAGCCATGTAGCAAGAGGCAGCGCCGCCGAAATTTCTACTAAAATCACACCTGAATAAGTCCCCACCAAATTCAGTTGGCTCATCATTTGAAACAAGGGCACTATGACTGCGTACGCCGGAAGAGAAATCGTTCCGACAATGAGATAAAAGAATAGGGTTTGACCGCGAAACCTCAATCGAGCGAATGCGTACCCTGCCATGGTCGCAATAATAACCGTTAGTAGAGTGGTCATTGCTGCCTCAATAATTGAATTCAATCCGATACGCAGAAAGCTCCGGGAAGTCGCATTCCATGACAGCAACAGCGTAAAATACCGCAATGTGATGGGGTGAGGGAAAAAGAATGGCTTGGCGATATCGACCTGCAATGGTGTGGCTAAACTCACCACCAAAGCCCAATAAATGGGCGCAAGAGACCAAAAGATAATGAGAATCCCAAGGACTATGCGAATTCCACGACGCATTAGTAGGCAACCTCCCGGTAAATCAACCGCAAATAGAGATATCCGATCACTGTAATCCCCAAAGTAATAAGGAGTGCAGCACTAATACCTTGTCCAAAGTTAAGGTTCTGAAACGCGTACAAATAGGTTTGAATAACCGCAGATTTGGTACTGGGATCGTATCCTGTCAATACATAGACTTGGTCGAATATACCGATACTGAGAACCGCCGTTTGGACGAGAACGATAGCTAATGAAGGTCTTAGCAGAGGTACGGTAATACCAAAGAACCGCCGCACAGCGCTGCAGCCATCAACAGTCGCCGCTTCATAGAGGGTCGGGGGAATGCTCTCAAGACCCGCCAATAAAATGACCGACGATAATGGCACAATCTGCCACAAAAGCGCTACAGTAATTAGTACGAGGCTCATACTAGTGTGACAGAACCAGACGATATTTTGAGAAATCAGATGCATACTTCTCAAAACACCATCTAAAATACCTGACGTCGGATTGTAAATAAAGGACCAAAGCAGTCCGGTCACCACTCCCGGCACTGCCCACGGCAAGATCACTATTGTCAGAAACAGGCCCCGCCATTTGAGGTCAATACTATGCAACCAACTCGAAATGGTCAGCCCAATAATAAGAACGCCGATCGTGGCCAAAACAAAATACACTAGGGTATTTCGGACGGCAATCTGAAAGGAAGGGTCCAACAAAACTTGCCGATAGTTTTTTAGTCCAATATAGGTGTGAATGCCCGCGTAAAGTAGGTCATCCACGTGCAAACTACTAAAGACACTGAACATCAGGGGATAGATGACTAAGCCGAAAATCACTGCGACGGCCGGTAAAACGAGAAGATATGGCGTAAAGAATTTCCGCCACAAGGGACGCGCCCGCTGCTTCCCGCGAACGGGGCGCGCTCCCTGAGTGATGGTTCGCGTTTCCACTGGGCAAGGCACCTCCCCACAACAAATTACGGAGCACTTTGGACCATTTGTTTCACTTCCGAGGCTAACGTAGTTACGCCGGTTTTGACTGACATGTGGCCCTCAACCACCGATTGAATCATAGTCGCCGCATCGGTGCTAAATTGCGGATACCAAACTGGCGTTCCCTGTGAAAATAATGGTTTGACGGTAGGGAGAATCGACATGATTTCTGATCCATCTTGAATTTTGTTCTCCTTAGCCAGTTGGTTCAACACGTCCAATTGGGGCGGGGGATTACCCATATTCGGGTCATTATACGACAACAACAACTGCGGTTTCTCCATCCACCAATTAATGAACTCAGCTGCCGCTCCCTTATGCGCAGACAATTCTGGAATACCCAGTCCTTCTGGGAGACCGAAGGTTCCGGTTCGCTGACCGTCATTGCCTGGCAGAGGAATAATTTGGAGATGATCGCTTGCAACCTTAGACGTAGACGGGTTTTTGAAGCTACTCATAAATAAAGGTCCCGATGTCAAAGCGATCGCAATTTCTCCCGACGCAAACAAACTTTGCACTTGAGCATTATGCAACGACACCACGCCTGGGGGCATCAATCCGTCTTGGTAGAGTTTTTTCTCGAATACTAGGGCTTGATAGCCTGGTGAAGACGGCGAAGTAAACTGGGGATCCCACTTCGAATTGAAGAGGGTGCCACCCGCCGACTTAATCAGTGCATACCAGTTGGTTGAATTGCTCTCACCAATTGATAGCGGAAATCCGACGGGATACTGCACCACACCTTTGGCCTTAAGAATTTTTGCATCTTGTAAGACTTGGGCCCATGTGGTTGGAGCCTTTGTAATTCCGGCCTTGTGAAAATCGGTCCAATTGATTGTAGTTTCCTTAAATCCAAAGTTGTATGGCATCGCAATCAGTTTATTGTTGATAGTAAAAACGTTTCGGTTTATGGCGTTTGCCAAGTACTTTGGAGCAATGTAGTTATTTAACGGCGTATACCACCCCGCCTGCGAGAACTGACCTACCCAAGACCAGTCCACCTCGGTTACATCAGCAGGAGAAATATGCGCCGCCTCAGCCGTCACTATTTTGTCATGGATATCAGCCCACGCTAATGTTTCCAGGTTGACTTTAATTCCTGTTTCCTTCGTAAACTTGGCCAGTTGGGTTTGGGGCATGGCACCATAGGGCGGAAGCAAAACGGTGATGGTTGTTCCGGCATATTGCCGATTAATCGCTCCTGCCTTGTATCCGGTAGCTGCTGGCGTAGTCTTCGACGCCGATCCACAAGCACTTATCGTTCCCACCAATAAAAGGCTTCCCATCCCCCAGATCACGGACTTGCTTTTCATGAAGCTACCTCCTTTTTGATTTGTCACGTTTATTCTCCATGACATGATTGTATTCCTGCACTTTTTTGTCCATTTAGTAAAAATTTATTCGGACAATTCACGATTTGGGTTCAAATCCGCAAGTTTTTGTGCAACATGTTCTCTGATTTCCTCACCGGCACTAGTCAGTGCGATACGGCGTTTCCCCTTACGGGATCGTGCGACCACGTCAGTATCGTCGTCGCCCACAGCCTTTGTTGCACTGCTTGTGCCCACAGCAACAGCGCAGCAAACGGCATCTTCCACCGGATCCTCCCGTATTGCACATAGTTCTCATGCCGCGCTTGGTCCGCCACCCGCGAGCATCAAACTTTCGAGGCAGTAACCGTCGTAGGAATTGCCTGCATCACAACGCCCAATTGAACTCCTTCAGCCTCCAATGTCACAATAGTGAGTACCTCTTTGACAATCTCGGGGTCATGGCTTATGTTCCGACACTCACCGAGATTGGGTACGGCGGCGGTCGGGTCAGCCGTCATGGCCAATTTTAGCGCGGCTCCGGAGATGTCCACCATGATTCCGGCGACCCGAGACTGCAATCGGTTAATCCACGTGACGTAGGTGTCATCGAGCCAACCGAGATAGGCAATCTACCTGACAACGTCACCCAATTGTTCGGCGCAACACGGGATAAAATCGGCCCGGAATGGCAGGTCCTGGCTCCGGTATTTATGAGCCTTCCCTTGCTCCTGTCACCGTCATAAACCGGAGAGTCTCTGACGGGGATTCTTGCGCCAGATATGAAATGCCGTTCCAGTGCAACAATTGACGAGTTTTTCCCAATCGCGCCACCATATCTTCCTACGGTGGTTAACAGAATACGTGAAGCGGCGACAGTCCGTGCCACATTGCTATTATATACCGTGACCGCCCGCACGCTCTAGGTAGCACTCGGCACGTGCCCCGGTGCGATCCCCAATTCGAGACGATAGGTAATGTCAAGTGCCAGATTTACCGTCACCCGCCAGATTGCCGAGGTCCACCTCCGTCAAGAGACCAAATACCCTCTTCGACCATACTGAGACCCCAATCTTCTAATAGGGAACGCGCTCCATTATCGGAACAAAGAAAGTCCAACTCATTCCACAATAACATGCGAAATAAGGCAGTCCGACCCAATTTACTCCGATCCCCCGCAACCAGTACGTGATCAGCTTGTTTGGCAAACGCCTGCCCCACAGCCGCTTCGTCTTCAGTGGTAGTAGTGATCCCAAACTTGCGATCAATCCCATTGGCTCCCAAAACGGCCCAGTCTAAATGCAATTGGGCCAAGGAAGCCAGCGCTGCAGGCCCTGTCGTTTCGTAATTTTGAGGTCTCAGTGCACCCCCGACAACCACCACGGGAATCCCTCGATCACTTAATGTGTGGGCAATATTCACCGCGTTGGTCACCACGGTAATGTTTCGTTGCAACTCTGCCAATCGAAGCGCTACGGCGGTCGTGGTGGTCCCCCCGTTCAAACCCACAATGGCACCATCTGGCATCCACTCGGCAAGACAAGCCGCAATGTCTTTTTTCTCCTCCGGATGCGTGGTAAATTTATCTTGAAACGGACGTTCGACCACCATGCCATCTAATGCCACCGCACCATGAAGTCGGCGCACCTCACCCTGTTCTTCCAAGCCTTGGATATCCCGCCGAATAGTGGCCGTTGAGCAGGAAAGCCGAGTGGCTACATCGGAAATCGACAGCGTGCCGTGTGCCCTCAGTAATTCAATGATCTTTCCCTGTCTTCGGGAAATTCCCACGCGGCTACCCATCAAGACGTTGGTCATGGTTTCAATACCACGACAGCATTTAAATTACGCGGCGCATCCGGATCATGACCGTTCAGTAAGGCCAATCTCCATGCTAATAGTTGGAGTGGCACGACTGCCAATGGCCCCCCGTCGATGTCTGGAATGACATCGGGGAGCTTTACCGACTCCGAAGAGATTTCTCGCAATCCGTCAAACCAACTGGCAGGGGCTACGGGAACCACCCGCGCTTGGCGTTCAATAAGATCATGGAACAAATCCTTCTCGTATCTTCTACGACTACACTGACCCAAAAGCACCACCACATCGTCATCAGTCACCGAGCCCCAGGGCCCATGCCGAAATTCCATTGGATTGAACGAAAAAGCCGCGGCTCCGGCCATTTCCTGCATCTTTAAGACGCCCTCGTCGGCAATCCCTTGACGGATCCCGCCACCTAAAACATAAACACGCCGTGGTGTCCGCTTAGCAATCGATTCCACCATGGTGGAAGACTGTCTGAATACTTCCGAAAAATGTTGACTCAGCGGCTGCGATTGCGTCATCCCAGCCGTTTGATTAATGATTCGCTGAATTAGTGTTAGCATGCTAGTGAAGGAACGAATCATCACCACGGTGTCGTCGTCACTGCCTTCCGCCGCATACACTTGGTGAGCGATTTCTGCCAACGTCGAATCCCTATGGCATGTCAGTGCAGTGATATATTGATGTCGCTCAGCCAGCCTCTGAGCCGCCAATACTGCCTCAGTAGTAGTGCCTGAGCGTGAGATTATGACTGCCGTTTTAAATCGAGGAGCCCACAGATCGGGCTCGATGAAGGCTTCCGCCGTTGGAGCGGCTTGCGCCGACAAACCCAACGCCATCGCATAAGCGCTCGCCACCTTGGCTAAGTAATAGGATGTTCCACTACCGATAAAAAGGTAGGGTGCAGATCCTTGAAACGCCGGGCAATCATTGGCGCAAGATTCCCACAACTGTGCCTGATGATGGATGAGCTCGTAGACTTTTTCTCCGACCACAAAACTCCCCCCTGGGTATTTTAGATTGTGTATATAATAATACTAAATTTGTTCACCAATTAGCATCTGACGAAATAATTTTCTCACGCGGCAGGAATTTGACTACAATACGACGAAATATGTTTATATTGTTACATGAGGTGAGAAACCATGACCACGGAATCGGTTCTTATCAGCCTGGATATAGGCAATACCAACCTCAAGGCGGTTGCTTTCACTCCTAAAGGGATGATTGTGGCTGATGCCCGACTGTCTGCCCGGGAAGTTCAGACAGCTGAAGTTCGCGTGGGAGACCTTTATTTTGATTCCCTTATAGACCCCGCACGACTACTCACCGCGATCCAGGTACTCATCCGAGATCTCTTGGCGAAAATCCGGCTCGCTGGTAATCACTCCAACATATTGGCCATTGCTGTCACCGGAATGGGGGGGCCTATGGTAGCTCTTGACTCCGAGTCCAATCCGGTATATCCGGTGATCGGGTTGTGGCCTATTGAAGTGCATGAAACCGTTCTGGCTGACCAGGACAGGCATTTTTATGAAGTGACAGGATATCATCCACACAACAGTCCGTTTGCTACGGTAACATGGCTTGCAGAACACGACCGTACACGATTCAGTCGAATTACGCAAATCCTTCCCATTGTGAGTTATGTCACGTATGCATTATCCGGGACAGCTGTCTGCGATCCCTCTTCGGCTAGCGGTACGGGGATTTGGGATCAAGGCTGCGGGCGGTGGGCCACACAAATCATCCACATCACTCCTATTTCCCCGGAATGCTTTCCCCACGTCGAGCCTGCTGGAACATTGATCGGACCCATTCGCACGCGACTGGCCGCTGACACTGGACTGCCAGCCCATACTCTGGTTGCTGTGGGTGGACATGACTACCTTTGTGCCGCAGGAGCCTTAGGAGTAACGAAACCAGGCACGATGTTAAACATGTTAGGAACCTACGAGATTCTTGCAACACCACATCGTTCTGCACCAGTGGTAAGTCCGTCCGATGTCGACCTCATTGACGATACCCATGTCTATCCTGGTACTCGCGCCTTAATGTTTCAGGTTATTGGGGGCGGTCACCTGGAATGGCTACGGCGGATGCTTACAGGAGGGCTCGATGAGGCAGCAAGTATTAGACAGTGGGAAAAAATACTTGATAGTAGCACCCATTTGCAAGACACCGATATGGTTAACTTGGTGTTCGCCCCGTTCTTATTTGGCCGATTCTTTCCCGAACGTTGCGTTCACCCTCACGGCGCCTTACTCGGTCTATCCGAACGGCACGGTCCCGAACATTTGGCGCGGGCCATGATCGACGCGTTGAGTTACGTCAGCATGGAGGCTATTAAAACCCTCACTGCCGCCAATGGCGAAAAAATCACGAAGACTGTCGTCACGGGAGGCGGCACTAAAAATCAACTGTGGGTGCAAAGAAAAGCCGACTTTCTCCAGGAATCATTGCTAATCCCTAATGTGACGGATACAAGTGCGCTTGGGGCGGCAGTTTTAGCGGGAATGGCCGTAGGGGTGTACAAAGATTGGGATCAAGCGGCCAAAACTCTTGCGATCCAATGGAGCCAAGTTACCCCTGGGCCACCTATAAATCCGCAATATTTGGACCAGTTTGTTCGCTGGGACGATGTAAGCCCCAATGCATGTGCTCACACGATAGACTTAAGTCGTCGCATTGCTCAGGAAATACTCTCAAGGGCCGAAGTACCGCATCTTACGTCACCGAGTGCCTAAACTGGTTTAAGACTCGCCGTAAAAAGTCAGGCAGCTGTTTTTGGCCAGGCAGGCGAAAACCAGCAACGCGAATCTGGCCGGTTTGAAAAAGAACAGTAAATGGCAGGGAGACAATAGCAATGACCGATGTTGCCGCGATCTTACAATCCGAACCTCCTTCCGTAGAATTGATTTCGGGTCAGCAACGCGAAGATCACACTGATCAATTTCCGTGCTGTGAGCACCAATGCCCGTTTATTCTGGTGATGAACCGACTCTTCGAATTTACTGGCGTAAAATGCTTGAAATCCCGTATCGGCCACCTCGATCAACTAACACCGCAATCAGGTATTGCGCGACCGCGTAAGCGCTCGATCTTCCGTATCAAAGGGCGCCGATTGGTAGCCCCGCCATATCAGCCCCGCATATTTCGCCTGGGCGTCGTCCAAAGAGAATCGGGCAATGGATCCCATTTCGACCACAATTCCCGCACTATAGATACAACACACCTCTTTTCTGGAGATAGTATGACGGATTATTCGTCGCGGTCCAGAAGGGGTGCCGACCGACGCCCGCTGTTGGTCCCGTTATCAGCTGTCATGCTCCATCGAGTTATGCGCTGGCATCGGTGCCAAGGGTGCAGTCGCAAGAGAGTTGCAACCCGCGCGTTAGCATTCCATCAGTCAGTCAATCACCCAATATTTGAGAGCCTTCTTACACCCGCATGCGTGCCTCGCGGGGCGGGAGAAACTAGCGTCAGTCGTCCGGATCAGATCCCGTATCATCGATCGGAACTTGCAATGCAAGACAACTATTTTCAGATCGGCCTCGGTTGGGATGCGGTCCCTAACCCGCATCCCAACCCTGGGGTTTACATCATTAAGAAGCAAGTCCACTCCCAATATGTTTATACGAGGAGGAAACATGATGGAACGTAAGGAACCCATTAAAATCGGCGTCATCGGGGGCGGAAGTGTCTTTACGCCTGAACTTATTGATTTGCTGGCCAAATCTAACCATGAGATGCCTATTCGTGAAGTCGTGCTGATGGATACGAATATGCCGCGGGTAGAAATCCTGCGGAACTTTGCAGAGCGGTTGGTAAAGCGTTCTGGTCAAGATTTTGTCGTGCGCACCAGCCGCAGCTACCGGGAGGCGATTGAAAATGCCGACTTCATTCTCATCCAACTGCGGGCTGGTAATCAACTAGGGCGCATCAGTGATGAAAAAATTGGATTAAAATACCGAATCCCGTTTGTGGAAACGGTGTCGGTCTGCGGCCTTGGAACCTTTTTGCGCAGCATTTCCATATATGAGGAAATTGCTGACCTGATTCTCCGCTATGCACCTCATTCACGTGTTATGAACTTTGCCAATCCAGCAGGGCCGCTTACGGAGTATTTGCTTAGATTAGGTGTACCCAATGCGGTTGGGGTCTGCAATGTCCCTATTATTTTAGCTAAACATTTGTCGTCTCTCTTTGACGTTCCCGAAACGGCTTTCTATATGAAGACTCGAGGACTTAATCATCTGACAGTCACTGACGCAGTCTACCTGGACGGAAAAAATGTGTTGAACGACGCCTTAAATCGATTTGTACCCCTCAAATTTCCTGTTCCGTTTTCGGAAAATGTGATTCACGCATTTCCGGCTATTTTCAATCCCTATCTTCAGTATTACTGGCATGCGGAGAAAATTATGCAGGAACTACTCACGGCACCAAAGACACGAGGCGAAGAGGTTCTCGATATCGAGCACGAGTTGCTACAACTATACGGCGATCTCACACTGAATGAAGTACCCGATTTACTCAAGCAACGGGGTGGTTTCGGATATTCACGCGTCGTAGTCCGTTTGATGCTCAGTTTTTATCGGGACGACGATACTATCCACTACATTAATATTAAGAATGACCACACTTTAGAGGGCATCCCGACAAACTCTGCTGTAGAGGTGCCTGTCATGGTAAAGCAGGGTCAGCTGTTACCTCTTGACACTGGCCCTCTGCCCTCCTACGCCTTTCCATTGATACGGACGATGGCAGAATATTATCGGTTATTGTTGGATGGTGCCGAGCAACGAAGTGTCGCCTCTTTAAGGCAGGCGATGCTTCTGCATCCCCTATTTAACGACGCCGAAACTTCTGACATGGTGTTGAATGAGTTAATTCAACAGAATCGGCCGTTTCTGCCAGACGACTTCCCACAAGATTCAAGAAAAATGTGATGGGTTCAGAAACCGCTATACTGCGCAGCTCAAATTTAACGGTTTGTCAGTACCTCTACCTCTCTATGACGAACCGTGTGTGTTGTGATTGTACATTGGTGGCCCCCTGCGCCTTCTCTGTGGGTAGGTAGTACGCCCCGCAGTGCTCGGGAAGCGGGGCCACGGATCCATGCACCCGCCGGGCGGCCAAAAATCCCGCGCCCAGTGCGTGCATATCCAACGGGCGGGGTTGCAGTACCGCAAAGTCGGATCCATTCCCGCCAAAGTGAGTCTCACAGTCCTGGAGACCTCGCTCACCGAGCAACCCGAACCGATTCTCGGAATCCCAAGCGGGCCTGCACCACGTATTCTTCACGGATATTATGTAGAATCTCCTCAATTTTACTGGCCCAGCCACAGCATCGTGTGCATCAATAATAAATCTCGCGAAACGTTGCCTCGGGCATTGTCCGAACCCTCTGGACACGATATTTTGGCGTGGCCCAAACAAACCATCCAGCCCGCTGTGATTATTTTCCCGCCGCAAGCACTTATCAGAACATTCGGTTTATTAATAGTAAATGGTCTTAAAAATTCCCCTGTGAACTACAGTTAAGTAACTTTATTGAGTCAAACACGAGTCATTTTACTTGGTGTTGTATTGATCTCATGCCTAGTAGCTTCCAAGGATCCACTCTATCCCCAAGTCAAAATTAACCCGATAAAGGCTAGGTAAAATAGGCCAGCCATTAGGAGTGGGCCGCGAGATAAACGCTTCCGGTGACTTCGCCATAAAATCCACGCAGCAGAACTCCACGCTATTCCCGCCGCAGCGAATTCCCATCCGGTTAAACGCCACGGCGTCAAAAAAATTCCCAATGCCGGAACCACAGAAGCTTGAAAAGCCATCGCTCCGGTAACGTTGCCGAAGGCTAACGTATCTTTTCCGCGGCGAATCCAAAGCACGCTGTTTAACACCTCAGGAAGTTCGGTCGCAACTGGAGTAACGATTACAGACAAGAAAAATCCGGAAATTCTAAGACTTGCGGACGCCTGATCCAACGCCATCACAAAAAACCGGGCACCTAAAATCATGCCGGAAAGCGCCATCGCTACCTGAATCCAAGCCATTAGCCAAACCGGGATAGCACCAATAGCTAGGTGCAACCTCTCTGTCGGGGGTATCACTTGTTGATGGCCTCGACTGTAATGTACAACCGTCCAGGCGTGAACCAAGTATCCTAAAATCAAAATACAAGCCAACGTGCTGTGCCAAGGTGACGGCAAAAATCCTGTGGCGATAGCCAACCCAAAGGAACCGATAAAGAAAGTCAAATCACGCTCCATGGACCCCGAGTGTAAACGAGGGACTACACGCCCGTGCGACCATAGCCCAATCCCAATGATCATGAAGGCCAACGTAGCCAACATTAGTGGTGCCCCCAAAATGGCTCCCAATCCAATCGCATCACTCACTTGACTCGCCCCAAAAGCCATTGCCATCACCGGAACCAACGTCTCCGGCAACGCAGTCCCAAGGGCGGCGAGCAACGAGCCTACGGCCCCCTCGCCAAGTCCCAGGATGAAGCCCAGCCACTCGACCCCGTTGGTAAAGTAATCGGCTGATAAAATGATCAACACCATGCCACTAACCAAAATCAGAAGGAGTGACACCGTACCCCTCCCCCCTTTAGTCAATGGATTATATGGACAATCCAGAGGTTCTTATACCTGCCAACCGGGAAATCCTTGTTGTCGCAAGGCTTCATACACGACTATTGCTACGGCATTAGACAAATTCAATGACCGCACCGCCCCGCGCATCGGGATCCTGCGTTGCCGATCCGGGTATTGATCTAACAGCCAATTGGGTAATCCTATCGATTCCCGTCCAAAGACCAATACATCTTCCGGCTCAAATACCGTATCAATATAAGATGCCTGCGCACCAGAGGTGAACAAATGCAAACGTTGGGCGATCTTTAACAATGACGGAAAATCTTCCCAAGATTTGTGAATACGCACATCCACCAGATGCCAATAGTCTACCCCAGCCCGCCGCAAATAACGGTCACTCACCGAAAATCCCAGAGGTTCAATTAAGTGCAGCGTGGTCCCGGTAGCAGCGCAGGTACGAGCAATGTTCCCGGTGTTAGGCGGAATCTCCGGCTCCACTAACACCACATGCACTCCGGTTCCCCTCCCGTTTCACCTGTTATTATGCGTGTAGTCCCGCACGCTCATGCAAATCTTGAAGCAGTTGAAGGGCCAGGGGCCCGCTAGGGCTTTTCACCGGATAGCCATCGATAGACGCAATCGGCAACACTTCGGTAAGGGTTCCGGTAAGGAACACCTCATCAGCCGTAAGCAACTGCTCGACACTAAATGGGGTTAAATTCACCGGAATGTTGCGTGCCTGCGCTAACTCCAACACAACCTGCCGGGTAATGCCTGACAGAATGTAATTGGTCGCCGGCGCAGTATAAAGCACGCCATCCTTAGCCATGAAAATGTTGGCGCTAGTGGCCTCCGTCACTATGCCGTCGCGCACAAAGATCGCATCAAAAGCACCATTTTGGTGTGCTTTTTCCTTAGCCAATACATTAGGCAATAGCCCTATGGTTTTAACCCACACCTTTGCCCAGCGATCATCGGGGACTGTAATCACCGGGACACCGTGCTCAACGGTCTCCTTGGAAATCGGGCTCACCGGCCGCACCCACATCAAAATCGTGGGGGGTGTGGATCCCGGAGGCGGAAACCCATGAGCCCGGCGATGCGTACCCCGGGTCACTTCTATGTAAAGGCTAGCCTCAGATTGCTCCGGTCCCAGTTCCCCAATGAGTTGCTCCGCAATTAGCGCTAATTCAGACCCATCTACGGCTGGCAACTGAATGGCTGCCAAACTTCTACCCAACCGTGCCAGATGCAAGTTCCACTCAAAGAGTTTTTGCCGGTAGACATGGATCACCTCATAGACCCCATCGGCAAACAGAAAGCCTCGGTCATCAATAGAGACCATCGCCTGTGATTCCGGCACCAACTTACCATTTAGATAAACGTGCATCCCGTTTAACATCCCTTCGTCCTATACTTGCGTCTTCCCCAAATAAATCACGCCACGTACTGGGTCTACGGTAACAATCTGTCCATCTTTAAGTTTTTGAGTAGCGTCTAGAATCCCAACCACAGCTGGAATTTTTCGCGACAACGCATACACTGCAATATCAGAAGTCCACCCAGCATTGCTGGCAACAATAGCAGCCGCCTGGTCTAAAATTGGCAGCAAGGATTGATCATAGCCGTCTACCACCGCCACAAACGGAGAATCCGGCACTACCGATTGGCTAGTGACCACCACAACCGTCCCTGTCACGGAACCGACATTGGCCCCTAGCCCCTGACCCTCCAGCACGGGGTCGGTAATCATCTCAACACGCACTAAATTGGTGGTTCCGGGAGTACCATGAGGTACGCCAGCCGTGACTACGACCAAATTTCCCTCTTCTACCACCGCAGCTTCTCGTGCCACTTCGATGGCTTGACGCACCATATCAGTGGTATGGATGGCGGAGTTCATTGCAAGCCCTTCCACACCCCAAAATAAGGTGAGTTGTCGCAAGGTGGTTTGATGGGGAGAAATCGCCACCACTGGTACCGAAGGTTTACATCGGCTGACCATTCGCGCTGTGTATCCCGATTCGGTCACCGTAAGAATGGCGCGTGCGTGCAGTTCAGCGGCAATTTCTGCGGATGCTCGGCTGACCGCATCAGCAATGCGGTCGGTGGTAAACTTTACCCGGTGCGCATATTCGGGATGAGCGTCCGCGCGCTCCGCAATCTTAGCCATCATTGCGACAGACTCTACCGGATGCTTGCCCACAGCGGTTTCGCCCGATAGCATCACGGCATCGGTGCCGTCCCAGATTGCATTGGCGACATCGGTCGCCTCAGCTCGCGTCGGCCGTTCTTGATCTATCATAGATTCAAGCATTTGAGTTGCGGTGACAACCGGGCGGCCCATCAGATTGGCCTGGCGAATAATGGTTTTTTGCAGCTCTGGAACCTCTTCTTCCGGCAATTCCACGCCTAAGTCACCGCGAGCCACCATAACTCCGTCGGATACCTGCAAAATTTCATCCAGATGATCCATCCCCAACGGGTTTTCTATTTTGGCCATAAGAAATGTTGATATTTGTTGTTCTTCCAAAAATCGACGGACCGCGAAAATATCCTCTGCCGTCCGTACAAAAGAGAGCGCGACGAAATCAACTCCTTCTTCGGTCACCCCCCGTACAATTGCATCCCGATCTTTTTGCGTAAGGGGATCCAATGGCCAACCATATCCTGGAAGACTTAATTTTTTTTGGGAATCGACATTACCTCGGTTCTTGGCCGCCAGGGTAATCAAATCATTGGCGACAGACCGCACCTCCACCACTAAACGTCCGTCGTCAATCCAAAGCGTTTGCCCCGTTTGCAACATGTTAAACAGCCCCGGCCAGGTAACTGTCAATATGCGGCCAGATTCATTGCCTTCTCGCCCAATATAAAAAGTATCGTTAATCTCCAAATGCAGTGGCTTTCGAAGCGGTCCAAGGCGTACTTCTGGTCCTTGGGTGTCTAACATGACACCAATTTCTTTCCCTAATTGTTGCGCCGCACTCCGGGCTAAACGGATACGCTTTTGATGCAGGTCCCACTCCCCGTGGGACAAATTGACTCGGACTACATCGACCCCTGCCTGCAGAAGTTGCGTCATAACGTCAAAATTATCGCAGGCCGGTCCCAGGGTAGCTACAATTTTAGTTCGTCGCATTATCTTAATCGGCCCAAATTTTCGGTAATAATTTCTTGGGCCTCCTCCGCTTCCCCATCAGGCACTTGGATTTCAATATTGCCGCGGCCAGCGTCATCCACATCAACGCGTCGCAAATTGACCAGCATGCCCTCATTTTCTAGTAGTTGCTTTAATCGCTCCGCAATAGCTAACGTGGGAGCGATATAGACAACCGTCCACATGGAAGTCCCTCCTGCCGGTTGGTCACCGTGTTCAATCTGGTCGTCACTTCTTATTTTCCGCCTCTTGCGCAATGGGCGCAACCATTAGTTGCGCCCTATTGCCCCAATTCCCTACCATTCCATTGGCATTGCTTCGTGTTCACTGTTTTTCGACTCGCCTTGAACCCGAAATAACGACATCAGAGCCGCCACTAGCGACAAAAACACCAAAACGAACAGCGCGTATCGAATGGCGGGGACCCAAGGCGGTTTCGGTCCGCCAGCACTTTCGGTTCCCCCATGCATAATTAAAAACGCCGCCATCAACGTACTAGACAGCGCTGTGCCCATCGCCATGCCCAAAGATCGTGCCATGTTCAAAATACCGCCGCCCACACCCAGACGATCGGCAGGAAGACTTCCCATCACCGAACTATTATTGGGTGGCGTAAAGATCCCGAGCCCTACGCCTACAAATACTAGTTCGGCAATCATGAAGATTAAGTCGGCACGAATGCTGACACTAAACGCCAAGAATAGTGCAGCCAAGCCTGTCACTGCCATGCCTACCGTCGTCAATAACCGCGAACCATAACGATCTGCCAATCCGCCTGCTTTCGGCGCGACTACTGTCATTCCCAACGGAACCGACGTTAAAATCAAGCCGGTTAACGCGGAATTGAACCCGGAGACCCGCTCAAAAAAGAACGGCATCAAAAACAGAACCCCAAACATAGCCAAATACGACAATAATCCTGTGAAATTGCCCATACTAAAGATGGGAATCTTAAACAACTTTAAGTCCACCAGTGGAGCCCGAAAACTTTTTTCTCGCAACAAAAAAGCAACGAGCAGAACAATAGACGCCACAAACAATCCGATAATCGGTGCAGAATCCCAATGCCAAACATTCCCTTCGGTCAAAGCCAACATCAAGGCTACTAAAAACGGCGTGAACAAGATGGTACCCCACCAGTCAAACGTCGCTTTAGCTCCAGACATCTTATCTTTGGGCAAGATCATGCCCGCCATAATTGTACCGACTAATCCTACCGGCACATTCACATAAAAAATAGCTCGCCAGCCGAATAGGCCGATCAATGCACCGCCAATCGCGGGTCCGAGCGACAATCCAATCGCTTGAGCCGATCCTTGAAAGCCGATCGCCTTGCCGCGCACCGAAGCCGGTACAGTTGCTGTGATTATCGCGACCGAATTGGCTTGCAACATGGCCGCGCCCGCGGCTTGAAAAACCCGGGACACGATGAGCATCGGAAGGTTAACGGCAGCCCCACAGGTTGCCGAACCGAGGATAAACACTAGAAAGCCGAAGGTATAAAGCGGCCTTCGACCCAACATGTCGGCCATGCGGCCAAACAACGTCAACAAAGTAGCCAACGTTAGCAGGTAAGAAATAAGAACCCAACCTACAACACTGGCAGATGCATGAAATGACGTACTCATGATCGGCAAGGCAACATTCACGATGCTGGCATCGAGGGCAGCCATGAACGCTCCAATACAGACTGTGCCGACAACCAGCCAAATGTAGTTAGGCCTGGCCGTAAACTTCTCCATTGGCAAGGTTTGCCACAAATGTCTTAAGCCGCTCGCTGAATGAGCGCTTCCCTGTGCCACGGCTATCCCTCCAAAGAAATTCTCAACATGGCTCAGGCGGACGAATTTTCCCCGCCTCCACGGGGACTTAAGCCACTCTTAAGTCATTATCCCACCATCGATGCCACAAATCTACATCTCAGCATAGTGCCTTTTAATCAATTACGTTAAATCGTACAATGACATTTGATATGTATTCAGGAAAGCAGGAGCCTCCGATGCCCTTTGACGCCCTTATGTTACGTGCTTTAGAGCAGCGCTGGGCCACCGAATTGCCCGGCATGTACGTAGAGCACATAGTTTCCCGGAACGGCCTTATTTGGTTCAAGGCAAAAAATCGCCCCCGTGCCCTATTAATAGTGTTGGCACCGGGGTTAAGCCGCATGCACTGGACCCGGCACCCCGTGCCCAAAGAAGGCGATCGCAACAACAATCAATTTTTTCAGCGCCTGACTCCATTTATGATCACCACCCTCGCCGTGCCACCCTTTGAGCGAATTGTCCACCTAGAAATCTTGCGGCACAATGACTTTGAAGAGCCCAAACCCGGCCGACTCATTGTCGAAATGGCAGGGCACCTTACCAATCTGGTTCTGGTAACACCCGATTTCACCGTGGTTGACGCATTCCGTAAAATTCCGCCAGGCCGTCCCGGACGCACTATTTGGCCCGGTCAGCCTTATGTGTCGCCGCCAACCGTCGCCAATCCCTGCAATACCCACGATCCCAACCACTTAACTCCATTCGCCAAACGCTTGTATTCGGAATCGGAGCACTGGTCCTGGGAATCGTTTTGTTCCGATTGGAATCAAGCAAATTACCACATTTATCACCTGACTTCCCCACAAGGCGAGGCGGATCTATGGGTCTACCCACTTGAAGGGTACCAAAGTGTGGCCGTGACGGATCCAGACGCAGCGCTCGATGAATATTTCCGCTCCCGCGAACAAGCCATGGCGATTGAAGCCCAACGCAAGCAATTGGCGCGGTTATTGGAGAAACGGCGGCAGCACCTTGAGCAAAAAATTACCGACTATCAATCGCAAATGGCTGCGGACCCAAACCAGTTACGCCATCTTGGAGACCTCTGGCTGACTTATCAGTATCTATTCCAAAACCGGTCGTTGCCCTGTTCGGTTGAGGTACCCTCGTTGGAAAACCCTGCTACTATGGTAGTACTCACCGCCCATCCGGGGGATACTCCGGTTGCCTTGGCCCAAGCCTATTACCGGGAAGCCCGCAAACAGCAAGCCCGCAAGACGTCTCTCGCTCAAATCCTTCCACAACTGGCCCAGGAACTTGCCGAGGTATCAAAAAATCAGGCTATCTTGGCAGATACCGTTGTCGGTCAGGCATGGCTGGCGCACCAATTGCAGATAACTCAAAAGATGGGCGCCAAACCGGTCGCCGAGGAAGTCCTCCCTTACCGCCGATTTCAAACCCAAAGCGGTTACCCTATCTTGGTGGGCCGTTCGCAACAAGAAAACGCGGATCTGACTTTTCGCCGAGCCCGGCCTGACGACATGTGGTTTCACGTCAAACAATCGCCCGGATCACACGTCATATTGGGCTGCGGAAAGTCGCACCCTAATCTTGATGACTTGTTGGACGCCGCAGAACTTGCCGTCTTTTACAGTCAGGCGTCGCAATCTTCCATGGTGCCGGTAGACTATACCCGGAGAAAGTTTGTTCGCAAGCGGCCTCACGGCGATGCAGGCCAAGTCTTATATCGGCAAGAAAAAACTTTGTACATCACACCAGACCCGAATCGCCTGAGACGGCTAGGCGCAGTAAAAGAAAAATTAGCCGCAAGGGGAAACCCTGGTTCCCGTTAAACTTTAGGCCTTGTCAAGGGAATGTTCTTTCGACATAGTGGACACTCGCCCGGCTCCCAAGAAGGCACAGATCCTGGAGGAAACCGAAATACCGCTTCGTAACCCCATTTGGTCCAATGGGGTTTTTCCTGCCCTCGGTCCACCAGAGCCCCCACTGCGACCACGAGCCCCCCATCTGCGTTCACAGCTGCAATGACTTTGTCAACGGAACTCCCCGTCGTCACGACGTCCTCTACCACGACCACCCGTTCTCCGGGAGCCAGACGAAATCCCCGCTTAAATTGCATAGTTCCATCGTCAGTTTTTTCAGCAAATAAAATGCGACTGTCATGCCACCGTGAAGCCACGGCAAAGGCAGGTATAATTCCTCCAACGGCCGGACCCACTACAGTGAGTGCCTCATAAGGCTCCAATTGTCTTGCTAACTGATCGGCCCAAGGGGCGACCGCAGACGGATATTCGGTCAACCGGGCCAATAAAACAAATTGATCACTATGGCGACCGGTAGTCAACAGAAAATGGCCTTTCAAATAAGCGCCCCACTTGGCTAAATTGGCAGCATCGCAAGTCATCGCTGTCATCTCCCCCTCCCAACCTATTGTTTTCCTTGTAACAGCACCACGGCCGCGTAACTACTTACTTGTTCCCACTCGTGTCCTCAACCATCGCCATGAGTTCTTGATAGGCCTGACCAACGTCGGATCGACGGATAAGGGCTCGGCCTACCACCAAATCGGTGGCACCAGCCAAAACCGCCCGATCCGGTGCTGCGATGCGTTCCTGATCATCTCCGGTGACCGCATCGCCCCACCGGATTGCCGGTACTACAATGCGGGCCTCGGGCCACAGTTCTCGGATCCGCCGGGTTTCGTGTAGAGACGCCACCACCCCGTCCAATCCTGCCTGTTGGCACAACTGGGCAACATTGATGACGAAATCTTGGCTGGTCCCCCTGAAACCCATTTGATGTAGATCTCGGTTCCCCAAACTAGTCAAAAGAGTAACTCCCACGATTGCTAATTGCCGTCGGGATAGAGTCTGCATCATCACCATGCCCCCTAGGGCATGGACCGTGGTCAGGGACACGCCCATTTCTTCAATGCGATTAATGGCTCGAGAGACGGTATGGGGAATATCATGAAGCTTCAAATCTAAAAATATTTCCCGTCCCTGACGGATCCATTCTTGGACCGGTCCTGAACCAATAGCTGAAAACAGCTCCAGTCCCACTTTGAACTGCCGGTGGTCGGGAAATTTCGCTATCAAAGATTCCGCGTGGTCACGCGAGGACACGTCCAAGGCTATCCATATTTTGGGTCTATTCATATTCCGCCTCCATCATGGAAGAAGCATTGCTTCTCCCCGGAAGAGCCGATCCCACTACATCCTGCAGACAGTCAAATCCCAACTCCGTTATAACCTCCGGCAATTCGGCCACAATCTCTTGCATCCGCCGAGGATATTGAAAGGTGATTGTTCCCACCATTACCGCGGCTGCCCCGGCCATTAAAAATTCCACCACGTCCATGGTGGAACTAATTCCGCCCATGCCCACTACCGGAATTTTTACGGTTTGAGCTACTTCGTACACAATACGCAAGGCTATTGGTTTAATCGCAGGCCCGGATAAGCCCCCGGTAACTCCCCCTAAAGCGGGCCTCCGGTGTTTGACGTCAATGGCCATTCCCACCAAAGTATTAATGGCGGAAATCATGTCGGCACCAGCATCCTCCACCGCTTCAGCAATTTCCACCGGGTAGGTGGTGTTTGGTGAGATTTTAACCATTACCGGCAAATCGGTCTCGAACCGAACCGCAGCCATCACCTGTGCAGCCTGATCGGGATTTTGTCCGAAGCTCATTCCCCCTTCTTTGATGTTAGGGCAGGAAATATTCACTTCCAACGCGTCAATCCCAGGTTCTCGACTCAACCGTGCTGCGACCTGGCGATATTCATCAACGGTATGACCGATAATGTTGGCAACAACGCGAGTGTCGGTTTCGCGCAAAAAGGGCAGGTCTTGCTGACAAAACACCTCGACACCGTGATTTTGCAGTCCAATTGAATTTAAAATCCCCATGGGGGTTTCCCAAACCCGGGGCGGCGGGTTGCCTGGCCAGGGGTCCGGAGACAACCCTTTGACGCTAATCCCCCCTAACACGGACATATCGACAAATGAAGCGTACTCGGGACCAAATCCGAACGTTCCCGAGGCCGCTATGATGGGATTTTTGAGTTTTAGTCCGCGAGGCAATGACACCGCCAAATTCATGGGAAGATCAGCTCCTCTCCAGAAAACACCGGGCCCTCGGTACAGACCCGACGATAATCGGGCCCTTCAGGCCCGTTCCCTAACACCACACAAGCCAAGCACGCCCCGACTCCACATCCCATTCTTTGCTCTAATGCCATCCAAACATCGTCACGCTGACCCGATATTGCCCCAACCGCCCTTAACATCGCAGTAGGGCCGCATGCATACACCTGGCCCTGTGGATTTTTAGCTAGCCAGCGGGCCAAAGGCCCGATCACGGTGCCCTTCATCCCGCGCGAGCCATCATCGGTAGTGATCCACACGACATGTCCTAACTGGCGAAATTCCTCCTCCAGCAAAACCAGAGACTCGGTCCTTGCTCCCAATATTGCGGTCGGAGTCATTCGTGCAGCACTGGTCCATTGGGATGCTGCGGCAAATAATGGGGGAATTCCCACCCCGCCTCCCACCAGGCACCATGGACGGCGAGCATCGGGCACCGGGAAGCCTCGGCCTAAGGGTCCTAATATATCAAGGACAGCCCCCATTTCTTGGTTGGCTAGCCAACGGGTTCCCACTCCTACTACCTGAAACAGCATTGCCGCGTTTCCCGTGTCGACGTCAAGGCGGGAAAAGGAAATTGGCCGACGCAACGTCCCTTGGGTCACCACGTGGGCAAATTGCCCCGGCGTGGCCCCAGCTAATACAGGGCTATGCACCCATAATTCCACATGACCCGGCGCTGGCACTTGCCGTTTTACCACGGGTGCTAAAATTAACTGCGACAGATTGCCTCTCCTCCATGTTGTGATTAAGGTGTTTTAACGTTCCTGACGGCAAGCCATTCGTTTAATGAATGCACGCCAAATGCCTGTCGCGATCGTTGTCGAAGTGCTTCTAACGCGGCAGCAACGGTATCTAAGGAGGTAAAGCACAGCACTCCCCGTTCGACCGCAGCCCGACGTATCAGAAATCCTTCCCGTTCTCGGTCACCACCAACAGTAATTGTATTGATCACCAGGTTGAACTGGCCTTGGCGAATTAAGTCGACAAGATGAGGTCGACGCTCTCCCAGTTTATAGACCGGCGTTGCGGGAATGCCTAACGAGGATAACAGGGCCAAAGTTCCTGTTGTGGCATAAATCCGATAACCCAACCGCGCCAACTCTTCTAAATATGGCAATGCTTCGGTTTTGTCCTGGTCTGCGATGGTGACCAAAATCTTTCCTCCCGCCGGCAACCGAAACCCGCCAGCAATCAGCGCCTTATACAAGGCGCTAGGGAAGTCCTGATCAATGCCCATTACTTCGCCGGTACTTTTCATCTCCGGGCCGAGAGCCGCATCAACCAAATTCAGTTTGCCAAAAGAGAACACGGGCATTTTGACTGCAAAATGATCCGGGGAAGGCCACAATCCCATGCGATACTCGGAACTCAGCGAACCTTTAACCGCGGCTTCAATAGCCATTTTTACCATTGGAGCCCCGGTCGCCTTGATGATAAAGGGCACGGTTCGGCTGGCCCTGGGATTCGCCTCAATAACGTATACTTGGTCCGATACCGCAACAAACTGCACGTTTAACAAACCGCGAATGGCCAACGCCTGGCAAAGTTGCTCCGTAATCGATACCACTCGGTCAATCACTGAACGTGAAGCCCGAATTGGCGGCAATGCCGCCACCGAATCACCGGAGTGAATGCCTGCTCTTTCCACATGTTCCATAATTGCCGGAATTGCCACCCGAATCCCATCACTCACCGCATCGACTTCCAACTCCAAACCATTCATATACCGATCAATCAAAAGCGGCTGGCCTGGCCCCATTTCCTGAGTCCGTTGCAAATAATCGGCCAGTCCTTCCGCGTCGTCTACAATTTCCATGGCCCGTCCGCCTAGCACATAAGACGGCCGCACCAACACCGGATACCCAATGTCATGTGCCGCTGCCAGAGCCTCAGCTGCAGTAGTTGCGGTCCTTCCCGGCGGACGCATAATCCCGTGTGTTTCTAAAATCCTATCGAATTGCTCACGATCCTCGGCCCCCCGAATGCCTTCTACGGAAGTACCCAGAATAGGCACTCCGAGCCGAGCTAACTCTTCTGCCAAATTGATTGCGGTTTGCCCGCCAAATTGTACCATCACCCCATCAGGTTTTTCCTGGGCAATCACGTTTAACACATCTTCCAAGGTAAGCGGCTCAAAATACAGCCGATCCGACGCATTAAAGTCGGTAGACACGGTTTCCGGGTTGTTGTTCAACATGACGGCCCGGTAACCAAGTTCCCTCAATGCCTCCAAAGCATAAACGCTTGCGGCGTCGAATTCTATTCCCTGGCCAATGCGTATAGGACCGGATCCTAGAACCAGGACTTTTGGTCCGGGAAGTGGGTTCGCCTCATTTTCCTGATCATAGGTGGCATAGAAATATGGCGTTGCGGCCGGGAATTCCCCGGCGCAAGTGTCCACCATTTTGTATTGAGGCAGAAGGCTCCGTCGCAGGCGCTCTTCCCTCACGGTTTCTTCGGACTCCCCCACCATCTCCGCGATGCGCCGATCCGCAAAGCCTTTTGCCTTTAGTTCTGGCAACCTTGCCGGCCAATGCTCCGGATGCTTTGTTAACCAGTTTTCGTCATGAACAATGTCCTCGATTTGATGAAGAAACCAGCGGTCAATTTGGGTGGCGTCATGAATCGCCTCAACGGTTATTCCCCGGCGCAATGCTTCGGCCACATAGAACAGCCTCTCGTCAGTAGGGTGTTTCAATTCGTCCCATATCGCGTCTAACGAAGCTCGAGCCTCCTTAGGACCCGAAAGACCAAATCGTTTAATCTCCAAAGACCGCACCGCTTTTTGCAACGCAGCGGTAAAGGTGCGATCAATGGCCATCACTTCGCCGGTAGCTTTCATCTGAGTTCCCAAATGCCGATCAGCGGTGGCAAACTTATCGAATGGCCAACGGGGAATTTTTGCAACAACATAGTCTAGCGCGGGCTCAAAGGCGGCAGTAGTGGTGCCAGTAACAGAGTTAGGGATTTCTGGCAGTGTCAGTCCCACAGCGATTTTGGACACGACCCGGGCGATAGGGTATCCGGTAGCCTTTGAAGCCAAGGCGCTCGAGCGGGAAACCCGAGGGTTGACTTCAATCACCCGATAACGGCCATCGGGATGCAGCGCAAATTGCACATTGCATCCGCCTTCTACTCCTAGGTGGTGGACAATATCTAACGATGCTGATCGCAGCAACTGATATTCCTTATCCGTCAGGGTTTGACTTGGTGCCACCACAATAGAATCTCCGGTATGGACCCCTACTGGATCAAAATTCTCCATGTTGCAAACGGTGATAGCGTTTCCTGCGCTATCACGGATAACCTCGTACTCGACCTCCTTAAACCCGGCTATAGACTCTTCTACCAGCACCTGCCCTATGGGGCTTAGAGCCAAAGCATGGGGCAAGCGCTCTTGCATGTCGGCATCGTTGTAGACAAATCCACCGCCGCTGCCGCCTAACGTGTATGCAGGCCGCAAAACCAGAGGATACGGGATTTCCTCCGCAAATTCGAGACCTTCTTCCAAAGTGGTAACCGTACGGCTAGTGGCAATCGGATGGCCTAAATCAAGCATCAAACGACGAAAGGCTTCACGGTCTTCAGCTTTCTCGATGGTAGCTATAGAAGTACCTAACACCTTCACTCCTAAATCAGTAAGAATGCCCGCCTTGAAAAGTTCGGTGGTCAAATTTAGCCCCATTTGCCCGCCAAGTGTGGCTAAAATTCCGTCAGGCCGCTCTTTCCCCAAAATATAAGCCAAAAACGAAACCGTAAGCGGTTCAACATAGACAATATCAGCCACTGACAAATCGGTCATAATCGTTGCTGGATTGCTGTTTACCAATACCACCTCGAGTCCCTCTTCTTTGAGGGCCCGACAGGCTTGGGTTCCTGCGTAATCGAATTCTGCAGCTTGCCCAATGATAATTGGGCCCGAACCAATAACCAGAACTTTTTTGACCCGTGTATCCCTAGGCACTCGCATTCCCCCTTTGGTCCACAACCCAATGCATGAATTCGTCAAATAAGTAGAGTGAGTCAGAAGGGCCGGGCCCTGCCTCGGGATGATGTTGTACCGACATTACTGGCCGTGTTCGGTGTTGCAAACCTTCGATGGTTTGGTCGTGCAAGTTGGTTAAGCGCACTTGGTATCGGTCTGACAAAGAGTCACCTGCTATTGCATACCCGTGATTTTGCGAGGTAATCAATATTTTTTGCCGCTCGCTGTCCCATAAGGGATGATTGGCGCCATGGTGACCAAATTTCAATGGGTACGTGCGATCCCCCTCGGCCAGAGCAATAAGTTGGTGTCCTAAGCAAATGCCCAAAGTGGGATAATGCTCAATAACATGTTTCACCGTAGGCAATACCTGGGGAATGCTGGCCGGATTGCCCGGCCCATTGGAGAGAACGACCCCATCTGGTTGCATCGCCGCCATCTCGTCTGGAGTAACCCCGGCAGGAACCACAGAAATCCGGGCCCCACGGCGTTGCAGTTCGGCCAAGATGGAGTTTTTAGCCCCGTAATCAACCACTACGATGTGCGGTCCGGGTCCGTCAATTGTCATCACTTGAGGAGTGCTGACAGAAAACACACTGTCCGTCAAATCCACTGCCGATATCGCCTGAAGCAGAATGTTTTCGTCAGTGCCTAAAGGAGACATCGCGGCAATTTGGGTTCCTTCAGAGCGCAGCATTTTGGTTAGACTCCTCGTGTCAACATCTACCAGTCCCACTTTGCCATAACGCTTAAGATATTGGTCAATCGACTCCGCGCCGCCAAAGTGGGAGGGGAACGCACTGACCTGATGCATCACGACAGCAGTGGCCCAGGGAAATAAAGACTCCGCAGCTTCTGCAAACGTTCCGTAATTGCCGATCAATGGATAGGTCAGTACCACAATTTGGCCAAAATAGGACGGATCGGTCAAAATTTCCTGGTATCCGGTCATGGCTGTGTTGAACACCACTTCCCCGGCCACTACCTGATCCGTTGCCCCAATCAAGCGGCCTATGAATCGGCGTCCATTGGCAAAAGTGAGCCATCCGGGTTGACTCATGCCAGCACCTGCCCTTCTCGCATCGTCCATCGTCCCCGCAACATCGTTGCCACCGCTTTTCCCTTGAGCTGCATCCCAGCCATAGGAGTATTATGTCCCCGGGAATAAAAGGTCTGGGGGTCCACTACCCATAAAAGTTGGGGATCAATTAGCGTTAAGTCAGCGCGGGCACCCGGAACTACCCCAGGGTACCATGCCCCCAATGCCTGGTGCGGGCCGCTTGTCATCCGTTCCAAAAGCGTCAAAGGATCCATCAAGCCCGTGTGCAACAAGGAAGAAAAGGCTGCTCCGATGCTTGTTTCAAGCCCACTAATGCCGTAGGGCGCCTGAGGATAGGGAGACATTTTTTCATCGTCGTGATGGGGGGCATGGTCGCTAGCAATAACAGACACTAACCCGGAAGCAACTGCTTTACGTAAGGCATCACGAAGTTTAGGAGGCCGAAGCGGGGGATTGACCTTGGTAACCGGTGACACCTCCCAGTCAACCACAGCCTGATCAGTCAATAGCAGATGATGGGGAGTCGCTTCGGCAGTCACCGGAGCCCCCAGCCTTTTGCCATAGGCCACAGCCTCCAACGACCCCAATGCCGTCACGTGCGCCACATGCAGTGGACCGTGGGTCAGCAATGACAGTTCGACATCCCGCCACACCATTGCTTCCTCGGCAGCGGCCGGCACCCCAGGTAATCCTAAGCGATGAGAAATGTTGCCTTCATGCATAACCGTTCCTTCGCTCAAATCGAGATCTTCGGCATGCTGCACTATGGGATGCTTCAACATTGTGGCGTAACTTAACGCGGTACGCATAATGCGTCCATTGGCTACTGGTTTACCATCATCCGAAAAGCCCACAGCGCCAGCCGCTTCCATCAGTGCTAACTCAGCCAATTCTTTGCCCGCCGATGCTTTGGTTACTGCCCCCAGCGGCCAGAGATCGATCAATCCAATTTCCCGACCGCGAGCCTCTTCCCAGCTAATAAGGGCAGGATTGTCAATCACCGGATCCGTATTTGGCATTGCTGCCACGACACTAAACCCGCCACCCGCGGCTGCCCTACTGCCCGATACCAAATCCTCCTTGTGTTCTTGCCCGGGTTCCCGAAAATGAACGTGAATATCCACCATCCGCGGGACGGCCCATAACCCCGTTGCATCCACTGTTAGCATTCCTGGAAGAGTTCCGGATACAAAACATCCGCCGGCAATGAAAATGTCTCCCAAAGCATCTGTATGAGTATAAGGATCAACAATCCGAACATTTTTAATATGCCAGTTGTCGGCAGACGATGTTTCGCTAACTGTCATGGGTTCCTCCTAACAAGCGGTACAATACCGCCATTCGTACCGCTACGCCGTACCGCACCTGGTCTAATACCGCGCTGTGCGGTCCGTCTAACACCTCGCTGTCAATTTCTACGCCCCGATTTTGCGGCCCTGGATGCATGACTAGCGCATCAGGCGCCCATTTTTCCAGCCGGTCCCGGGTGACCCCGAACTTCTCGCGATATTCTCTCATCGAAGGTACCTCACCGCTTTTTTGCCTTTCGTGTTGCAAACGCAGCACTTGCACTACATCACACCCACGAATTCCGTCTTCCAAATTCGAAGTCATGGGAGCTCCCATTTCCGAAGGTAGCAGATTTGGCGGTCCCACAAACCGCACGGTGGCTCCCATGATGGTAAACCCCCACAAATCAGACCGTGCCACCCGGCTATGCAGCACATCGCCCACGATTGCGACCTGTAAACCCTGAATCCGTCCATAATGCGCTTGAACCGTCGCCAAATCCAGGAGGCCTTGGGTCGGGTGTTCGTGCATTCCGTCCCCGGCATTGATTACCGGCACATCCAGTAGATCGGCCAACAATCCGGGAACCCCCGCCACTTGATGGCGGATCACCACCGCATCAATTGCCATGGCTTTGAGGTTCCTAGCGGTATCCCATAACGTTTCCCCTTTTTCTATGCTCGACCCGCTGGTTTGAAAATTGATCACATCGGCGCTCATGTACTTGGCCGCCAATTCAAATGAATTGCGCGTCCTCGTGCTCGGTTCAAAAAATACATTGGCGATTGCCTTGCCCCGCAGTGTTGGAACTTTTTTAATAGGCCGTTCCAAGACATCGCTCAAAGTTTCCGCCAGATCAATGAGGGTCGTCAGTTCTTGCGCATTCATGCCTTCTATTGCAGTAAAATCCCTCACGTTGTTCAAACTCCCCTTAAGCACGTCATAAGTCCCCTGGTGAGTCCTGAGGGCGACTCAGAAGCACCCGATCTTCACCATCCACTTCTTTCAGCCGCACCAACACTTTTTCATTTCGCGAAGTAGGAATGTTCTTCCCGACAAAGTCTGCTCTAATGGGAAGTTCTCGGTGTCCTCTGTCCACCAATACCGCAAGTTGAATCGCCAATGGACGACCATAGTCAGACAAGGCATCCATGGCCGCCCGAATGGTCCTTCCGGTAAAAAGTACATCATCCACCAACACCACTACCCGATGATTCACCGTCGTGGAAATATCGCTGGATCTTACCGGATTGAATGGCCTTTGAAACCAATCGTCCCGGTAAAGTCCTATGTCAAGAATTTCCACTGGCACGGCAATCTCTTCAATCAATTTGATGTTGTGTTGAATTCGCCACGCGAGTGGCACTCCGCGGCTGCGAATCCCCACCAACATAAGCCGAGACGCTCCATGATTGCGTTCCACAATTTCATGAGCAATGCGCATCAATGCACGCCTCATCCCATCGTGGTCAAGAATCTCCGCTTCCGCCACCATAATCCTCCCCAATAAAAAATGCTCTACCCCTGCGAAGGCTAGAGCAAAAACATCGACGCCCCTTCCCAGCCTCGCAGGACTGGTATTAAAGGAAGTGTACCCTAACACATAATAACCCACGCGGCCGTGTTGGTAAAGGTTCACTTTAGCATCCACAAATTCCCCCCACAAGCCTCTAAGGAAAATCCTTCATGCGTGTAAAGCAATGTCTACCCGCGGTGCTGGCAATGGTTTACCGAGTAATGACATCCTCCTGGTCTTGTGCCAGCGTTCGAATGTCCGCCATCGTCATTTGGCGGATCAACCCAAGGGATAATGGCACCAAAGCGGCGGCAATAAAGATCAATCCCCCCCATGTTTCTACCGTGCGGAGGCCAAATTGATCCGCGACCGGCACCGAGAGAATTTCGCCGAGGGGAATGACTACGTATGACCCTAACTCATCGAAAGCCATGACCCGCGACAATCTGTCCTTAGGAATCCCTTGCTGCAAAGAGGTGTCCCACGCGATGGTGGACATTGTCGACCCGATCCCTGCCGCGATGGCAGCCACCATCAGATAGGGCAGAGCGAGGCCTTGCCCCAAAACCACCATTGGAATGCCTACAGCTGCCGCGGCCACCATTCCGTCGCGCAGAGGACGGGAGAACTGAAAACGCAACATCATCACACTACCGATGAGAAGACCGATAGCTTTAACGCTTAACGTCAACCCCCAACCCGCCGCACCAAACGTACGCTCGGCAATAATCGGCCCGAGCACTTGCCAGGCCCCCATCTGCACCGCATTCATCACGGCCCAGGCGCCGCTAATCGGCCAAATCCACCGAAGGCATCGGAAATACGCCCACCCCTCACGCATCTGGTGGATTAACGAATTCCCAGGAGACCTGGGATGGGACGGAATCTGAACACGAACCATAAAGGCGCCCGCGATGAAGAAGCTCAGAGCGTCGAATGCGATGCCCCAGCCACCTCCGACGGTGCTCACGAGAATCCCGGCCACTGCTGGCCCTACAATCCGACCAGCACTCCGAGACGTATTCACGAGGGCATTGGCCTGGTTGATATCTTCATGATCGACAAGTTCAGGGACAATACCTCGAATCGCAGGGCTGGTAAGGGCCCCCAAGACCCCATTGAAGATAGCCAACGGAAAAATCCAATAGGAGTTGGTACCGGTGAGCACTACGGCGGCAATACACGCTTGGGAAAAACCGGAACCCCAGCTCGCCAACTGGATGAGCCGATCACGACGATACCGATCGCCTACGCTTCCGCCAATGAGCACCATAAGAACGTTGGGCAAAAGCTCCGCCGCCAGAATATAGCCCAGCAGTTGTTGCCCATGGCGTGCGTGAAGGACCGCGAACGCCAGTGCCACGGGTGTCATCCCACTGCCAATCAGGGAAATGGTGCGAGCCAAGTAGAACCATCGGAACTGGGAACGCGTAAGGGGGCCTGTGGTGAATAGAGATTTGATCATTGATTTGCACTTCCTCTCCATGGCGGCTTCCCGGCCAGGCCCGCTTATCATAGAGAAATTTCCGTAACAAGAGTAGACTTATAATTTTTTGCGATTTATAATCAAAATATGAAAACGCGGCTAAGCCTCGTTTGGCTTAGTGAGCCTACCACTTCTGATTATTTTTGACCAAATTTGTCGCCACCTTCTTGCTTCTTCACGCCACGAATTTTCAGGGTCATTGGCCGATCATCCACCGGATGGCACTCCACAAGTTCGTTACCGAGCCGTTCCGCGTTTAAGCAGAACCGGGCGAGGAGCCCCTCACCGAACTCTCGGCCCGCTTCTGCCAATTAATCGCCGCGTTGATGTCGCGGTCATGCGATGTCTGGCACTGCGGGTACATCCGCGCCTGCGCACTTAAGGTAATTTTCTCAATATTCCATCTAGTTACGGAATCCGCAATCGTCCGAGCCGGTTGATGATTTTAGAGCCGCCCCGCGACGTACCAATCTTCGATGGCGATGCCATCGAAGCGGTCCACGAGCGTCGCGGTCAGTTGATGCAGCGTATTCGCTCGAATGTTAGCGATCCAGACGCAACGCCGAGCGATCCGGCGTTGCGTCTGGACCTGGTTCTGGGACCACGAATGCGCATCCCTTTGGGGATGGACCGGTCGGGCTTCAGCCCGGTGCGAACTTTGGCAGCCTCCATTTGGCGGCTACCATGTAGCGATTCCCGACGAAGCTGTTTTTGAACGGCCCCATAGGTTTTGGGTCCCACGATCTTCTTGACGGCGGCACTCAGAAACCAACGGTCGGCGGTTCGAGAGAGGGTTCCCTCCCGCACTTTGCCGGTAAAGCGGATCCGAACCAGCCCTGTTTGGAAATTTTCACCCACGATCTCTTGATCACGAACTGATCCTTTGTGCGCGGGAAGTTGTCGTGACGGCCCTTCTTCTTCACCGTCGGATAGTGGGCCGTCCCGGCAAAGACATTCGTAAACGCGTGGCCAGGGGAATTCGTCCCGTTTGAGAGCATTGAGTTGACGCTAAAAAGCGCCCTCTGAGGGTTTCGGCCCTGCACTTAATGCCCAATTGTAGGCAAACCGTGCCACTCCAACCACCCGGCAAAAATAGGACTCCTGGGCCTTGTTGGAACCCCATGCGATTTTGCGAGCCCAAATCATCGCGATGCCCCCTATGTAAATACATATGTTCATGATTCGGTCTACGACATCCCCCTGAAAGGAGTTTCGCCGACCGATTTTCCCGTGAAATATGTCAGACAAAGTTAGGGATGATCATAAATGGATAACTTTTCAAAAAACTGTATAACCTCCTTCATCAGCCGCTCCGTCTCGATCTCTAGGGTTTGAACAGGTGACAATAATCTTGTTCCCATGATACCCTATTTGCTGAAAAGGAGGTTCTTTATGCAGAAAATCCCCCCCGACTTCAAAAAGCTGGGGCGCCAAACCTGGATCCTGGTGTTGGTGCTTGTCTTGTTAGGAATCGCCCTGGCGGTTGGCTTGGACTTATCTCGTCAACGTCTTGGCCTCAACAAAAACTACCTCCACCTTATTAAAGCTTTCATCGTTTTGGTCGTGGGTGGATTGATTTCCTATCTCCTGGAACGCTACCTGTTCCGAATAGCCCCGTCCGCCGGTGGCCGCACATCATCCCTACGGTTTGTAGTGCGCCTCATTTTGCTTCTCGTTGTCGTTCTCTCCGTATTAGCGGCCTTTGGCGTCGGTCTGTCTTCGGTCGTGTTTGGCGGGGCATTTTTTACCGTAATCATCGGCCTGGCTGGGCAAACCATGTTTGGTAATTTGATCGCTGGCATTGGCTTAGTGATATTTAGGCCATTTGATGTGGGAAACCACGTCACCTTTGTGGCTTGGCAATATCCCATGCTAATGCCTTCCTATCCTCACGACGCCCTCAAACCGGGATATAGCGGTGTCATTACCGACATCAATCTGATGTACACCGCCATTCGCAGTGATCAGGGGCTGCCCATGATGATTCCCAACGGGATTCTAATCCAAGCGATGATCGAAAACCATTCGCGATCCGATGGGCGCCGCATCCGATTCCGGTTTGATCTGCCTCTAGCCACCCCGGCAGAAGCCGTTATCGACGCGATTCGTCAGATACTACAACATCTACATTATCAAGGGGACGCGTTCCTGGTGGATGTGTCGCCCAGCTCCTATTCTGTTGCCGTGGCAATCAATTCTCTGGAGGCAATGGCAACTGATGATACAATTCGGGACCAAATCCTAAGCCAACTGGTTCCTCAAATTGCCGGATTGTCCGCTCAGGGACCCCCACAGTGACTCGCCCAGGTTTTAAGCAGATCAGCGGTAGTCCATTTTGGGCAGGGATACAACACATCTTCCTCTTCTTCAAACACCGATTCCTGGACCACATGCCACGACAGGAAACCTAATTCTTTCCAATCCCAGGGCAATGGCGCGGTAAAGCATAGGAGTTGCCCGGTCTCGGGATGAGAAAATGCTAGTTGCCCAGCATGAAGCGCTTGCCCTCCTAATAATCCCTGGGGATGGCCACCACCGTAAACCACATCCCCAGCTACCGCATGACCGATAGCCGACAAATGCACTCGAATCTGATGGGTGCGCCCGGTATCCAACGACAGTTGGACTAAGGAATAACCCGATGTCAAGGCTATCGTTCGATACCGGGTCGTGGCCGGTTTTCCTGACAACACTGTGGCCATTTTAAGACGATTCTTCGCATCGCGCCCGATTGGCGCATCGATCCTCCCCGACAACGGCCCAATTTGGCCATGAACCACCGCCAAGTATCGTCGATGCACTTGCCGATCGGTAATGGCCTGAGATAATTTGCTGCGTGCCAACTCATTGCGAGCCAAAACAAGAAGGCCAGTGGTATTTTGATCTAAACGGTGTACCACACCCGGTCGGAAATGACTACCGTCATTCCCCAACAAAGGATGCAAGCGATGCACCACCGAATCCTCCCAATGCCCGCGACTCGGATGCACTACTAAATCCCTGGGTTTGTTTACCACAATAATCGCGTCATCTTGGTAGATGATGAGGCTCGAATCGATCTCAGTCATGGCGTCAAGGTCTGGGCCTACCGCAGGCGTGTCTTCCCACTCCACTTCGACCTGGTCCCCAGTATGGACCAGGTCGCCCGATTTCGCCGTGTGATGCCGAACCTTTACTTGGTGAGCCTTGACTTCACGCTGCCATAAAGTTCGCGACCGTTCCGGCAACATGTCTGCCAAAAACCGATCCACCCGACGCCCGTCAGCTTCCGGTGGTACCGTTAGAACCGTCTTCGGCATCAGGCGGATCCTCCTGTCTTTTCCAATATTCCCATACCAATAGTCCCATCCCGACGACAATGGCCGCATCAGCCAAATTAAATATTGCCCAAAATCTAAAGTGAATGTAGTCTACCACACGTCCCGTGACCATACGGTCCCATAAGTTTCCGGCCGACCCCCCTGCCAACAGGCCTAGTCCCCAAATAGCTCGAGCCGGCAGTTTGGGAAACTTCCAGACCACATAGGCCACGACCCCCAACAGTATCCAGGCCACCGCAATAAACAGTAAAGTACCATGGAGCAACAAAGAAAAAGCCGCCCCACTGTTCAAGAAATACGTAATCCATAGTACGTGGGGGATTATGGGAATACTTTCCCCCACATACATGGCGCGCGATACCCAAACATTTAGGGCACGGTCGGCAAGTAGCGTTGCGAGTGCTATCCAGAAAATCCATCGTCGTTGCATCGGTTTAACCCCCAAGAATGTGCAAAACCTCGATACAGCGAGGGCACAAATCTGGATGAGCGGTGTTCGCGCCAACATCGCGAGTATACCGCCAGCATCGGTCACATCGATTCCACTCGGTTGCGTACGCCCTAGCTACGATGTCCCCAGATCCACCAGATACCACGTGGATATCCGCAGCCAGCACCATTTCCAGCAATAGGGCTGTCTCTGAATCCGTCATCCCTTCTTCGGGCGGCAACGTCAACTCCACCATAGCTTGAAGGGAATTGCCGATCACCTTTTCAGCGCGCAGAGACTCTAATGCTTTTAATATGACTCCCCGATAGGATAGCAGCCGCTCCATCATAGATGCTTCGGGCGCCGTCCAGCCAATGTCCCATGGCGGGGTCCATTCGGTTAAATGCACTGAAGGCGGTCCACTTTCCCACTCAAGACTTTCTCGGTAAACTTCCTCGGCAGTAAACACCAACACCGGGGAAATGCCTCGCACTAATCCTTGCAAAATGTAATTCAGCACACTTTGCGTTTCACGGCGCAAGGGATCATGGGGAGCCAGCGTGTAAAGACGGTCTTTAATAACGTCGAGATAAAAACTTGATAGATCTATTGTCATCAATCGAACCAATTCGTGCAGGATGGGATGAAAAATATACTGCCGGTAAGATTCCCGAGCCCGGGTAATCCATTGATTCACGGTGGCGACCGCCCAACGATTCATTGGGTCGGTCACTGTAACCGGACGCCCTTGCCGATAATCAGCCAAATTGCCTAACAGAAACCTAAACGTATTGCGGATCTTGCGATAGGTTTCAGACAGTTGGGTTAAAATCTCGTCCGAAATCCTAACATCCGTGCGATAATCGCTAGTAGCCACCCACAGTCGCAAAATATCCGCGCCATATCGATGGACAATATCCATGGGGTCGATCGTGTTGCCTAGCGACTTATGCATCTCCTGTCCTGACTTGTCGAGCACCATGCCATGAGTCAGTACCATCTTGTACGGAGCACGGCCCCGAGTCGAGACCCCAGTGGTTAACAAGCTATTAAACCATCCGCGGTATTGATCGTTTCCTTCCAATACCACGTCAGCCGGCCACTCCAATCCGGGATGATCCGCCAATACGGCGGCTTGGCTGGACCCCGAGTCCATCCACACATCAAAGATATCCATCTCCTGCCGCAAGTGTTCTCCATGGCACTTGGGACACACAAAGTCGCGAGGAAGAAAATGCGCGGCAGGTTGCGACCACCAACTATCTGATCCCTCCTGACCAATAATGGCGGCCACGTGCCGAATCAATGGCGCATCCAATATCACCTGGCCACAATCCTGGCAATAAAAAGCCGGAATGGGTAGTCCCCATACTCTTTGCCGTGACAAGCACCAATCTTGCCGATCTAATACCATGCGACGCATCCGGTCACCGCCCCATTCCGGCTCCCAGTGAACCGGATACGTGGCCTCTACCAGTTGTTCCCGAAGTTTGTCAATCGACATAAACCACTGAGAGGTGGCCCGGAAAATCACCGGGTTTTTACAACGCCAACAAAAGGCATATTGATGGCGAAACTTTTCTGCATGCAACAAAGCGCCCCGCGCGGCAAGTTCCGCATTAACTACCGGATTGGCGTCCTGGTAAAATAATCCGTCAACTAATGGGGTGCCAGCATAATAACGTCCTTGATCATCAAGAGGCTGCACAACGGGCAAATGGTATCGACGGCCGACATCAAAGTCTTCAACACCATGGCCCGGAGCTGTATGAACCAGTCCAGTGCCGCTTTCCTCGGTGACATGATCTCCTAAAATGATGGGTACTTCGTGCCCTAGATAAGGATGACGCGTTTTTATGCCTTCTAGTGACGAACCCAGCCATGGCCCCTTTTGGCCCTGGTTGGAAAGCCCTAACGTCGCCAGTACTTGGTCTACTAGATGTTCGGCCAGCAAAAACGACCCTCTATCCGTAGTCACCACCACATAAGGCAACTTAGGATTTACCGCAATGGCCACATTGGCAGGAATCGTCCACGGAGTCGTAGTCCAAATGACAGCGCGGGTTCCCTCAGGCATCTCATAGTCTTGCGGGTATTCGATCAGGAACGCAACGTAAATGGAGTCCGACTCATGCTCCTGATATTCAATTTCTCCTTCGGCCAATGCGGTTTCACAATGCGGACACCAATACACGCTCTTGAGGTCGCGATATATCAAATTGCGCTCGACCATATCGGCAAATACATTAAGTTCTGCTCCCTCATAGCCCGGGGTCATGGTGACGTACGGATTAGACCAATCACCCATCACACCCAGACGTTGAAATTCTTCAGTCATTACCCCGATATAGTGGTGAGCGACGGAGACGCACTCTTGACGCAACATTACGGGGTCGATCTGATGCTGGGACAATCCCAGTTTCTTTAGGGCCTTCATTTCAATTGGCAGCCCGTGGGTGTCCCATCCCGGCACATACACCACATCATACCCTTCAAGGCTTTTCAGACGGTTAATCATATCCTTCAATATTTTGTTTAATGCGGTTCCCGTGTGGATATCACCATTCGCATAAGGGGGCCCATCATGAAGAATAAATTTCGGGCGCCCAAGGCGCAGGTTTCGTTGACGCTGATAGAGGCCCTCTTCTTTCCAAGACCCGAGCCAGCTTGGTTCCCGTTCGGGTAAGTTGGCTTTCATGGGAAACCCGGTCTTGGGCAAGTTGAGTGTTTTGCGGTAATCCAATGCTATCCCCCCGGAAATAAAAATAGACCCTTGCCATTTGGCAAGGGACGCAGATGCGCGGTACCACCCTTGGTTCCACACCGACGTGCGGCACTCAAAGCGCGGTAACGAGCGCGACCCGGCCTTTACTAATCCAATTAAGACGTCATGAAGGCGCTCCCGGGTGATCTTAGACGAGCTTAGCACAGGCTCGCAGCAACCGCCTGCTCTCTGGGGCCATTGTCTCGTCATTGGTCCCGTTCATCGCTTTACTTCTGCAATTATCTCCCATTTTATCACACTCTAATCACTGTTGGCGAATCCGTCAAATCCTTGATTCAAAATAGAGAGCTGGGATTCCAGGACACTTTTGACCTGAACCCGGTACTTTTCTGTTTCCTTACGAAGTTGGTCAAGTTCTCTCATAGCGTCACGACTTCGCTCTTCCGCCTGATTAATAATCTCCTGAGCCTTAGACTCCGCTTCGCGAACAATTAACTCCGCCTCTTTGCGTGCCGCCATCTTAACTTCTTCGGCAGTTTGCTGTGCCACCACCAAGGTGTTTTGCAAGGTCGCCTCTAGTTTACGGTACTGTTCAAGCCGTTCCGTCATCCCTGACGTGTTTTCTTTTAGTTCATCGTTTTCCCGAATCAGTGCCTCGTAATCTCTAACGATTTCGTCCAAAAACTCGTTGACCTCGTCCTCACTGTATCCACGGAACCCGTGTTTAAACTCCTTGTTGACAATGTCAAGAGGTGTCAATGGCATACAAATCCTCCGCTCCCGTTACAGCGTCGTCAATCCCATTAATAATCTCACCAAAACATACCCCGCAATATCTACCAAAAACAACGCAATGAGCGGAGACAGGTCCATCATCCCCACCAAAGGTACCCTGCGACGGATGGGAGCCAATACTGGTTCAGTAAACCGATAGGAAATGGTCGCCGCAAAAGACCATATCCCTTCCGCCCTAGGTGGCACATATGATGCAATAATACGCACCATAAGGATGACAAAAAACAAGTCTCGCAAAATGTTAACGGTTTGAGCCAAATGATACAAAATCGCCGTCACTTAGACAATCCACGCATCCATCCCGGAGTCTCTTCTTGGTCCTCGCTGGCGACTTCAATATTACTAGGAGTTACCAAAAAGATGTTATCTCCGACCTTACGTAGCCCGCCGTCCACGGCATACGCAACCCCAGAAAGGAAATTTAGCAATCGTTGCCCCGCTTTTTCTTCCGCTAAATCTAAATTCACAATGACTGGTCGACGCCCTTTGACTTGGTCAGCAATCGCTTGGCCGTCCTCTAATGTTCGCGGATGCATCACCACCACCCGCATGCCCCTCGACGCAGGCAAGCTCACCACTCCACCCCGACGTTTTTTCGGCACTTCGTCTTCCCAATCGGACGCCGCAGCCGTTTCCTCAACCTCATAAGGCTCACCCTCAACTTCTTCCAAACCCACAAAGTTTAAAAACTTGCTTACCAAATTAGACTTCAAATCTATTCCCTCCTCTTTTATCCCTACGTATCCAATCACCGAGGGCCAAAAATACTGGTCCCCACCCGTATCAAGGTACTTCCGGCATCAATTGCCCATTCGTAATCCTCGCTCATCCCCATTGACAATGTGGTCAGGGGCGCCCAAGGGAAGCCTTCTAACTGACACATTCGCCATAATTCCCCAGTTTCCTTCATCAATTTACGAACTTTTTCTTTTTCTTGCTCCGACGTGTCGATCGCACGTGGAAATAATGCCATGATACCAATAAATTCTAAATGTGGCCACTTTGAAGCCTGTAATAGAAAATTTCGCACGACATCGCAATGTGGCGGAAAACCTGTCTTGCTCTCTTCCATCCCGGCGTTGATTTGAAGCATAACTTTAAACGTACCACGAGATTGTTCGGCCAAACGCCGGTTTAGCTGTTCCGCAATTTTTTCGCTGTCTAGGGAGTCGACCGCATCGAAATGATCTATGGCATATTTTACCTTGTTAGTTTGCAGATGTCCAATCAGATGCAAGGGAACCGAGGGTCTTGGAATCCATTTCGCGATAGACTCCTGAACACGATTTTCCCCGACCAAGTCCACTCCTCGATTAATCGCCTCGTCAGCCTCTTGCCGTGTCCGGTTCTTGGTGACCGCCATAATCGCTACCGCATGATCCGGATGCATCCGATCAATGATGTCCCGAATTCGTTGAATATTTGATGCGATTACCGACATATAAATCCCCCCATGCGGCCTGTGCGGCCCCGATCTCGGCGATGAGAAAAAAATTCCTCGGGATGACACGCCGTGCATCGTTTTAAAATGGTAATGTGAGCGGCTGGAATCCCCGCACGTTCCAGCATCAAGCGATTGGTTTCCCACAAATCCAAATAAAAATGATCCGGATCCCGCCCCACAATGAGTGTTTCACTGCCCCCCACTGCAATCCGCACCCGCTCAGCCACTTGGATGTCCACCTCGTAGCAACAAGGCCCGATAGCAGGGCCAATGCCCACCAGCATCTCATCAGGCTCCCACCCGTGCTGCCGGAAAGATTCCAGTGCCCCCAGTTGAACCCCGGATACGGTTCCCCGCCATCCCGCATGCACGATTCCAATCGCGGTCCCTGTGACATCAGAAAAAAATATCGGGACACAGTCGGCAAAGCCCATACCCAGCACGACGGTTTCGCTATCCGTCACCAACCCGTCTGCTCCCGCAATGGCTGAGGAGGCCTCTAACGCACCTCGGCCGGCGTCGGCCTGACCTACCCACTCCGTCTGAGCTTGATGCACTTGCTGTGCCATGATTAACTGGTTAAGGCGGGGAACCGAGCGCCGACGATTCTCTTTTACCGCAAAAGGCAAGTCGCCCACATTATACGATATGTTGCGGGAGTCTAAAGGCGGATGACTAACGCCGCCAGACCTGGTGGTCACCCAAGCCGATACCGAAGTAGGTGTATCCCATACCCAATTTTTGGTAGCAGGGTCCAGGTACCAACGCATTGCCATTTCCCCCTGTTTGGTTTGTGCCTTCCATTATGCCATATGGTTTGCATTTTGACGGGTTAGTCGCTGGCAGAAATGGGTAACAAAATAGATAAGACGCCCCCATTTGGGGCGTCTTATCTACCCTAGAACTTCGTCAGCCGAAATTTCCACTAGAATCACATCATGACCAATTTTCCGAATATGGGTCCAATCGATTACAGTATCACGTTCTCTTCCCAATAGCCCCATAAAGCGACCGTTTCCCAATATTACAACTGATTTAACCCGGCCATGCTCTAAATCCAACTCCAAGTCGCCGATAAATCCCAGGCGTCGCCCGTCGGTGACATTCACTACGTCCTTTGTCCGAAATTCGGAGGTTTTCACCATGAGAAATCCCCCCGTTTTCACCATATGTTCAGGCCTAAAGCCCTAGAATGGTAGACAAGTTAAGCTTTTAGTCTCCAACCCACGATTTTGGTTTGAATGAGCGCACGACTGCCACCAGTGGCTGCCTCACACGGCAATGGGAATCGAACATGGCGCGGCATGGGGTCGATCGCCGCATAGGGGATAAGACCGACCGGAATCTTACTGGTGCTAAGGTGCGAAACTTACCCTAAAGCCACCGAATCAAATGGCGAATGAAGTTTGGTGGCAACCACGACACTGCAATGTGTCCGGTGCCCGAATCCGATGAACTGGGCACCATCTGCTGCGGTAACGGAGCGGGCTTTGTTAGCGTGGCACGATAAGGCACGGCCACCGCG
This sequence comes from Bacillota bacterium, assembly GCA_021797515.1. Classification (GTDB taxonomy): domain Bacteria; phylum Bacillota; class Sulfobacillia; order Sulfobacillales; family Sulfobacillaceae; genus Sulfobacillus_C. Next base: position 29,307 of record JAJZZP010000127.1, on the reverse strand, counting down.
TTTCCCATATCGATGAAACACAGTGAGGGAAAGAGGACACACCACCAATTATGGCCATCACCTCGGCCTAGAGTCACCAGCAAAGCCGTATAACGTCCTGCAGGCAACACCCAACTCCCATACACTTTGGTAGGGAATGCTGTGGTTCCCAGGGTAACTCGCGCCTGATAAGGGACTTTTTGCGACTTCAAGACCTGGTTGGCCACCTTAAGGACTTGTTGATCCATTTTTTTCAGGACACTTTGCGCTTGAGCAAAGGTAGTTACCTGATCGAGCCGAGGTTCTAATACACGGAGAACCGCATCGCGCACATCCAATTTCACGGCTTGATCAATGGGATTGTCCGAGTTGGCAATCACCCGAAATCGGATCACCTTTGGCGTCACAATGCGTGTGCTAATGGCGTGAGTTGTTGTGACGCCGACTTCCGGTCCAGGGGCAACATTCAACAGAAATCCTAAAGATAATACGGCTACCAGCACTTGTTTCAACCACATCACGACTTCAATCTCCTTGTTGATTCAACCCAGGGTCGTTCACATGTACTTTCGCATGTGACTCAATGCACCCTTTTCCAATCGAGAAACCTGTGCCTGACTAATCCCAATTTCTTCGGCAACCTCCATCTGAGTTTTGCCATCAAAAAACCGCATTGTCAGGATCATCCGTTCTCGGTCATTTAAGCGCCGCATTGCTTCTCGGATAGCAATGCCTTCTAGCCAATTGCGATCATGATTTTTTTCATCACTGATCTGGTCCATGACATAAATCGGATCTCCGCCATCATGGTAAATCGGTTCAAACAATGACATTGGCTCTTGAATCGCATCCAATGCATATAGGACTTCTTCACGCGGAACCGACAGTTCTTGCGCTATTTCACTAATTGTCGGCTCCTTGGAAAATTTGTGTACCAACCCATCACGCACCTGCAGCGCTTTGTATGCTATATCTCTAAGCGACCGACTGACCCGAATCGGATTATTGTCGCGCAGATATCGCCGAATTTCTCCGATAATCATGGGCACTGCGTACGTGGAAAACTTCACGTTTTGTCCCAGATCAAAATTGTCAATAGCTTTCATTAACCCGATGCAACCGACTTGAAACAAATCATCGCTATGTTCCCCACGGTTTTGAAACCGTTGAATCACACTTAATACTAGCCGTAAATTGCCATTGATAAGTTGGTCACGGGCCCCGATATCGCCTGCCTGCATTGCGGCAAAAAGTTCCCTCATTTTGACATTGGTTAGCACCGGCAGTTTGGCAGTGTTGACGCCAGGGATTTCTACCTTGTTGAGCGGCATATACTATGATGTCCCTCCCCGGAGCCGTCGACCGACTCACAACTCAAGTATCACCAAATAGCACCTTTGCTATACCAGGCCCAGAAATTGGCACTCGAACCGGTGTTGAATGGTCAGCAGCGTCCCTAAGCACATGGTCCAACGATGCACTTATCGCGCGTTTTGTGTTCCATAATGTGGATGCGATGAGGTCTTAATCCTTCTCCCGAGATTATTGACGGACAAAAATCACTAGCCCGTTCAATGCGGGCTAGTGATTGGTAAATCCTGATTTTTCTAATAGTATTGGTGATATCAATCCATACGGCGAAATTCTTTTTGGAGCCGTTTTATGATGCGTTTTTCCAACCGCGAAATGTACGATTGCGAAATTCCTAAGGAATCTGCCACCTCTTTTTGAGTTCGCTCGTTACCATCGCTAAGACCAAACCTTAACTCCATAATGCGTCGCTCACGCCCATTCAATTTATTCAACGCACCGCGCAACAACGATCGATCCACTTCTTCCTCCAACCGTTTATAAATGATGTCACCCTCTGTGCCCAACACATCCGACAACAGTAACTCGTTACCGTCCCAGTCAACATTTAACGGTTCATCAAACGATACTTCAGAGCGCAAACGCGAATTGCGTCGCAAATACATTAGAATCTCATTTTCGATGCATTTTGATGCATAAGTGGCTAATTTAATTCGCTTCTCCACGTTGAAGGTGTTAACTGCCTTGATGAGTCCAATAGTACCAATGGAGACCAAGTCTTCAATGCCTACCCCGGTGTTTTCAAACTTTCGTGCAATATACACCACTAGTCGCAGATTCCGTTCAATTAACACTGACCGCACGGCGATGTCCCCATGGCTTAAAGACATCAAGAGATTGGCTTCCTCGTCAAAACTTAGTGGCGGTGGCAGTGCTTCGCTCGAACCAATGTAATGGACATCATCGATGTCGGGAATAAGACCCAACCAGCGACGGACGGCGACGGCAACACGAAATGCCCATCGCCCAGGAAAATCCCGGTGAATTTGTTGAATCATGCTCCCACCCCCTCTTTCATAGCCTCCTGATTCATCGCTGTGACCGCAGACGGATTGCATAGCGCCTGATATGCACCATCACCAGCCACAGGGTTAGCGCTAAAGCCGGCGAAAACCGGCACCAAGCGATACCAACGCCCATTTAGGTATCCCTCGGCATAATCCACAGCCACTATTGGCAATCGGCCGTTGCCCCCTAGCGAATGAAACGAAATTACCCCTAACCTGTCGCGCCACGCTGGAGGAGGCGCTGTTAACTGGCCGCGAGTAGTATCTACCACCCACCCTAAGATGTCTTCCGGCAGCCATTCAATAACGGAATTGGTGTCTAACACAACGACGGGCCGCCGCAACACTGGATCGCGCAGTTGATTGCCGGAATCCCATAACACTCGTACGGATAGCCTTTTGTCTTCCAACACTAGGCGAATTTCTCCCGTCACATCTGATGGTGTGCGCCGCCAAACAGGCAGCCACCAAGCAATCCCTAGAAGCACCATTGGCAATGCTACCAAGAGCCAGACGATAACCGAAACGTCTGGAAACAGATGGGTTGCCCAAGTAACCATAAAGAGTCCGATGCCGGCTGCCAGCACCGTACCACACAGCAATGCGACATAACTGGTGAACCAATAACGGCGGGGCAGCGGGGCAAATGAAGCCGTCAACATGAAGGTTGGCCAAATTATGGCGATTCCCCAGGGAACGGAATAAAGATTTTGTGTTAGCAATACCCATAGAGTAGGAAGTGTACCTACTGCCGCACCGACGGCAATTCGAAAACGAGAAAGTCGAATCCCTAAGAATCGGGAGGTGAGCCACAACAAAGCACTGTCCATCTCTAGACTCATGGCTAGTGTCAGAATTCCGTTGACCAAGACAATCCCCCCTTGTCTCCTATCACACCCTATGCAGCGAGCCATGCCCGGTATGTCTCTGAACCATATTCTAGGCACCTAACTTAAAAAAACCTGTCACAGAAAGAAAAGTCAGTCCACCAAATTGCCGACAAAAAATCCGCCCCGAAGGGGGCGGATTTCGCCTTGCTACCTTAGGTTTACGTTCGTCGCCTGAGGAATGCCGGGATGTCCAAATCGTCATTAGCAAACGGCTTTATCTCCAGTTCTTCACGACCGGCATCCACTTCGGGCCTGCGGATGCCGCGTTCCCCAGAGAAGCCGGTGGCTATCACGGTGACGCGAACCTCATCTTTGAGTGACTCATCGATCACGGCGCCAAATATTATATTGGCTTCCGGATCGGCTGCTTGAATCACAATTTCTGCCGCTTCATTGACTTCAAACAGAGCCAAGTCATTCCCACCGGTAATATTCAACAAAACTCCTCGAGCACCGTCGATGCTGGTCTCCAAAAGCGGGCTGGAAATGGCTGCTTTGGCTGCCGCTGCGGCCCTGTTCTCACCCTGGCTGATTCCAACCCCCATCAATGCCGACCCCATTTCCGACATAATGGTCTTGACATCGGCAAAATCTAAATTAATCAGCCCGGGTACTGCAATCAAGTCAGAAATACCTTGAACCCCTTGCCTCAATACATCGTCTGCAATGCGAAACGCTTCTACAATCGCCGTACGCTTTTCGACTACCTGCAACAACCGGTCGTTGGGAATGGTAATCAGTGTATCCACCTTGGCTTTGAGATTGGAGGCGCCTTTTTCCGCAAAGCTCTGACGCCGACGGCCTTCAAAAGTAAAGGGTTTGGTCACCACGCCTACTGCTAACGCGCCCACCTCTTTGGCCACTTCAGCCACGACCGGGGCAGCTCCGGTGCCCGTGCCGCCACCCATTCCCGCAGTGATAAACACCATATCTGCCCCTTTGAGTGAATCGGCAATCAATTCCCGACTCTCCTCAGCGGCCTTTTGACCAATATCGGGATTAGCGCCGGCACCGAGACCCTTGGTAAGTTTGGTTCCAACCTGCAGTCTAGTGGGCGCCATTGACAATGCCAGGGCCTGGGCATCAGTATTAATGGCAATAAATTCTACTCCTTTGAGGCCAGCGTGAATCATGCGATTTACCGCATTTGTGCCGCCGCCCCCTACCCCCACCACTTTAATGACCGCAAAGTTTTCCGCCGATTGATCAAATTCCAACATCCTAGAACCTCCCTGGGGCCCTGCCGGGCTTGGCGTTTATGTCCATAAATGCATCCAAAATTTTATAAGGCGGTCCCATACCGATTCCGGTTCTGGTCTTACGCCCCCTGCCATTGCATTTTTTGCTACCCCTACCACAGTCGCATATCCGGGGCTTTTTGACAAATCCGAGAGCCCACCCAACCCAAAAGGAGCTCCCAGACGTACCGGCCACCCCCACCGAGATTCAATATGAGATCCTAGGCCCTTAAGCATGGCACCTCCGCCGGTCATTACTACCCCAGCGGCTGGCCCTTTAGGCCATTCGATACGCTGCAAGTGGCTTTCCACAAACTGCGTCCATTCATCAACCCGGGCTTCCACAATGTCTTCCAATTCTTTTACCGGAATCAGTTTTACGGATTGGCCACTCACCGCACGTACCTCTAAGGTTCCTTCCCGATCTGCCCCTACCGCTGCGTATTCAAGTTTGAGTCGTTCTGCCTGAGTGGCCACTACTCCCAGTCCTACACTTAAGTCGGATGTAATCGACTCCCCACCGAGAGGCACGACACCCAAATATTGGAGATGGCCTGAACGGTATACAGTAATGCCAGTGGTACCTCCTCCAATATCCAGATGCACCACGCCCAATTGCTTTTCATCATCGGACAACACCGCTTCTGCGGAAGCACGCGGCGTGGGCACCAAAATCGTAGGTGTTATCCCGGCCATAGTCACCACGCGTCGCAGATTGCGCACCACCGTGGACGCCCCGGATACCACAAACACATCGGCCTCTAATTGGTGAGCGACCATCCCAACGGGGTCCACCACCCCCCGAAAACCATCCACGCTAATTCCCCGCCGCAGAGTTTGAATGGCCTCGTGGTCCCCATCTAGCGGTATCTGCGCTGCCTTAGTCAGTACCGCCCGTAAATCTTCTTCTCGGATAGTGCCTGTTTTCAGGCCCATCCGGGCTTGTCCCGGAACAATCGTCAAATGATCCCCATTAACTGCCACAGCTGCTTGGGTTAAATCGGTTCCTGCCATGCTATTGGAACGGTTTACGGCATCCCGAATAGCCAACGCCACGCGTTCCACCTCAAAGACTAATCCTCTTCGCATTCCCACCACGGGCGTCGCCGAAATGCCCAAAACTGCCAACTCTCCGTCCGGACGCACTTCCGCAACTAACGCCGACACTTTGGTGGTGCCAACATCTATGGCTAAAATCAGTGGGCGTTTAGGCACAGCACACCTCCGCGGATAATTTCGACACCATCCTTTAATGTTCCTTTCTCTTTGCCCTGCAGATATTCCTGCCTCACAAAGAGGATTGATGCAATTTTGATCGAGATTTTATCCAACGGTCGATCAGCAGGTGGCGGATGGTGCCCAAGTTCTGAAAAATTCGGTAGCCAAACGCAAACAGCGCAGCATAATAAAGTGGGACACCAAGCTTATTGCCGAGATATGTTAGCAGCCCCGCCAATATGGCGTTAGTCAGCAACCCAGTCACAAAAGTCGCGGGCACGAATTTCCCCTGCAAGCCAGCTCGCGCCCCGCCAAACACCGTATCCAATGCCGCTAGCAAGGCTATAGAGAGATATTGCGCAAAGGCCAAGGGCACAATTATAGGAAATTCCAGCCCAATCACAATCCCGACCAATAACCCGACAACCACAATCCACATCGCTAGAATCCAACCCCCTGCCCTGCTACCTTATATCTTAGCAGGTCTGGCATTGTTAAACTGTACCTGGCCGCGATACCCCACAACTTTCAAACGGTTCTCGGCCCGATAGCTGATGGAGACTAACTGGGACCACCCCTGGACATCGGGATCATCTGCTAAAGCCGTCAACAAAGCCTGAGGTGCGCCTACAGCAAGCACTACATAAGGTGCTCCGTAATTGATACCATTGATGCGGATAGTAGGTCCAGCACAAAATATTGAAGTGGTCGAAACGTACCGCTGCCCATCAATAGAAATGGCAGTGGCGCCTGCGGCAGAGAGCAGAGCGACCACATGCAACACGTATTGATCGTGGACCAGCTGATACACTGAAGGTTCTCCCGGATATGAAGGTTTGACTGCGTCGTGCAAGATCACCTCAACCCCAGGTCCCTCGACAGAGGTCAATCCAGCCATACGTCTAATCACCGCCAATTTTTCCGCCATCGGTGTCACCATGGGAGATGGCAGGTTGTTGACGCGATTGAGGAGATTAGCGATTTGGTTCCTCAAGGACTGGTTTTGTTCCACTGTCCGTGTGACAAGAAATGTTAGGATGCGCCCCTGTTGTACGCGAGTCGTGTTGTTCAACTGGGACACCAACCGCAGTTGCTGACTTAACCCCATCCCCAATACCATACACACCATACCCAAGATTAAGCCCCACCGCCAAGAGCCGCCCATCGCCAGCCTACCCACCCATCGCACGTCCTTTGCTTTTAGTATACCTTACAGAGACGTTACGTCAGCCCCTAGCTGGGATAAACGCTGTGCCAAATTCTCATAGCCGCGTTCAATAACCTCCCGGCCCTCAATGGTGGTTTGACCATTGGCCCCGAGCGCTGCCAGGATTAATCCGGCCCCCGCTCTAAGATCCATTGCCGTTACCTGGGCCCCATATAGTTCGTGGCCGCCGTAAATTAAGGCAACCCGTTGATCCGCCGCGACCTGCGCCCCCATGCGTCGGAACTCTCGTGCATGTCCTAACCGATTTTCAAACACCCTCTCCGAAATCAGATGGACACCAGGTACTTTGAGCAAAAACGCCATAAACTGGGGCTGCAAATCCGTAGCAAACCCGGGGTAGGGGTTAGTATGCAGGGATACCGACGTGCGACGGTATCGTTTGGGCGCTACAATCTCCACCGTTTCCGCGTCAACTTCCCGGACTTCTACCCCCACCTCTCGCATGCGACCCCAAAGTCCCGGAAGATGATCCACCAAACAATTTTCCAGACGCACCTGACCTTCCGTCAAGGCTGCCGCCAGAGCAAAACTTCCGGCCTCAATACGGTCGGGAATAATGGTGTATTCGGTACCATGAAGTGACTCACGGCCTTCTATGCGTACATCCGATGTACCCGCCCCACGTATAGTTGCGCCCATCGTTTCTAAAAATTGCGCTAAATCCACAATCTCCGGCTCCATTGCCGCGTTTCGAATCCGGGTCTCGCCTCGGGCCAACACAGCTGCCATCATGATGTTTTCTGTTGCGCCCACCGAAGGGTAGGACAAGTGTACTTCGGTACCCTTAAGCCCGACGGTCTCCAACAATAGTTGACCCTCCTGGGTTCGGCTTTGGGCACCGAGTTTGATTAATCCATTAACGTGCAAATCGATAGGCCGATCGCCAATATTGCAGCCGCCCGGCTGGAAAGCGACAGCCCGTCCCATCCGCGCCAGCAAGGGTCCTGTTACAAAAATGGAGGCTCGCATTTGTTGCATTAATTCTGCAGGAACTACATATTGATTAATAGGGCGCGGATCGATGATGAGTCGGGAAGCTTCCCACTGGACCCTTGCTCCCAGCGATTGGAGCACCTGAATCATGACCTCAATGTCCCGAAGACGCGGCACTCCGTCTAAAATCACCGCGCCTGTCGCCAGTATCGACGCCGCCATAATCGGCAGTGCCGCGTTTTTTGATCCTTTTACTCGCAGGGTTCCCTCAAGCCTTCGCCCTCCGCGTACCACAAATTGTCCCATATCGTATTGGTTCCTCCCTCTCCCGGACCAATCCAGCGCACTTCCGGCCGCAATATCACACCGGTAGCGTGATATACCACGCAACGAATTCGGCGCATCAACCGCAAGACATCGATAGCCTTAGCTCCTCCGCGGTTAATGATAAAATTAGCGTGAAGCGATGACACTTCGGCATCGTTCTCGCGCCACCCTTTCGCTCCAATGCCCTCAATGAGCCGCCCCGCAAATTCCGGCAAAGGATTTTTAAAGATACTCCCAGCATTGGCCTCTCCCACCGGTTGGCTTTGAAGGCGATAGGCCATATAGTGCCTCATCGCTTCACGAATCTGAACAGGATCCCCTGGGCTAAGCTCTAGACTCGCCTCCAGCGCGATCCAAGGAGTTTTTTGAAATCGACTCTTGCGGTACTCAAACTCCGCTTCCGATGCGGGGATTTCCCGCACGCCGCGAATCGGATCCCATACCGTAACGCGGTCGACAACAGCTACCATGGATGAGCCATGGGCCCCGGCATTCATGACTAACGCGCCCCCCAGAGTACCCGGGATCGAGATAGCAAACTCTAAGCCGGTAAGCCCTGCCCGCGCAGCAGTGTGGGCCAGTTTGGTCAACAGCACTCCAGATCCGGCAGACAGATACGGCGCCTCCACCGCAATCGACTTAAGTCCTCGGGCAGTGGAAATCACCACTGCATTCAAGCCTTGATCGGACACCAAGATATTGGTGCCTTGCCCAATGATGAAATAGGGAATGCGATGATCGCGGACCCAATTTAACGCCCGTACCACGGCCGACTGTGATTCTGGTTCGACGAAAAATCTTGCTGGGCCACCAATCTTAAAGGACGTATGACGTCTTAAGGGTTCGTCTTGCCGCACTGCCCCAATATCCAATTCGCCTAATTGGTCAATAATTTGTGAGGCATTCACTAGAACCTCGCCTCCTCACACTCGCGCCGCTTGCAAAATGGCATCCACGACCTTGTTTTCCGCCTCGGGGTCAAAAAGGCTTTGCACATTTTGCCTCATTTTGTCCCGCAGACCGCTATCCATTAAAACTTTCTCCAATACCGAGGCCCCACGGATTTGCAATTGTGATTCCGGCACCATGTATCCCGCTCCGCGTTTGACCAACACCTCGGCATTGCGGGTTTGATGGTCCTCAGATACATTGGGTGATGGCACCAGTACTGCGGGCAAGCCAAACGCCGCACAATCGGCCACACTCATCGCTCCGGCGCGACCAAAAAATATATCCGAAGCACGAAGATACTTTTGTATCTGATAAAAGTATTCGACCACCAGAACCCTTTTGGGGTCCAACGCCATTTGGCCCAGTTGCGCTTTGATCTCTGGGTAATAGCGTTTCCCAGTCATCCAAAAAATTCCCCAATTTTGTTCATCATTTAGCCTGCTTACCCATGACAGCAAAAATTGATTCAGTGCCTTCGCACCTTGGCTGCCTCCCGTGGCCAATATTACGACCGTATCTCTTGGCATCCCTAATTCGTCTCGGATCATCGCTTTAGAGTCAGTCACCGAAATTGTTACCGGATTCGCCACCACCGTCAGAGGCGATCCAGGAGGAAAGTTGGACTTCGCCTCTTCAAAAGGGACCAAAACCTTGGTCGCATGCGTCGCTAGCTTGCGATTGGTAAATCCCGGCCAAACATTTTGTTCTTGCAATACCAAGGGTTGACGCAAGATAACTGTCGCCAGCCCGACGGGGCCGGAAACATAACCGCCAGTGCCTACCACCACTGAAGGACGATACCGTGACAGCAAGATCAATGCATCTCGAAGGCCACGTGTCGCTGCCACAGCACCGCCTAGTTTAGCTGCCCATCCATGAACCAAGAGACCTCGTGCGTGGATGGTTGCAAACGGAATGCCGGCTCTTGTCACAAGGTCCTTCTCCAAACCATGGTCCGTTCCGACATAGAGAACCTCAAGATCGGAATCGCGCCGCCGCATGGCATCAACAATGGCCAACGCCGGATAAATGTGACCTCCGGAGCCACCCCCGGTTACCACCATCTTCACTTCCATCGCTCCCTGCTGCTTAAGCCTCGTTTTGGGGAACACTCCTAGCGTATGCAAATGGTCATATTGCGTTCCTGCTAATATTGAGCAAGATGCCGACGCCAGCAAGACTCAACACCAAAGAGGATCCCCCGTAACTAATAAACGGCAACGTAATGCCGGTAACCGGCAGGGTAGCGGTAACCACCCCGATGTTTATTGCCGCTTGAATCGCAATCATCGTGGTAATTCCTGTGGCCAAAAGACTAGAGAACAGGTCAGGAGCCCGCATTGCCACCCGATAGCCACGCCATGCCACCACCAAAAACAAGAGCACCACAGTCACCGTACCCAACAGTCCCAGTTCTTCTCCTAAAATGGCAAAGATAAAATCGGTAAAGGATTCCGGAAGAAATCCGAGTGCCTGCCGGGAATAACCCAGCCCCACTCCCAAAACTCCGCCAGAACCTAGTGCCAAGAGTGCCTGAATGGTATGGAAGCCAACTCCTAGCGGATGCTTCCAAGGATCAATAAACGCGAGCAATCGCTGCCTTCGATACTGCTCCCCTAACATGGCCCAAGCCAAAATCGGGGTACCTACGGCAGTCAGTCCCAACAAGTGCTTTTTTTGCAGACCTGCTACGAACAGCATGACAAAAAATGTTCCGGCAATGACAACCGTTGTGCCTAGATCCGGTTCGGCCAGAACCAGCACAAAGATAAGGCTGGCGAGCAGGATATGCGGCACCACGCCATGCCAAAAATCATCCAATCGGTCTTGATGCCGACTAAACAAGTGGGCAAACATAAAAATCATCGCCAGTTTTGCCAATTCTGAGGGTTGAACTTGCAAAGACCCCACCCCAAGCCAACGCCGTGCCCCATTAATATTAATCCCTATATGCGGTATTAATACCAGTACCAAAAGGCCAACCGAAATCACATAGAGTGGCAAGATAAGGCGCTTATAGCGCCAATAATCGATACGTGCCGCGACTGCCATCACCAAAATGCCAATGACCGCCCATGCCAGTTGATGTTCTAAATAGTAGTAGGGTGATGCGAATTGCTGATAAGCCGTGTCGGCACTTGCTGAAAACACTATGACCGTACCAATCGCTAATAGCGACAGCACCGCTCCAACCAGAATATAATCTATACGTTGTTTCGCTTGTGACATCGCGTTTCTCCCACCCCGCAGCGTTACCACCAGGCCAACAATGCCCCCAAAATAGAAAATATCCAAAACACCGATACCACGCGTTCTTCCGGCCACCCACCCAGTTCAAAGTGATGGTGGATAGGACTCATGCGAAACACCCTTTTCCCAGTGAGTTTGAAGCTAATCACTTGAATAATGACCGACAGAGTTTCTACGACAAACAAAATACCTATTAAGGGCAGCAATAAAGTTGTCTGACTTACAACGGCCAACCCGGCCAACGCTGCTCCCAATGCCAGTGAACCGGTGTCACCCATAAAAACGCGGGCAGGATGGACATTGTAACGCAAGAACCCCAATAAACCAGCCGCCATGGCCATCCCCACCAAGGACACCGTGTTGTGGTGGAAAGCGACACCCCAGAAGGTAAAAAACATCATGGCAATGCCCGTGGCCCCGGCAGCCAGACCGTCCAACCCATCCGTGATATTCACTGCATTGCCACTTCCCAAGATCGCCAGTACCGATAGCGGCCCAAACCACCACTTGAGACTGATCGTGCCCAACCCAAAAGGCAGCACATAATTTTGGTCCAGATGCAGCACTTGGCCAACTACCCAGGTGAACACCACGGCCAGGACGACTTGCAGCAAAAGTTTTTCTCGGGCTCGAAGTCCCAACGGACGTTTTAACGCCACCTTCAGGAAATCATCGGCAAACCCCACCAATCCAAACCCCCAGATGATAAAAACCAGTGCCCAAGCCTCCAGACTTTGCCGATCAAAGATTGCCACCACCACCGGCAGAGGCAGTAAGAATAATATTCCTCCCATAGTGGGTGTTCCCTGCTTCTTTAAATGGGATTGCGGGCCCGCTTCTCGCACCATTTGCCCTAACCTCAGTCGGGTCAGCAACGGAATCACCACGGGACCCATGCCGAAGGTCATGGCAAACGCTACCAGTCCAGCCGCCCATAAGATCATTGGGGGCCACCCCAATCCTCAAGCCAACGCGCCAGATCTTCAAAGTGCATACCCCGAGAAGCCTTCAATAAGACTACGTCATTCGGGCGCAAAATCTGCTGCAACAATTGAAAGGCATCCTCAAGAGTTTCACAATGTTGTCCCACGGACCCAGCGCCTTGAGCAATCATGTGACTTCGCGGCCCAATGGCGACCACCAAATCCGCATGATCCTGAGCGTATTGTCCTATTTCCCAATGGCTTTGCATTTCTGCGGTTCCAAGTTCCAACATGTCTCCCAAAACGGCAACCTTTCGTCCCGGAAAGCTTTTCAAGACATCGATTCCAGCTTTCATCGAAACCGGACTGGCATTATAGACATCTTTAAGCAACATCATTTGTCCCATTGTTATGGGGCGAATGCGAGACCGCTCTTGGTCCACATTTTCAATTCCGCGAATGCCATCTGGCAAGGAAATCCCTAAAACCTCCCCAATCAATAGGGCCGCCGCAACGTTAGACCCATGGTGGGCTCCAATCCAGGGCAAAGTAACTCGCCAGCGCCCTCGATCATTTTCCAATTCGATGCGGGTATGCCAATTTTCAATTTGGGATGCAATAATTCGCAAATCACAGTGGGCATGGTGACCGTACCACAAAACCCGATGACCCGTCTTCTCCCCTAATTCGCGAACCCGCACATCATCGTAATTTAGTACCGCAGTGCCTCCCTGCACTAACCCTTCTAAAATTTCGCCTTTGGCTGCTTGAATTTCTGCCATCGACCCTAATTGCTCCAAATGACTTGGGCCAATGTTGCTAATCGCCGCCACCTCCGGGGGAGCAATTTCGGTGAGGTACTGGATTTCTCCGCGCTGCCGCATTCCCATTTCCGCGACAAAGTGGGTCATCATGTCGGATTCGCCGAAAAAGGAGAGGGGCAAACCAATAGCCGTGTTGTAATTCCCATGAGACAGCCCCGTATCATATCGGGTGCGTAATACGGCTGTGGCTAATTCCTTGAGACTGGTCTTGCCTACACTACCCGTAATGCCAACGATGTGGATGTGGCGGGCTAAAATCATCTGGCGCATGATATCGTCCATGGCCCTAAGCGGGTTGTCAGTCCTTAGCAATGGTCCGCCAGATAAACCAAAAGTCGACTCAACCATTGCCGTGGCCCCTGCCTGCCACGCATCAGCGACAAATTCATGCCCGTGATGCCGTGTCCCTGGCAAGGCAATAAACAAACTGTTACGCATCGTTTGTCGGCTGTCGATGGTCACATTAGTGACGATTCGTGTCGCGTCGACGTGTTCCGGGAGAGCTCCGGTCCACTCTATGATTTCCCCAAAACTCATCGTCATCATGCCTTGCGCAACTCCTTCAACACTTGTCGCGCCACTTCTCGGTCGTCAAAATGAATAGTGGCATCCCGGTAGATTTGATAAGTTTCATGTCCTTTACCAACAATCAAGATCACGTCACCAGGTTGCCCCCGATGCAGCGCTTGGCGGATGGCACGTTCACGGTCCAATTCCACCTCGTACTGGCCATGCGATTGCTCTACTCCTTGAGCAATCTGGTGAATGATATCCATCGGGTCTTCGGATCGTGGGTTATCCGCGGTCAGCATTACCCAATCCGCCAATTGTCCTGCCACTTCACCCATCATCGAACGTTTTCCCCGATCCCTATCACCTCCCGCCCCAAACACCACGCCAATGTGCCCCATGGCAAACTCACGCGCCGTTTGTAATACATTCTTTAAGCCATCAGGCGTGTGTGCATAATCTACGATGACAGTGAACGGCTGTCCTTCATCAATTCTTTCAAAGCGTCCCGGAACACCTGGATACCGAGCCAAAGCTTCCGCCATTTTACGCGGCTCTAATCCCCATACGTAGCCTACAGATAGCGCAGCCAAAGCATTGGACACATTGAAGCGTCCCGTCATTCCAAATTCGATCGCCTGATTTTGACCATCAGGAAATTCGGCCAGGAATTGCACCCCACGACTGGCAATTTGCACCGTGCTGGCTCTTACATCCACACCGTCTGAGAGCCCATACGTGACCACCGGAACATGACTTAATGCCGTTAAACGCCCAGCATAGGGATCGTCCCCATTAATGACGGCAGCCATGGGACCAGGTTTGGGAACTTCTCCCAGCCTGGTAAACAACAAAGATTTTGCTTGAAAATAGGATTCCAAATCGGGGTGAAAGTCGAGATGGTCCTGCGTCAAATTAGTGAATACCGCAACATTATACGCTACGGTATCCACGCGTGACAGCACCAGTGCATGTGACGACACCTCCATTACTGCGGCTTTCATGCCGCGGTCTGCCATATGTCGCAAAATGCTCTGCAGATCTGGCGCTTCCGGGGTGGTCCGAGAGACTTTGAAACTCTCCACCCCCATCAAAGTATGCAGCGTGCCAGTCAACCCACAGCTCACATCATTAGCCTCCAAAAGCGCTCGAACCAGATGGGTTGTTGTCGTCTTACCATTGGTACCCGTGACCCCTACCATCCATAATCGTCGTGAGGGGCTACCAAAAAAAAGATCGGCAACTTTCGCCATTGCAGCTCGGGCATTGGGAACGACCAATCCCGGTTTGCCTTGAGGTATCGCTTCGGAGCGTTCCACGAGAAATGCAGCGGCGCCACGTGCCATAGCTTCTTGGCAATAAAGATGCCCATCAGTACGAAATCCTGGAATAGCACAAAACAGATTGCCTGGTTCCACCACCCGTGAATTATAGGCGATCCCGGTGAGGTCCACATCAAGGGACCCCACCGGTGTCACCTCCGCCAGTGCCTTACCCAGTTCTTCCAACAGCATCAGTTCCCCTCCTGCCTTCAGCTTGGTTTCCTGTTCCCGCTACATTACCACAATGGTGGTGCCGGATCGCACTTCGGTACCGGCAACAATAGACTGCCGTTCCACGGGTGCCACCGACAACCCTTGAGGAACCACGTTAAGACCTAACTCCAATGCTAGTCGTTGTGCAGTTCCGATCGGCAGTCCAACAAAGCTGGGAACCGCCACCCACTCTAAATAGATTCTCGGATGACGTCCCAACGTCAATTGCAACAATGTTCCCGTAGGGCGCCAACCCCCATATTCAATCGATTGTTCCACTACAACATTTCCCTGTCCTGTAAATTGTACCGAAAATCCAAAGGCTTCGGCATCATCTTGAGCACTCACTGGGTCCAAATTTACCAGATTGGGCACCATTTGTAGCGACCCAGTTTTTGGCGGCAGTATGGGTTCTGTGGGCTGAAGGCCTAAATGTCTAAATATGTCTCGGCCAAGCTGAGCAAATATGGGGGCGGCTACCTGCCCTCCATAAAACGCCCCTACTGGTTCATCCACGTTGACCATAATGGCCACTTCGGGGTTGGGTACGGGACCAAATCCAACAAACGATGCGATATACACGCCCTTTTCCACTCGCCCATTAATCACCTTTTGGGCCGTACCCGTCTTCCCGGCCATCCTAAACCCCGGCACCTGTCCCAACTTTCCGGTACCCGAAGACACGACTGCAACCATCATATTTTGCACTAACTGAGCCACATGTAAAGATACTACTTGTCGCACCACTTGGCGATCAAACTGTTTGACCACTGTGCCGTCTGGTTTTTTGATCACTCTTGCCAGATGAGGAACCAGTAGGGTTCCATCATTGGCGATGGCGGAAATCGCGTTTAGCAGTGCGATCGGCGACACGGTGAGAGTTTGGCCAAACGCCATAATCGCTAGATCTAATGCGGTGACCCGAGATGCTTTAGGAAAAATTCCCCGGGCTTGACCAGGAAGGTCTATAGGTATGGGTTTGGAGATTCCGAATTTGTCTAAGTACTCATAAAACTTAGCCACTCCGAGCCCCAATCCCAAGTCCATAAACCCCACATTGCAGGAATTTTTAACGACCGCAGCCAATGATTCTGCCCCATGACCCTGAGGCCTCCAGCAGTTCACACGGCGTCCCAGCACAACTTTGAACCCAGGGCAATAGAATCCTGCCCCCGGGCTGGTAGTACCTTCCTCAAGAGCAGCTGCCAAGGTCACTGGTTTAAAGATCGACCCCGGCGGAATCGTGTCCGACACCGCTAGTACACGGTAATTTTTCGGGTTATAGTCTCTAAAATGATTTGGGTCAAATGACGGGCGTTGGGCCAACGCAAGAAGACCACCAGAGCGGGGGTGCATTATCGCGATACTAACTGACTTGGCTCCTGTGGTAATCATAGCTTGCTCGCAGGCACGTTCGGCCATCCACTGAATTTTCTCATCCAATGTTAATTCCAATGTGTCCCCTTGTAACGGCGGGACTACACGTTGCCGCGCAAATTGGATGGTCTGCCCGGTCACATCATATTCTTCCTGAATACTGCCGGGCTTTCCTTGCAAATACTTGTTATAAACCATTTCGATACCGGCTAGACCTTGATTGTCAATGCCGGTAAAACCCAGTACCGGACCAACTAATGCCCCTTCAGGATAATATCTGGCGGTTTCAGTCACCAAATAAACGCCCGGCAATGCGGCCATCTGTCCGCGTATTTGGTCCAGCTCGGAAGCTGTCAAACGCCTTTTTACCCAAACAAAACCCTGGTGCCGTGATAATCGACGCAACAACCGGTCCACAGACATATTCAACATCACGGATAGAAGAGTGGCTTCGGCAAATCGATGTTTCCTGGTTTGAATCGGAATCGCGTAAGCCGAGTAGGCATGATGGCTACCAGCCAGAAGATGTCCATGACGATCAACAATGTTACCGCGAAAGGCAGCTAAAGGCACTCCTCGGAAATGAGCAGATTCTGCTATTTTTTGTAATTTTGGCCCTTCAACACCTTGCACCGTAACCAAACGACCCAAGAGTCCGACATCGAACACCCCCACCAGAGCCAGCACCAAAAAATTCCTGCGCTTCATCACCAACGTCGGTCGACTATCCATTGTGAGCAAGCCTCCTTTTGCAGGACGGGCTGTTACTCACAATGCTTATGCAGGCCATGCAATCAAAAGAACCTTAGGGCTTCAAGGGTTTGGAACCATTGTCCGGGCCCGCATAAGGCTTAATGTTCCAATAATGAAACATAAACTCCGCAATATGTTTCCACACGGGTGCCGACACTTGATCCCCATAAAATAAGTTACCAATCGGGCGGTTAATCATGACCAACATGATAAACCGAGGCTTGGGCATCGGGCCCATTCCCATATATGACGCGATAAACAAGTTGTTTGAGGTGCGTCCATTCACAATTTTTTGCGAGGTGCCCGTTTTCCCAGCAATGATATACCCTGGCACCTGAGCTGGAACTCCCGTTCCCTGAGTGGCTTCAAGGGTCATCATATGCTGTATTTCCTCGGCTATGGCTGGCGTGGTCGTGACAGATTCGACTTTGGGTTTCACTGCTTTCACCACCGTGCCATGGGGCGATAGGACAGCTTTCAAAATATGCGGCTGCATCATGACTCCATTGTTGGCCACCGCAGAATCCGCCGCAACCATCTGCATTGCAGTAGCGGCAAAGCCCTGTCCGAATCCGATTGTCGCCAAATCAACCGGGTTCACCTGGTTCAAAGGAACCCAAAGCCCTGGGGAATCTCCAGGCAACCCCACATTGCTAGGATGGTTAAAGCCGAACAGCTTGATGAAATGATACAAACTTGCGGCTCCGACTTTTAGCGCCACATCCATAAACACCTGGTCCGAGGAAACCTCAAGCCCTCGCGTCAGTGTAATCCAACCCCAGCCATTTGGATTCCAATCGTTAATGCGGACTCCGTCCACGATTTTATAGCCTACCGTATCAAACATACTGTTAGGCGTAAACAAACCCAGTGTCAATCCCGCCGTTGCCGTGACTGGTTTGAAGATCGAGCCCGGCGGCACCGGATCCTCTACGGCATAATCGTTCATCTGCAACGGCGTCGCATTGTAGTAATTGTTGGGATTAAAATTGGGCCAGTTGGCAAGCGCAATGACAGATCCGGTATGCGGATTGAGCACAATGACCGTGCCGTTGAGGGCATGGGCTCTCTTAATACCCCACTTCAACCATTTTTGGGCAGCAGCTTCAATATTGGCATCAATGGTCAACTGTACGGTATCACCCGGTACCGGCGCCTTATAGGCTAGCTGCCATTGTGGCAGCGGATTTCCGGCAGCGTCGGTTCTCACAACCCAACTACCTGGCTTGCCAGCCAAAATTTTATTGTATTCGTATTCTACTCCCGCTAGTCCTTGGCCTTGAGATCCCACCATTCCCAACACTTGCGAGGCCAAAGTTCCGTTAGGATATTCACGCCCAGTAGACGGAACCACCGAGATTCCCGGCAAATTTAACGTTGAGATCTGATGCGCCACAGCACTGGATACCGAACGCGCCAGCAATGCATACCATGACCCATTACCCAATACTGACGCCAACAACTTGGAGGAAAACGGCAAATAATGGGCCAAAGTTACCGCTGCGCTTTCCACCTGTTTTCGTGAAGTCAAATATTTGGGTACAGCAACCACTTGATAGGTCGGAGTATCCATTGCCAGCACTATTCCGTTGCGGTCCACAATCTCCCCCCGGCTCGCCGGTAATGCAATGCGGTGCACATGAATGCTGGAGGCATAAGCATGAAGTTGATTAGCGTCGGCAACCTGAATCATGAGAAGTCGAACCAGCAGCAATGCCGAAAACAAGGCTGTGTACAGCAACAGCAGCCGAGCCCGGTGCCGCACCAAGTGCGTAGATTTTTTCTTCATTTGGCAACTAATGCTTGCCGCAAAGCCAATATCCATTGCGACACGCGTCCATACCATGGTGTGCTCTTTGCAACCGCAGGAGCGGCACTGTGAATGCCCGTGTGAATCATAGGACTCTTGAGGGCTACATGATATTTTTGGCTATCAGCCGCCAAAACTTGAGGAGAACTCAATTGGGTCACCGTGGCAGCCAATACTTGGTTCTGTCGAGTCAAATCCGTATATTGGGATGATAGGGCATCGACCTGATAACCCATCACTAAGACATGAACAGCCAAAAGAGACGCCCCCATACCGACAGCCCAAACCCCCATAATCCACAATATGGTATGGGCTAGCCCGTTAAATTTGCGTCGAGGACGCGGCGTCATTTTGGGACGCAGTTTCTTTTCCCAAGTGCGGGCTAAATTACCCTCTTTGTACAAAACATATTCATTTTCTTGCTGGTTGATCATTGAACTTCAACCTCCTTGGAACCAAAACCTCGAAATTTGTTATCTTAAGACGAACTATGTCGATGCTATGAACACAGGCATTCCCGGGATAAGGACCCGCTGCTAACCCTTAGCAAAAGCGCGCAATTTGGCCGAATGAGACCGCGGATTACTTTCGATTTCCTCAGGGGAGGGAATGAGTGGCCGACGGGTAACTACAATTCCGCGTTGACTTGCCTGCCATTCCCGGAACGTGTGTTTAACTATGCGGTCTTCGAGCGATTGAAATGAAATGGCCACAATATGCCCTTTGGGTGCAGCAACGTCAATAGCAGCAGCCAGTCCTTGCTTTAATGCCGCCAATTCATCATTGACCCAGATACGCAGGGCTTGAAACGTCCTCCGGGCGGGATGTCCTCCTGTTCTCCGCGCCGAAGCCGGAATGGCCGCTTTAATTAATTCCACCAGTTGACCGGTCGTGCGAATGGGCTCTTTCTCCCTGGCACTCACGATGAAGTCTGCAATCCGCGATGCCCAACGCTCTTCGCCCCACTCTTTTAGAGCACGGATAATATCTTCTCTAGGCTTCATATTTACTAATCGAAATGCGGTGACTGGATTATCGGGATCCATCCGCATATCCAAAGGGGCATCGATATTTTGGTAGCCAAATCCGCGCGCCATCTGGTCTAGTTGTGGTGAAGATACTCCTAAGTCAAACAAGATACCCTGAACCGCGCCTTTTTCGTCTGGGCTCAAAATATCGTCTAACCTGCGAAAATTACCCTGGCGTATCGACACCCGGGAACTCCATGCTCCTAACCGATCATGAGCTTGGGACACTGCCGCAGGATCCTGGTCAATAGCAATGAGACGACAGTCGGGAAATTGAGATAGCAGCAAGTGGCTATGACCTCCTCCGCCTAATGTTGCGTCAAGGTATAACCCGGACGGGTCTGTGACCCAGTGGGCCAAAACCTGCTCGGGCATAACACTTACATGAGTAAATGTCACCAAGCCACCACCTCCCTCAAAAACCGAAGTCTCCCATTTTCTCTGCAACGTCTTCGTAACCTGCTTGAGCGGTCGATTGGTACTCTGTCCATCGATCAAGGGCCCATAACTCGACGCGACTGCTGACTCCGACGAGCACTACATCTTTTTGCACTCCGGCAAATTCCCGCAATCGAGGAGGAATGGTAATCCGAAATTGGCGGTCAACTTCCACATCTTGAGCTCCCGCCAGAAACAATCGTTGAAAAGCTCGCGCATTAGCATTTGTCATTGGAAGAGACCTTAATCTCTCCTCCATTTTTTGCCATTCGTCCATGGCGTAAAAAAACAAACAACCATCGAGTCCTTTAGTCATGACAAAATGATCTTGAAGATCATCGCGAAGGCGAGCAGGAAGGATGAGACGACCTTTATCATCCAAGGCATGAAAATATTCGCCCATCAACATCCCCCACTCACCTCCACTTTGTCTCCATTATCCTCCACTTTACTCCACTTGTGGTTTCGCTTTCAATGTTTAAGGTTCCTGCTTTAGAAAAAAAGTTTTTACTTACAAAAACTGGGGACAAGTGACCGCATAATTGATGTTCGCGGCAAATATAAGGAGATTATCACTAAATTTGGCAACAAAATAAAAGTCGTTGACACTGTACAACACGATCCGTATAATGAGAAGTCGTTGTGGGGGCGTAGCTCAGTTGGGAGAGCGTCGGCATCGCAAGTCGAAGGTCAGGGGTTCGACTCCCCTCGCCTCCACCAGCCATTTGATTTACCCTCAAGGATGGTATTTCTGCAAAATCCCAAGATCATGAAATTCAATGCCTGTTCCTAAATCAACCAGGTTTTCTTACGCTACCTTGGCTCAATTTGCGGGACTTTCAACTGTTGTGGGATTTTACAATTCCGATTTTGAAGTTGATCCAGGCGACGCGTCGCAGTTCTATTTTTGATTCCCGTCGCTAGACAAGCTGGCCCGATGACAATTGGATTGGTTGAGCCGGAAAAGTGGCCCGTTCTCCATAAGTGAAAGTATCCAATCACAGCCGGTTCTTATTAAGTGCCTCGGACAGCCAAATAAGGACGGAAAGCTTACGGCTTTGCCGACAATAGTGAACACGCCCCTATGAGTTCGGTTGCCAACTCCCTAAGATTTGAGAGCCCAAGGCAAGTTGGTGCGCAGGCACCAGGATATGAACTCCGCGATATTGCCGTGATTGGTGAAAAATTCCGTAAAAATTTACCATCCGTACACCATGTTGAGTCGTGGACACCTGCCATTCCACGACACCCGGTTGGGGACTAGAAATCTGGCTCGCACCGTTTCCTGGGCTAAAGGGAGATTGCCGTGAGGAAACCAACCACAGACAAGTTTCCTTGTTTTGTAGTGGGAAATAGACCTGTTCGCCATGGTTCACTTGGCGCAAATTCCAACTCCGCGGGATGGTCGCGGTTTGAATCCCATCTCTAACGGTTTGCCATGTGCCCCCTCGCGTTCCTAGGAATGCTACCAACACAATGGTTCCTAGAGCTATTGCGCCCGTCGTCCACCACATCACGTGTCTCATGGGTTAATTTTAACCTGGCCTTCTCGTCCCTCGCCTATTTTCGCAATTATCAGACCAATTACTTGGTGCTTATTGCCCGATCCCGAGCATCACGGCGCGTCAGTCCGCGACCCGATAGCGCCGATGATTCGCCACGGTCCGCTCCCGAATCAGGCGTCCTTCGCGTTCCCACTTCCGGAGTCCGTCAATGCTCATGCCGAGCATCTTGGCGGCCTTGCCGATGCTGACAAATTGCTCGTCCACGGATCGATAGCCTCAGCAACATTATACCATATTGTCAGCGACATTCATATATTTATGGTAAGCTGTTGCAACCTCCTGACCAAGCTTTTCCTCTGATCACTGCAACCTACTTCACCGAACTGATTCTGGAGATTCGGCGGCGTTCGTGCACTAGTATTCGTCCCCAATCCACCCATTTTGAGCGACTATTGCGGTCTCCATAAATGGCACCGACCAACACATTTAAACCACCTGCGCTTGGTTATACTGCCAACAAAATACCCGGTTCAAGCCAATCCTTTCGACAGGAAAGTCCAACGGCGTCTGATCGCGATTCCAGAGGATCCTGCATTTTTCGACACCCTCTATGGACTAGTTCGCCTTCGACGGACTTTCCAACTTGTGGAGGGCGCAAACCGTCGAGCACCAACCGTCTATTCCAACATGGGTCTCCGATCATTGCAAAAGATGGTTCGGACCGAATAACAGAAAATTCCAACCATGGATTGCACTCAGCCATATAAAGGTCGTCCGCTGGTTAATGCCATGACGGTGTAAAAAGCGCGAAATCCTTCCAGCACTGTCGAATCTCGGTAAGACACTGTTCGACCATCCACACGCTCCATTCCTGGACAATACATAGCACGGTCCGCCATATCTGCCGTCATTAGGGTAATTTCCCATTCCGCTGGAGATGACACCCTAAACGGTTTCAACTCTGAACGACGAAATCGGGCTAACGCGTCCTTCACTCCCCTGGTCAATCGGGCTGAGGTTTCTGACGATGAATACAATTTAGCTGAATTGCGACTAACGCCCTCTTTTACCATGACCGTCACGGCCTCAGGCAACAACTTTACGGCCTCCAGGCACAATTTGTCATCTCCACTTATCATAGCAATAGGCACCCCAAAATGTCCTGCCACTGCAGCATTAATGCCTGTCTCACCTACTTCGCAGCCATTTAACCGTACCCGAAAAATTTGCCCGGCATAAGTATGGTCCATTACCGCCGCGGTAGTGCCGGCCATCGCGTGATATCCCACGAAAAATCCCACGTCGGCTCCCGCCATTCCTTGGTTCATGGACAATGCCTTAGTGCCCCCAGAAATGAGACGCACACCTTCAGGGATTTGATCCCACAGCAGGTTGACCATACCGTCGTGGGAGTCATTTACAATAATTTCGGATACATCAGGCTCTGATTTTAGGGCGCCCAGAATCACATGCAATTCGGTCATAAGGAGTTCCCGGCCCCTCTCGTATTGCAGTTCCCCGCGCAACAATTGGGATCGCTCGACAATACCGCTAATTCCTTCCATGTCCACTGAAAGCCAAACTTTCATCGCCCTTCCTCCTAATCTTCCGTGTTGTGATCGAGAATCTGGGACACCCGATAGCGCTCCATTGCAGTACGACCAATCCAAACCCCCTGGTTCGCCATCTGCACCCCGACCATCGCTACTTGATTTCCGTCAAACTCGCTTATAGGCCATGATGCCTCCAATACCAAGGGGTCGAGCGACACCTGAACCGTGTCGCTTCGATCCCCGCTCACGGCCCCGGAAGCGTCAATACGCCAGTGTCTCAGGGTTTGGGTATGTGGCATGTGAAGTGAAATGTGCAAAATTTCTTCGGACCGCATTGGTCTGTCCCATTCCACCCGTACGTGTTGATCTTTGGCGAAGATGGCCCAAGCCACGTTGTTAATGGGGCTCTCCTGTTTGAGATAGCGCGTCCAGTGATTTCTAGATGGTGTCGGCACGGTGATCCAATGCCCGGTGGGCATATTAGCCACCGTCTCTTCCAGCAATACCTCAGACCGCCGGGCAAATGCCAGCATAAAGGGCTTGATTAACTCCACCTGACTTTGATACGTCATGAGAGCTCGTCGTTTCCGAGCTACGTTGTCGGCATCATACACAAATTCTCGCCAACGTCCAGGATGTGATTGGGACAATATATGCGGGGCCTTTTGATGGAGACGGGGTCGAAAAGCCAGCGGTAAGGGCCATCCCGGCCAGTGTACCAAATAACTGAAGTGATGCACTGGATTCGCCAAATCAGTCCCCGCCAGACGGGCAAATGCCCCAGCCGCCCAATGATCAGGATGTTCGTCGTAAGCACTAGGCGACACAATCCAGGTGGGCTTCAATTGAACCAACAGTTGCCGCAACAAGATAAGCAGCGTTCGTCCTAAATATGGCGATTTTTCTCCATAAGACTCAATGTAGGGTCCGTAAGACACTCCGGTGGTAGTACTGCAAAATGGCTCTTGGTCCCAGTGGTCAAACAGGAGTCGATCCAGTCCCCCATCGGGGAACCCGAGAAAATGCACATGGTCAGCGCCCACACCTAAGACAGCCATAGCATCGATTGTTTCCCGCATACGGCGATATCCCAAATTGATGTACTCAGCGGCCGTCACATCGAACGATAAATAGTACCGTTCGGCATCTTGGACAAACCCGTCACCCATGGTCAGTAAGATCACATCGACAGTATTGCCGTTTTCTACGAAATAGCTTATCAATCCCCCGGCACCCAAAGCCTCATCGTCGGGATGAGGAGCGATTACCACGAGATGCTCTGATTTAGGGCTCGATGGTGAAAAGGGGATCCTGGGCATTAACCGCCCCCCCTTTTTGCACCTGAATTGCGCTAATACGTCCCGCAACCGGTGCGGTAATTTCGTTTTCCATCTTCATCGCCTCTAAAATCACGATGATTTGCCCCATCTCAACCACTTGTCCCACTTGGGCACGCACGTCCAACACGGCTCCAGGAAGGGGCGCCTCCACAATAACCGCGGTATCCTTGACTACCGTTTGGGCTCTTTTCACGGCTTTAGGCGGCACTGGCGTTTCTTGGACGACTGCGGGTTGGGATGTCTTAGGGGACTCAACTTTCCCATCCGACGGGATCTCTTCCGCCTCCACCTCATACACTACCCCATTTACCGTTATGCGAAACTTCCGGACTGCCATTGGTTGTCGCCCCTTCTACTCAATTTCTAAAGCCATCGCCACAGTGTCGTGCGTGGCCACTCTTCTCTAACACGTATCCGTCCCGGATATACATCAACATCATCCCCCCACATCAAGGCCAACGTTGCTGCAATGCTGGCCACTACCTGGGGGGGCCACTGTTCATCCACCAAACCTTCGTCTTCAGGTCTCATAAGGGAATGTTCCCATGCCGTTTTCGTGGCCGGTCCTCCTTCTTATTATGTAGGCTCATTAAAGCACGTGCCACGTGAGCCCGCGTTTCGCCAGGGTCTATTACCGCGTCAATATATCCATGTTGCGCTGCCACATAAGGGTTGGCAAAACGTTCTTGATATTGGACGGATTTCGCCTTGCGCACTGCATCCGGATCCGGAGCCGTGGCGATCTCGTCTTTAAAGATAATGTTCGCTGCACCATCGGGACCCATGACTGCAATCTCCGCCGACGGCCAAGCGAACGCTAAATCGGCGCCCAATGATCGGCTGCACATCGCCAAATAAGCGCCACCATATGCCTTGCGCAATATTACCGTAACCTTCGGTACCGTTGCTTCAGCATAAGCGTAGAGCACCTTGGCGCCATGACGGATAATACCGCCAAATTCTTGGGCTGTCCCCGGAAGATATCCCGGGGTATCTACCAAAGTCACCACCGGGATATTAAAAGCGTCACAAAATCTTACAAATCTAGCGAGTTTCGTGGAGGCATTGATATCCAAGGTCCCTGCTAAAACCCGAGGTTGGTTGGCCACTACGCCAACAGAATGGCCACCGATACGCCCCAAACCGACTACCAAGTTATCGGCAAATCCTTTTTGCAACTCAAAAAAACTGTCACGGTCCAGCATCGCCGCAATAGCCAGGATCACATCATAGGGTTTGTTGGGATCTTGCGGCACCAGGTTCCGCAAGGAAACATCAGCGCGATCTAACGGATCCTGAATGTCATACAGCGGCGGTTCTTCCATATTATTGCTGGGCACATACGTAAGATACGTGCGGACCCACGACAATGCCTGTTCATCGGTTTCTGCTGCTAAATGCGCGACTCCGGAACGGCGAATTTGTGCCACCGCACCGCCAAGCTCTTCCGCGCTCACGGTCTCCCCGGTAACTGTCTTAATGACCTGCGGTCCGGTTATAAACATCTGCCCGGTATGCTTCACCATAATAATGAGGTCGGTCAGGGCTGGCGAGTACACGGCGCCTCCGGCACTGGGCCCCATAATAACCGTAATTTGGGGAATCACCCCAGATGCCCAGGTATTGCGCTTAAAGATTTCTCCATAGCCATTTAGCGCATCGACGCCCTCCTGAATGCGAGCTCCCCCTGAATCGTTGAGGCCGATAATAGGAACGCCTGCCTTTAGTGCCAAGTCCTGCACCCGCTGAATCTTGGCCGCATGCATTTCTCCCAGGGATCCTCCAAGTACCGTGAAGTCCTGCGCAAACACGTAAACTATCCGGTCATGGATGCGACCAAATCCAGTAACCACCCCATCGGCCGGGGCGTTAACATTTTCCAGCCCAAAAAGCGTGGCTCGGTGCTGTACATGGGCACCAATTTCCTCAAAGGTTGCCGGATCCAACAGCGCATCGATCCGTTCTCGGGCAGTCCATTTTCCCATCTTGTGCTGGCGATCTACCCGTGCGATGCCCCCCATAGCCTCAACAGCGGCTTGCCTTTGATAAAGCTCTTCCAACGGCGCCTTATTCACCCAAATCCTCCCCGTGCTGAACCAATTCCAAAAGAATCCCCCCCGTTGCGGATGGGTGTACAAACGCGACCAAAGACTGATCCGCACCAGGTCGAGGTTCGGAATCAATCAGTTGCAAACCCCGCTTCTTCAAATCACCGAGAGTTTTTCGAATATTTGGCACCTCAAGTGCCACATGGTGTAACCCGGGTCCTCGCCGATCCAAAAATTTTGCAATGGGCGAGGTGTCAGCCAAAGGCTCTAGCAACTCAAAACGCCCTCCACCAAATGGAATGAAGGCTACCGACACCTGGTCCTGAGTCACTTGCTCACGATGCGCGACCTCAAGTCCCATCGCTTCGTAGAGGATAATTGCTTCGTCCAAATGCCGCACCGCGACCCCTAGATGATCCAATTTCATGGCTCACAGCCTTTCTATAACACTGCAGGTGGATGATACTGCCCAAAATGCCTCTTTAATACCCGAACCATTTCTCCTAACGTAGCATAAGCCTTGACTGCTGCCAAAAGCGGGTCTAAGAGATTTTCTCCACTGACGGCGGCTCGATCTAGCCAGGCTAAGGCAGCATTAACCGATGCCGCGTCCCTTTGACGCCGAGTTTTTGCCAATTTGGCAATTTGCCGGGTTTGTAGCGTGGCATCGACCCGAAGTAAGTCGCGATGATCCTCGTCGTCCGTAACAAACCGATTGACTCCTACAATCACACGTTGACTATGCTCAATTTTTTGTTGGAATCGCCAGGCTGCATCTTGAATCTCACGTTGCACATAGCCTTGCTCGATAGCTTCGACAGCGCCACCCATCTCGTCAATGTGCTGTAGATAAGTTTTAGCTAAAGCTTCTAAACGGTCCGTGAGATTCTCTACATAGTATGATCCCCCTAAAGGGTCTACCGTCGCGGTGACACCACTTTCATAGGCAATGACCTGTTGAGTTCTTAATGCCAATCGGGCCGACATTTCGGTAGGCAATGCCAAAGCTTCATCCTTAGAATTAGTGTGCAACGACTGCGTTCCACCCAACACTGCCGATAATGCCTGCAACGTTACACGCACCACATTATTGTCAGGTTGTTGCGCTGTCAGCGTAGACCCGGCTGTTTGAGTGTGAAATCGCAGTTGCCAGGATCGAGGATCTTGCGCCTTAAACCGACGCTGCATAATCTCCGCCCACAATCGTCGAGCGGCTCGAAATTTTGCCACCTCTTCAAAAAAGTCCATGTGTGCGTTGAAAAAGAAAGACAAGCGCGGAGCAAAAGAGTCAACTGCTAGGCCGGCCGCGATGGCTGCTTCTACGTAGGCCACCCCATTGGCTAAGGTAAACGCTATCTCTTGAGCCGCCGTCGATCCTGCCTCACGAATGTGATATCCGGAAATACTTATCGTATTCCAACTAGGCAGGTTTTTAGCACACCACTGAAATGTATTTGTGATAAGTCGCATCGAAGGTTTGGGTGGGAAAATATAAGTGCCCCGTGCAGCATATTCCTTTAAAATGTCGTTTTGAATGGTCCCCGAGAGTTTGGCCAATGGTACTTGCTGTTTTTCTGCCACCGCCGCCACCATCAGCAATAAAATAGCGGCAGGTGCATTTATCGTCATCGAGACCGAAACCCGATCCAATGGAATTCCATCCAATAATATCTCCATGTCGGCCAAAGAATCGATGGCCACCCCAACTTTACCCACTTCTCCATCGGCCGCCGGATCATCGGAGTCATAGCCCATTTGTGTCGGCAAATCAAATGCAACCGACAACCCGGTTTGGCCTTGTTCTAATAGATACCGATAGCGGCGATTGGATTCTTCAGCCGTCCCGAAGCCGGCGTACTGGCGCATGGTCCAGAATCGACCCCGGTACATAGTAGGATAAATGCCACGGGTAAAAGGAGCCATCCCAGGAAACCCCAATTTGTCCTGATAATCGGAAGATTCCCAATCTAGTGGCGTGTAAAGGGGGTCTACAGGCATCTCCGAGACCGTTTCAAATGAGGACTCCTGGAACGCACTTTTCGTGACAAAGGGCTTTAATACCGCTTTATCCCACTGACGATACGCAGCGAGCAGCTCTTCTTTAGGGTCACCCACGTCATCGTTACCTCCCTTACCCTTACCTTAGCCACCCGCGAACCCGCATGGCTTGCGCAATGCGTTCGGTGGCCACTAAATAGGCCGCCTTGCGCAGCGTCACCCCAAACCGCTCATGCATGGTATGCATCTCGGCCATGGCGCGGGACATGAATT